>DAOUHZ010000001.1:0-82609 GCA_034428455.1 Dehalococcoidia bacterium
TTGGCCAGACGGTCCAGGGCGCTATTGCCGAGGATGGGGTCGTCAAAGAGGCTCAGCCATTCGTCCACGGCCCGGTTGCTGGTGATGACGAAGCTTGACGCCCGGTGGCGATTGAGGATGAGCTCGTACAGGTCCGCCGGTTGCTGTGGGGTGAGCCGGTGCAGCCCGAGGTCGTCCAGGATGAGCAGATCGGAGGTGAGGAAAGACCGGAAGGCGCGGTCCAGCGAGTTGTCCACCCTGGCCTGGGCCATGGACTTGAAGAAATCGTCGGCGTGGACGAAGCGGACGGTGTGTCCGGCGCGGATGGCCGAGTAGCCTAGGGCCTGGGCGAGAAAGCTCTTCCCCACGCCAGCCGGTCCCACCAAGAGCACGTGCTCGTGCTTGTCCAGAAACTCCAGGGAGAAAACTGCGTCCAGCAGCCGGCACTCCACCCGGTTCACGTCGATGAGGTCGACGTCGAGGGCACGCTGGCAGGCGGCATCGGGACGCTGTGGCGTGTAGCAATTTGATGCCAGTAACTCACGCTTCGCCATCCTGCTCATGCCTCCTGCCACACGAACGCCTCACGATTTTCGGTAGCATTCCATTTGCGGCAATTACTGCCCAAAAGTAACCCTTTTATTGAGGCCATGGGCTAATTGTCGTTAATCAAGAGGCCTTCTGCGCTATTCGGGCGCCTCTCCAAACCCGTTGGCGCCGTCGATCAACACGGTGCCTCTCCCACCGGATCCTCCATGTGCCTGGAAGTGATACAGGTCCATCTCGAATTTCATCCTTCGGTATGGAACCTCCGTGGGTTCGTTGCTCGGGTCGCTTGCGTCGCCGCTCCAGCGGTGGTAGGTCTGATCGGAAGTCCACCTGCCGGACTTGTCGAGAACGTAATTCAACTCGGTCTGGTCAACATTCTGGGCCACGACGCGGACCTGTGTGGGGTTCCCGTGCATGTCCTGGAAGTAGTTGCTCTTCAAGCGCCCCTGGCAATCCCACCGGCCGTTTGCGAATTGGCAATTCTCGTAGACATCGGCTAGGTCCTCGTCGCTCACTTCCACGCCTCCGTCGTAGTACGTCTTGTATACAAACTCGTTGATGAGGATGGTGTAACCCGTGACGTCGGGATGGGCCGTGTCCCATTCCTCCCAGTTGATGGTGTAGCGCCCGTCCAGTTCGACCCGGTATGACGCGAAGGCATTCCGGCCGCAAGTGGCCACCGTGCCGGCCCGCTCATCGCGCAAACACTGCTCGTAGAAATCGAGCTCCGGATCCGTCGGCCTCGGTTGAGATCCTCCACCACCCGACGATCCGCTGCTGCCGCGCACACTGACGGGCACCGGACGGGACGTCGCGGCGCTGGCGGACTTGCCGGAACCCTCGCCATCCGCGTACGTCACCATAACACGCAGATACATGCCGGCGGCGTCGGTGGTAGGCGTGTAGATGTTCGCCGACGCGCCGGAAATGTCCTCCCAGTTGGTGGAACCGGTCTCAGACTTCGACCACTGCCATTGAATTGACGCAAGGCCACCGTCCGGGTCGGTCAAAGTAGCGGTGATCGCGCTGCCCACCTCGGGTTCTTTCGAGTCCAGGGTTACCACGCCTGGCTCATCGATGTTGATCAGGTTGACGGTAACGGTGATGGTGTCGTCGATGACGTGGTCCGCGATATGAACCGCGTCCTTCCCGTCCGATACCTGCACGGTCAGGACCGTGGTCGGATTCGTCTCGTAATCCAGCAATTGCCCGGCAGTTACCGTTACTCTACCGGTGGCTGGGTCGATGGCAAACGCGTTGGAACCTGAGTTTCCGGCCAGGCTGTAAACCAGGCTGTCGCCGTCCGGGTCGGTGGCCGTTACCGCCGGGCCCACTGGAGTGCCGACCGATGCGTACTCCGTTACCGAACGGTTGGCGGTTGAACCCTCGTTAAACTCCGGCGGGTCGTTGCTCGCGGTGACCACCGCGCTGGCGCTAACGCCGGCCGCGCTTTTGCCGGTGCCCTCTCCGTCGTCGTAAGTCGCCTGGGCGCGCAGGAACTTGCCCACATCATCGAGCGTGGGCTTGTAGTCGCTGGAAGTTGCGTCGCTGATGGGGTCCCAGGTGCCCGCCGTTTTGGTTTCGGCGCGTTGCCACTGCCAGGTGACGTTGGCAACTTCGCCGTCGGGGTCGGTCAGCGACGCGGAGAGCGGGACGTTTTCCTCCGGGAAGCCGGTGGAAATCGTCACCGTGCCGGCCTCTTCCACGTTGGTGATGTTTATCCCGACGATTATCGTTGCGTCCCATGTGTCGTCGGGCTCTCCATCGGCGCCCACATTGTCGCGTACCGTGATTCGGAGTTGGTAGGCGTTCACTAGTTCGTGGTCGAGACGAAAATTGTTCATGAGCAGGATTTGCCCGGCGTTCCACCTCTCGGAAGCTCCGGAAGTTACGCTGAACCGATTGGTGTTAGCGGAGGCCAGGCCGTATTCGAGGGTCGTGCCGTCGGCGCCGGTCGCAGTGACCGGCGCCCCCACCAGTGTCAGCATCGGGGCGTCTTCGGGCACATCCCGTGAAGTCGACGAGCCTTCGTCGAAGGTTGGCGGTTGGTTCCCCGATTGGGCGGCCACAACCGTGTTGGCCGTCACTGCCTGAGCGGACTTCCGATCACCAGTAACGTGGTAGTCCAGGTAGCTGGCGGTGAATCGCAGGTAGTGCCCGACATCGGCTGTCACGGGCGTGTACTCCAGCGAATAGGTATTCACCTCTCTAACGACTACTTCAGTCCAGGGCCCGGATACGGGGTCCGTTCCTCTCTCCACCGTCCAATCGATAGGAGTGTCCTCGTCAACGACGACGTGATCCGGGTCAGTGGCGGTTGCCGCCATCGGTATGTCAACCACGGGTTGGGCGCTGCTCAAGGCGATTGCGCCGGGCTCTTCGACGTTGATCACCTCCACGGTTAACTTCACGGAATCATCCCACGCGTCGTCGGGTTCTCCCTGGTCGTCCTTGTTGTCCTTCACCCGTATGATCAAGGGGTACCAATGACGGCTCTCGTAGTCCAGGGTCTCATCGGACTTGAGCTTGAGCAGCTTGCCGTCCATAAAGAACGGCGGCGTGTCACTGCCGGAATGTTGGAAATCAACCTGAAAGCTGAGCGAGTCGCCGTCACGGTCGTTCACCAGCACCTTCTTGATTTTTCGTCCAGACTTGTGGTCCTCGTCAACGGTGAAAATGGCGCCGTCGTCGATGTTGAACTTGGGGTCGGCGTTTTCCATTACCCTGATGATTACGCGGATAGCATCGTCAGCCCGGTCATCCACGCCGTCCAAAGGGCTCTTGCCATCGCTCACGTACACGGTGAAGGAGTATTCGTTGCCGTTTTGAAAGCTGGGCGGCGAGTCTCCAACGAGTATCCTCCCGGTCTTTTCGCGGATGGTGAAATCGCCCGCAATTGAGCCAAGAGCCCAGTAGGTCAATTTGTCGCCTTCCACGTCGATGGCGGAAGGCACGGTGCCGACCATGCTGCCGGCATTGGTGGTCTCATGGATCAGGAATTCAACGGTTGTCTGCGGAAAAGCAGGAGGGGTGTTCAGCCCGCCGTAGGCGTACAGCAGGTCGTCGTCCACGTCGGCCACCCAGAATCGCCGGCCGTGTCCGGTGAAGCCGGAGGCGTGCCCGGTGTTGTGAGGTGATACCCGGAACTCCATGCTTTCTTTGCGGTACACGGTTTCGGTATCGAAATCTGGGTCCCGGTAATTGAGCTCGTAGGCGTAGACGTGGGCGTCGGCAGTATCCAGCACCCAAATGGTCTCGCCGTCGCACCAGAGGCCCCGCGCATTCGTGTTTTCCGAGTCCAGTTTGATGTACCACCCGAGTTGGTGGTTTCCGAGTGAAACGGAATAGGCGAAAAGGAGAGTCGTGCCCGGTTCCGCCACGAACATCACATCACCGTCGACGCAAATGCCCTCCGCGTCGCTCATAAACTGCGGCAAACTGAACGACTTGTCGTTCATTTTCACGCCGTCGCCGCTGCCCAGCACGTACGCATAAACGAAGTCATCCTCGGCGTCGAGGACCCAAACGTGATCACCGTCCGACCAAATGTCGACCGGATGTTGATTGTTCGAGTCCAGGACCGTGTCCTTCAAAACGTCGCGAGAACCGTCCGACAGGCTGTACGCGAGAAGCTTCCGGGCGGGGGTGGCGCCGGCATCCACGACCCAAATCGTGTCCCCGTCGGTCCAGATGCCGGCCGGGTCATTCACCGCGCTGATGTCGATTTCGTCATCGGTGTGCCTGAAATGCCGGTAGTAGACGGCGTAGATGCGCTTATCGTTTTCATCCACAATCCACATGGTTTCGCCGTCCGCCCAGATCCCTCTTGGGTCGCGGTTGTCCAGGGGCAGACGCAAGTCCCTGGATGGTTCGTGCGCGCCCGAGCTGGAGTCGTAGGCGTACAAGCGGTCGTCGTCCAGATCGCTGACCCAGATGCCAGAGTCGCCGGCCCAGATACCCCAGGGATGGTCGTTGGAACCGTTGAGGTCGAACTCCGCATCCTGCAGGCGGCTGCCGTCGGAAAGGCTGTAGGCGTAAACCCAGGTATCGTCCTTGTCGACAACCCAGATGGTGTCGTCCAGCCCGGTGATCCCTCGGGGCGCGTCGTTGTGGTTCGTCAAATCGATGTCGATGTCTGGCCGGCGGTTCCCGGAAGAAAGGCCATAGGCGTACAGCTTTGTGTCGTCCCAGTCTGATACCCATACGGTCGAGCCGTCGGACCAGATATCCCTGGCATTCCCGTTGACGGTGTCCAACTGTATCGTTTTGGCGGCAAGATAATTGCCGGTGAACCGGTGGTAGGCGACGAGCCTGTCATTGTCATTGTCCACCACCCAGATAGTGGAGCCATTGGACCAGACACCCTCGGGCGTGCCGGAGCCGATCTGCCCGGAGAGGTCGATGCCGCTTTCCGGCCTCAAGACCGAACCGCTGACGATGTCGTGGTTGCCGAGGAAGAGCGCGATGATTGCAATCAATATGGTCAGTGGGATGGCAAGTATGGTTTTGTAATAGATGGCATGATGCCTGATGCTGTAAAACACAGTTATTTCCTTCAGAGCGTCAAGGCGTTTATTCTCGCCCCAACAGTCAGCTCGTTATTGCTGAGAGCGTCGTTATGGCCGCAATGCATGCGGTGGTGGTCCTTTTCACACCTCCCTTTTGGTTATGTTGGTCCGAAACACCGTGGGGCAGATGAGCCCGCTAAATGCCCGGCGTTTGGCGTTGCGTTACATCTTCGCGGGTGGCCACAGCTTCGGGTTGGGTCTGTTTTTATGGACGACCCAACCCAAACCATCGGCTGACCTCAATGGTCAAGCGTCCACAAAACCCGCCACGAGCACAATGCTTTGCGACGCCGGGCTGGGCTGGAATACCCATATCCCGGGGCCTGGAGCATTGGGGTTGCGAGTCCCCTACTCGTCCTCGGTCAGCACCTTGAGGTGGCCGACCACGAATGCTTCCACGTCAGAGGTATGGAGTATTTCGTGCCAGGAGTTGAGAGCATCGTCGTCCGTGCCGGCGGTCAGCGTGACCGTTTGCGGGCTGTCCCAGTTTTCCGGCGTAAAGGTGAGTTTCTCCACGTTGGCCGTCAGATGACCGGACGGAGAAATCGATAGATCCACTTCAACATTCCCGTCAGGCTGGGCGCCCAGCACGACGCTGTAAGAGCCGGTTCCGCCCTCCGCGATGGTGAGGCTGTACGCGCTGAGCGCCGGCAACAATTCCTGAGTATCTGCACTGAGCGTTGAGCGGTTGGAGACCACCCGCTCGTCGAAGTGCATGAGGGCGTTGCCATCGTCATCGACCAGTATCCCGGGCAGATCCCTGGCGAACACGTCGTCGTGGCTGACGGTGACCCGCTGGCCTGGCCGGATGAACGTGTCCATCTTGATGACCATTTCCGCGCCGGAAATCGTCGGCCCGTGGGTGTAGGCCCGGTGTCCATCGACGAATGTGTCGATGAGAACGCGCGGGTAGGAACTCAGCGCAACGCCGGTGAAAGCGCTCAACGTGCGCACGTCGGGGCGGACGTGGATGTTTTCGCTGAAGGTGAGGATCACCTCCTGGCCGTCCTCGGAGGTCCAGGCGGCTACCAGGACGGGCGGCACGACGCCTACACGATGGCCGTAGAACGTTTCGGCGTCGTGGCGCAGGAGGACGTCTTGGTCCGAGGTGTCCAGGATGGAACCGCCGTGCGGGTTCAGCGAGTTTGCCTCGACTGTGATGCCGTTGTCGTCTTCGTCGCCATCCCGCACCGTGTACGCGAAAGCCAGCTCCTCTCCCGTGGAGGGGGCCGTGTCGTCGGGCGGGTTGTGAACACCCTGGAAGTCCGCCGTAACAGAGGAACCGCCGACGGCCAGGAACAGCTGGGGCGTGCCGGTCACGGTGACTTCATCATCAAACCTGACCAGAACTTGGATGACGTCCCCCGGCTCGTAGGTATCGTCGTCTCCCGGGTCGGAACCCAGGGAGATTTGGGTCACGTACACCTGTTCGGCAATTCGGTGGGCTTCCTGGCTGGCAAACCCAGGGTACGTTGCAACCAACTGGATTTCTCGCCCAGCCGACCAAATGGTCCCGTCGTGGAAACTTTGGCCTTCACCGGGCGGCAGGGCGAAACCGTCGACGTCCCGGTCGTGAACCTGCACGTCGTAGCCGAACTCGATGGTGTTCGTCCCTGAACCGTTGCGGTAGGTCGCCTCAGCGTGGTGATCGCCGATCTCCAGCGCTATGGACGGTGTGCCATCGACCACCACCGGGCGGTCGTAAGTCATCGAGACCGAGACCGTCTCTCCGGCGCGGTAAACCCCGCCGCGCTCCGGCGCGGACGTTATGGCGACGGCGGTTACCCCGGGGCGTCCATCCACCTGGTGACCCATCGCGTCGTCGAAGCCGACAATGTGCCCGGTGACGGCGTTTTCGGTGCCCGCCTGGTAGACCTGAGCCGTCGCCGGTTCAAATCCGTCACTGTCCCGCTCAGGTAGCGCGATGCCTTCAAGATCCAAATCCGCAGACTGCACGGTGTAGGCGAAGACCAGGGTGTCAGTGCCGGATCCTCGGTTGTAAACGGCGCTTCGCTCGGGGTCATCGCTATCATCCAGCAGTATGGTGACCGATGGCTGGCCCACAACGTCCACCTCGTCATCGAACTCCAGCGCGATCTCGATGGTTTCCCCAAACCCGTACACGTCGCCGCTGGCGGGCTGCGAAACAATCTGGCTGGCAATGACGGTGGGCAGGGCGCCGTTCACCCGGTGGGCGGACTGGTGGGCGAGTTTCGGGATGCTTTCGTTGACTCCGAACCTGGTATCGGCCTCCCAGACGTGCCCGCTCCCTTTGAAACCGTTCTGCTGCGGCACCGATATGCCATCAAGATCAATATCTTCCTCGTCCACTTCGTACCTGAACACCAATGTTTTGGAAAAAGATCCGCGGCGATACTGTGCCCGCTTTTCGTTTTCCCCAACCTCAATGGCGATGGCGGGTCTCGGTTCGATGGAAACTGCCCGGTCGAAGGTCAGGCCGACAAGGATTTCCTCGCCAGCCGTGTAGTGGTCGCCATCCTCCGGCTCCGAAGTGATGGACACGCGCTTGACGTAGGCCCTGCCGTCCACCTTGTGATGTGGCCGATCGATCAACGCGTCATAAGAGATATGTACCGGGTGCTCGTTACCGTTTCGTACGTGCACGATCGAACCGGAACCCAGGATGCCATTCGGCTCTCCGGAATCGCTGACCCCAGGGGCCACCGTGATACCGGTGGTGTCAAGGTCCACCGCGTTGACCGGGTACCTGAAAACCAGCGTGTCGGTGCCGGACCCGCGATGGTACGGGGCCTGCTTCAGGAAGCCGGGGCCGTCGCCAACCTTCAATCGCAGATACACGGACCCGTTGACCTGAACCGGCTGACTGAAGCGGACTGCGACCTCGATGTTCTCCCCGCGGCGGTAGGTATTGCCGCGCTCGGGAGTGGATGCCATCGACACGTTCGTGACGTGCGTTTGGCCCAGCACCTTTCGTTGGGAGCCGCCGACCACCCCGTGGTATTTCTGGTTCAGGTCGCCGTCATTCCACCTTCTCGTGATCTTGCCGGTTCCGCCGAACTCGCCGGACGGCACCGAAATGCCGTCCGGGTCAAGGTCATCAGGCCCAACCTGGTAGCGGAAAAACAGTGTGTAATATCCGAATTGAAACGGTGTCAAGTGTCCGGATCCAGGCTGCAAGGTGGCGTAGCGGTTCGGTTCGTCCCCTGTCCCTTCCCCCACATGCAGGCCCAGGGTTGGCGTCCCGCCCGTAACGATCACCTCGTGCGTGAAATGCACGCTGAAATCGATGATATCGCCTCGTTTGTAAGTGGCGTTGTCGGGATACGCAATGATCCGGGTAAGGTACGAACCCGGCCCATCGTCGTCAGCGATCTCGATGCGGCATTCTCCAACCTCCTCGTCGTCGGCCGGGTCCGCATCCCCGACGGTTCCGCCGTCTGCAGCGTTCTCAGCCTTGACCGTGAACCACTCCGTCAGTTCCGACAGATCATCCTCGGTGGTGTAGAAGGTGCGACCCATCCGCCCGTTCCAGCTCTGGAAGTGATTGCTGGCCTGTCCCTCGTGATGCAAAGGCCGGTAGTCGGATTCCCACGCGGTGTCGCTCTCCGTGGTCCAGTAAACCTTCATCGTCTCATTACGTATCGACAACGGCTGCCAACTCATGTCCCCGGGTTTTTCGATGTGCAGCCGGTACGTGTCACCCTCGGTGACCGGGTTTTCGTTGCATTCGATTTCGAGAAGGGCGGTGTAAGCCGATGCCGGTGTCGGGCCTTGCACTGCCATGGCGGCGGCGACGGCCAGGGCCGCGAGAACTATCCAGACCGCACGTTTCGCCGGTCGCAGCCTGTTGGTAAATAGACTCATTGGAGTCCTCCTGTGAAGTTATGAACGATTGGATGCGATGCGCCGCCGGCGTCCCTCCACCAACGCCTCCTGGCCTGTATTCCTGGGTCAAAGGGGGAACCGCAGTCTTGCGTTGGCCGCCCTTGCCGGCCGAGCGCCCGGGAAGGACACGCGAGAAAGGTTGGAAGACGCCACCGGCGCGCAAGTACCAGGCTGGCCGGATGAGGCGTTTAGCGCCGCCCGCAATTTGGAGGGGTCAGCAGCTGGCCCATCCCGGAATCCCCGGGTCTATCGATGTACTATCACGCGTTTCATTTGCATTGCTGACGATGTTGGATAATTTCGGCCCCCCTATGCGGGAGCCTTCAAGAAATGGGGCGGATGCCTCGATCGCAAATCCGCTGCGACCTACCTTACAGCCTGATGCCCCGAAAGTGTGTGCGCTATGCAAAAACGCACATGTGCATACGTTTTTGTCCGTGCCCCGCCTTCCTGACTGGTCCGTCAACCCTGCCGGATACCCAGTTCAACGGGGCCGGTGGGGCGAACGCCCAACACCTAAGCCCAACGCGGCGGCGGCCGGCGGCCACAGTGGTTACGCGAATGTGGTGAACACCGCCGGCGCCCGCTCTGATGCAGAGCGCAAAAGAAGACACCATTCGTGGCGCCTTGCCTCGCTAGCAGGATGTTGAAAATGGTGTTTCTCGACACAACTGAGTTTTTGCCCGTGGGGTCCAGGACATACCGCGCCGCAGTTGCTAAGGCAGCGGCGTCCGGATGTCGTTCCACAGGCGACAGATCGTCACTTCTTTTGCAAGATTGTCGCGCTTCGCTCTCGATCACCTCACGCGTACCCAGTTTGTCATCGCGAGAAGCGAGGCAACGCTGCGATCTCGTCGCCTGAACGAGCCCTCCTGCAGCGATGAGATTGCCACGCTGCGCTCGCAATGACGTTTCTCCCATACTGCGTAGACGTGAGTCTCGATCACAACTTCACTGCGCGGTGTACTCGCAGGGGTCCAGTTGCCTTGACCGTATATCGGCCCGTGCTGTAATTTGCGACTATCAGACCGGGCGCGAGTGTCGGGCGTCGTTTTTCGACTCATAAACTCCCGGAATCGCATGAGGTACATAGATGGACTTCGGAATCAACGCGAACTTCAACATCGGCAGCAACCCCACGCACGCCGACGCCTTCCAGGAAGCCTTCGAGGAAATCGACCTGGCTGAAGAGCTGGGACTGGATACCGTGTGGCTGGGCGAGATGCACTTCAACCCCAATCGCTCGGTGCTGTCGGCGCCCATCATCGTCGCAACCGGCATTGCCACGCGAACCAAGAAGCTGCGCGTGGGCATGGCGGTGCAGGTGCTGCCGCTGATTCACCCGTTGCGCATCGCCGAGGAGACGGCCACCGTGGACCAGCTCAGCGAAGGACGTTTCGAGTTGGGCGTGGGGCGCAGCGGCAACGTGCGGGCCTACGACATCATGGGCATCGACTACGGTGAAAGCAGGGAACGTTTCCAGGAGGCGCTGGATATCATCCTCCAGGCTTGGTCTGGCGAGACCTTCTCCTACGAGGGCAAGTTCAACACCATCACCAACGCCACCCTGTCGCCGATCCCGTACCAGAAACCGCACCCCAAGATCCGCATCGCGGCCAGCAGCGACGACAGCTTCGCGCGCATCGGCCGGCTGGGCCAACCCATCTTCCTCGGCCTGCGGACCATGGACGTGGAGGACCTGAAGACCAACCTGGAAGACTACAAGTCGGAGTGGAAGGCCGCGGGACACGCCGGTGACGGCGGCGACATCAACGTGCGCGTCCCAATGTACATTGCCCCCAGCGACGCCGAGGCCATCGAGGAACCCAAGGAGAGTATCGAGGCATTCTTCAGCCGCCAGCGGGAGCTGTTCGAGTATTCCCTGGGCCGTGCCGGCGTCTCGGCCCCCGAGCGGCGCAGAGAACGCTACGAAAGGCTGGCCAGCTCCACCTACGAGGACCTGCTGCAAACCCGTGTCGTCTTCGGCAGCCCCGAGCGGGTCGTCGACCGCATTGCCGAGTTCCAGGAGGTGCTGGGTGTCACCGGCATAACCGCCGAGCTGAACCCGGGCGGCTTTCTGCCCAAGGAGGCCGTCCACCGGAGCCTGGAGCTGCTGACGCAAGAGGTGATGCCGGCGTTCAAGTGACCGGCGGAATCGTCAGAAGCAGGATTTGCCGGATTGGAGAGATTATCAGGATAGGACTTACGCAGTTGGGCAGATTAAGCGCCGTCGTTCCCGCGAAAGCGGGAACCCATTAACCGAAATCGTTAACGTTGTTGTGGATTGATTTGCCACAAAGTCTCTGGATTCCGGCTTTCGCCGGAATGACGGATTGGTGAATGGAACTGCGTAAGTCCTATCGGGATTGAAGTGATGCCCACTACCAACGTTTCCAATCCTGAAAATCCCCACAATCCCGTAAATCCTGCTTCTGACAGCTCCGCAGCGACCGGCGCCGAAGATTTCGTTCAGGAGGTGAAAGACCATGCCAGCGCGTACCGGACAGGAATATATCGATGGTCTCCGGGACCGACCGCGGGAGGTGTGGATCGACGGGGAGTGCGTCAAGGACGTGACCCAGCACCCCGGCCTCGGTAACGGGGTGAAGGCGGTGGCGGCCCTGTACGACATGCAGCACGACCCTGATCTCCGGGAGGAAATGACCTTCGCATCGCCCAGCACCGGCGATCCGGTGGGACTGTCCTTCCAGATCCCGCGCACCGAGGAGGACCTGATCCGCAAGCGGGAGATGATGTCGCATTGGGCCTGGGCCAGCTGCGGCATGATGGGCCGCTCGCCGGACTTCATGAACTCCATCTTCACCGCCTGGGCCGGCTCCGCGGACTACTTCGCCCAGGACCGGCCGGAGTTCAAGAAGAACGTGCTCGACTACCACGAGTTCCTGCGGGAGAACGACGTCACCCTGACCCACGCCCTGGTCAACCTGCAACGCAGCCGCACGCCGGCCGCGGCGGACAACCTGACCGAGGAGGTGGCGCTGACCGCGGTGAAGCAAACCGACGCCGGCCTGGTGGTTCGGGGCAGCCGGGTGCTGGCGACCCTGGGGCCGATCTCCGATGAGATCGCCATCTATCCCGTGGCCAGCCACCGCCTGGCCGACGACGACTGGAAGCACTCCTTCTCCTTCTCCATCCCCTGCGACACTCCGGGCGTCAAGTTCCTGTGCCGGCAGAGCCTGGACCAGGGGCGGTCGCACTTCGACCATCCGCTGGGTTCGCGCTTCGAGGAGATGGATACGGTGGTGTTCTTCGACGACGTGCTGGTGCCGTGGGAGCGGGTCTTCCTGCTCGGCGACGTGGAGCTGTGCAACAACTACGGCACGGGCACCATGTCCAACTCGCACACCGGCTACCAGGTGCTGAACCGCTGCGTGGTCAAGGCCGAGTTCATGCTGGGCCTGGCCGACCTGATGGTGGAGACGCTGGGCTCCGGCTCGATCCCGCACATCCAGGAGCAGGTGGCCGAGATCATCACCTACCGGGACATGCTGCGGGCGTGCCTGCGGGCCGCCGAGGCCGACGCCAAGCCAAACCAGTGGGGCATGATGTGCCCGGCCATGGGCCCCATCCAGGCGGGGCGCACGCTGTTTGGCAGGACGCTGTATCCCCGCATGATTGAGATCGCGCAGTTGCTGGGCACCAGCAGCCTGATGGCGCTGCCGGCCGAGGCGGACTTCAGCGCCGGCATCGCGCCCGAGGTCAACCATTACCTGGCCACTGACTCCAGCAGCGCGTGGGACCGCTCGAAGCTCTTCCACCTGGCGTGGGACGCGTCGTGCAGTTCGTTCAGCGGGCGGCAGGTGCTCTACGAGCGGATGTTTGGCGGCAACCCGGTGCGCAACGCCATGATGCTGTTCAACAACTACGACAAGGAACCCTTCCGCCAGAAGGTGCAGGCGTTCCTGGATCAAGAGTAACCACGCGGTTCATCCGTACTCAACTGTCATCGCGAGGAGCGCAGCGACGCGGCGATCTCGTTACCCGAAGAATGGCCCCTCTAGCTACGAGATTGCCGCGCTTCGCTCGCAATGACACATCAGGAAAGCCAAAAGTACGCGCCACGCTCGCAATGACAACTTGGCAGAGCCGAAATCGGTCGAAAGGAGGAATGAAGATGTCATACACACCGAAGCATCTGGGGCACCTGGTAATGCGGGTGCGAGACATGGAACGCTCGCTGGACTTCTACACCCGCGTGATGGGCCTGACCATCATGGAGCGGTCACCCAGCGGGACGGTGTTCATGTCGGCCAACACCGAGAAGTCCCACGAGCTGGCGATACGCGCCATCGGGATGGACGCCGGCGGGCCCGACCACAGCATCGTCGGGCAGGCGCACATGGCGTGGCAGATGGAGACCTTCGAGGACCTCCAGGAACTGTACGACCGGCTGCTGGAGAACGAAGTCCGGATCAACCGCATCAGCGACCACGGCGTATCGCTGGGCGTCTACTTGCTGGACCCGGACGACAACGAGATCGAGGTGTACTACGAGATGCCCGCCTCGCAGTGGGAGCGGCATCCGGAGAAGGGCCTGTTCGGCGGCACCTTCCCGCAGCGGCTGCGGGAGCCGGCAGTGGCTGGGGACGACTGATCTCGCAAGCTCGCATGATACGGATCAAAGGCTGGTTGGCGCGATGAACATCCAGCCTTCTTTTGTGAATTACATACCAAAGCAACCAAAAAGCCGGGGTTCTAGTCCCGGCTTTCTTTCTGGTACTTCCAGTCCGATTCCTTTTTCGGCGGCGTGGTTAACAACACTCGCGCTATGTTTTCGGGAGTATCCAATTTCGGTTCCGGCATTCGGTACTTTCTTGCTGCCTCTATGGCACCACATCGCGCCTTGGTTCAGACGGTGTCAATCGCTCTGAATTGTCGCAAGTCTAGGTCCAGCCAGAACGCCAACTAAGGCCCCAATCAATGAGAACACGCATCGCCATAGTGCATTGACCGAGTCCTCTACGGCTCCTCCAGGTTTCCCTGCTGCGTCAGCATACACTGACAAGATTGCCGCCAGAATCGCAAACACGACTATGACCCCGATGAGTACCCAAACAGCCCTGAAGTACGAGCCGCCAAGCACAGACTCCTTAGGCAGATTTCTCACGATCTGGCCAAACGTCTCCGGTTCGATAGTCAACCCGCGCTGGTTTGAAACCGTGTTTTATGGGGAAGATCAATATGCGCCCTGATGCTAGGCCGAAGGCGACCAAGGGATGTTTGACCGACCCCATCGGGCGTTCCATGATGACTGAATCGTTACGTTCCATGCCGGGCACCTCCTTTCCAGAGATGGATACACAGTAGTTGCCTACTAGGCACCCTCTGTATGCCACTGTATCACAACGGCTAAGAACGGTTGCTGAATTGCGAGTGATGGTCACGGCTTCGTTTGCGTTTCCATCCCACCAAATCCACACACCGCAACCACTTCCCGTCCATACCCTGCACTATCACGATCATTTGGTGTGCCGTATCTGCAGGGCGACTATGGTGCTGACCCTTGAACTCGCTCATGTAGCCGAACGAATACGGGGCTAGCCGCCGTCCACCTCGATTACGCAGTCGCAGATTACGGCGGTGTTGCCGGGCATGGCGGCCATGCCGGGGGCGGAGCGGGCGTGGCGGCCGCGGTCGCCGTAGAGGGCGACGAACAGGTCGGATGCACCGTCCACGACCCTGGCCTGCTGGGTGAAGGACGGATCGCTGTTCACCATACCCACTACCTTGAGGATGCGGGTGACCCGGTCCAGCTCGCCCAGTTCCGCCTTCATGCGGGACAGCAGGTTCAGTGCGGCCCACCGCGCGGCCTCGTAGCCTTGGTCCACGGTCAGGTCGGCGCCCAGCTTGCCGGATATGCCCTCGCCGGTGGCCAGGCGAGAGCCGACGCCGGCCAGCCACATGATGTTGCCGCTGCGGGCTAGGGGCAGGTAGTTGCCCACCGGATCGGGCGGAGGCGGCAGTTCGTAACCCAGTTCGACTAGCTTCGCTTCAATTTCGGCCATGTTAGTCGTGTCTCCTGTTGCGGTTCGCGGGTGGGCTCAATCAGCGGACTTTGCCCAGCAGTGGATGGTGATGGTTGCCGGATGGTATAGGCCGGGCGGCTGCAGTGGCAAGGCCGGGCGGCTACTGCTGCGCACCCAGGCAGTCATCGCGAGGAACGAAGTGACGTGGCAATCCCGTTGGTGTAGCGACGATCCTGACCCCAACGAGATTGCCGAGCTGCGCTCGCAATGACAAACCCACGCTCATGGTTCGCCAGGCTCACCATGAGCCGCTCCGGCCAGACCATCCTTCGACAAGCTCAGGATGAACGGGATCAGGGTATGCATCTACTTTTCAATCGTCATGGGCGGGGTCAGCGGGGCGGCTATGTTACGATGCTCGAAAACCTGCATCAGGAGTAACATCATGGCAGACAAGATTCGCCTGGGCATCATCGGCGCCAACATTCACCGGGGGTGGGCCGTGCGTTCGCACCTGCCCGCCGTGGTCGCCAGTCCCGAGTTCGAGCTCACCGCCGTCTGCACCACGCGCATGGAAAGCGCCGAGGAGTCGCGTGAGAAGTTCGGCGCGCGCTTGGCCTTCGACGATTACCACGCCATGGTCGCCCACCCCGAGATCGACGCCGTGGCCGTCAGCCTGCGGGTGCCCAGCCACTACGACCCCACCGTGGCGGCCATCAACGCCGGCAAGCACGTCTACGTCGAATGGCCGCTGGGTCGGACTACGGAGGAGGCGCAGGAGATGGCCGATCTGGCGCGCTCCGCCGGCGTGCGCAACATCGTCGGCCTGCAGGCGCGGGCCAACCCGGCGCTGCTGTACCTGCGGGACCTGGTCGCCGATGGCTACGTGGGCGAGGTGATGTCCTGCCACGTGCGCCGCATCTCCGGCGGCTCGCTGACGCGCCAGTCCGACCGGACGTGGCAGCGGGAAGCGGAGCTGGGCGCGCACACGCTGACCATCACCTTCGGCCACACCATCGACGTGCTGCGCATGGTGGTGGGCGATTTCAGCCACGTGTCCACGGTGGTGAGCACGCAGGCCAAGCAGTGGTTCGAGTCGGACACCAACCAGATGGTCGACGTGACCTCGCCAGACAACGTGCTGGTCAGCGGCCGCCTGGTGAACGGCGCGGTGGCATCCGCCCACGTCGCCAGCAACCCCTGGGTGGACAGCGGCTACCTGATGGAGATCCACGGCCGGGAGGGCACCCTGATAGCCACGTCCGACGACACGCCCAACCACGAGGGCGTGAGCCTCCGGGGATCACGGGGCAGCGACCCGCTGGAAGACCTGCCGGTGCCGCCGAAGTACACCTTCGTGCTGGAGGGCATGCCCCACGGCGCGCCGTACACCGTCGGGCAGATGTACTACCAGTTCGGCGAGGCCATCCGCAACGGGACCGACTGCCAGCCCGATTTTGACGAGGCGGTACGGCTGCACCGCTTGATCGACGGCATCCAGGCGGCGTCGGACACGGGGCGGGAAGTGGCTGTAGGGTAGGGGGCTGCGTCGGTCGGAGATGCTCCCGGACGCAGGGGCCGAGGCGTCATGTTGAATCTCCGGATTTTGCGGTGGCAGAGTTCATAGCAACTCTGCCATTTGGCCGACGATCCCCATCGGTGCCGTGCTCGTTAACGCGCCCAGAGACTGCTCCAGATCGTCAAAAATGGCAGAGTTTACGCTGAAGTCTGCCATTGACCACTACTACGTTTCAGACGGAACCTGCACCAAGCGCAACAGCGCTCGCATCTTTTCGGACGCATTGGGCATCTGCAGTTTCAGCGGTCGGCATGTTTCGCTCCTGATGCTGCGCAGATAACTTGAGATCGAAAAAACCCAGAGCTCGGTGAACTTCGGGGAGATCTTCCAGCTATGTGGCTTACGGAAGCCGAACTGGTAGGTCACGTTGGACATTTTGAACAAATGCCCTCCTTTGACCTGGTTGTGCTTCTGCGAAGGATCTTTGGGAATCATGGGTTTCCAACAGATTAGCAACGGCCGGAGTTGCCGGTCGCGTGTACCATCAGGCCGTTTCATTGGTATCAGCACCTTGGCGACTCGCTGATGTATCAGAGTGTTTGTCTCCCAGTCCCATTCGAGGTCCCAATTGGCTTGTGCACGTTCTTGAAAAACGGCCTCGTCCGCATTGACTGGTATCGGTTGATGCCCGTTGGAGTGGGCCGACAGGCTTTTTATCTCCGTTTGGAAAATGAATTTTTCACCGTCGTGCATATCAGCTTCTATCCATCGATCCAGCCATGGACCCTTTCTTTTGCCCGTAACAACTGGCTCTGGCCTTGTGGCCACGTGCTGAGCCCCATTTTTGATGAGACAGTGTTCCAAGGTCGCGGCAGCGAGGTCTTCGAAAATCATGGCGACGACGGCTGTAGAGTGCCCGTCGGCCCAAGTAGGCTTTTCGTCGAAAAAGGAAAGAGCGTCGTCCACGTTGATGGATAACGATGATTTGGTTGACATGATTCCATCCTAGTAGAGTCCATTACGCGAAGCACAAGACGCGTCGCCAACAGCGTTTAATCGGGTTGTATATCAAGCTTTCTGGTAGGTCAAATGGCAGACTTCCGTTCAAAGTCTGCCACATTGCGGCAGTCGGCACGTCAGCCACCGGGTGATCGTGTGGCGGGGCGGCTCGGCACGCAGCGACAAACGTAGCCAAATCTGCTGTCGTCGACACGGCGTATATGGGTTCCGACAGCCGTTATACTTCGCTTGAGTCGGGAATTGTCGACACTTGCCCAAGGGCCTGGAGGAATGATGGACCGCTATCGTTGGACGCTGAGAGTGGCGATTGGCGGGGTTGTGTTCCTGGCCGCGATTGCCGTGTTCGTCGCGGTCGTGCGGGCCTTCAACATGATGATTGCCGGCGTGTATCCGGAGGCATGGGTGTTGACGGCGATGATGACGGCGCCGTTCACCATTGGGGCAGTGTCGGTGGCGACCATTGCCACGGCGCTGGTTGAGACCTTCCGACGGCGGCGCGTCGTCTCCGCCTGAACCGCTCAGGTCGATTGCACGGCGCGGATGTCCGCCCGCGCCGATAGGGTAGTCTGCCGTCCGACGACCGGAGGGCCATGCTCACACGTACCCAGTTTGTCATTGCTAGCGCAGCATGGCGATCTCGCTGGGGCCAGGATCGTAGCTACACCAACGGGATTGGCACGTCGCTTCGCTCCTCGCAATGACAGGCTTGAGGAAACTGGGTACGCATGAGAATCTAGTGCCCGGCGTTCAGCGCTTCCTGACGGCCACGGGCTACCGCCTGTGTGAGCCGGTCAATCACGATGGCCATGAAGACAATGGCCAGGCCGGCGATTACGCCGTTGCCCACCTCGTTCTTCTGGATGGCTCGCAGCACGTTGTCGCCCAGACCGCCGGCGGCCACCATGCTGGCAATCGTGACCATGGCCAGCGCCATCATCGTGGTCTGGTTGATGCCCGCCATGATGGTGGGCAGCGCCATGGGGATCTGCACCTTGGACAGGATCTGCAACGGTGACGCGCCGAAGGAACGCGCCGCCTCCACCGTCTCCGGAGACACCTGCCGGATGCCCAGGTTAGTGAGCCGAATGACCGGCGGGACCGCGTAGATGATGGTGGCGAAGATGCCGGCCGGTTTGCCCAGCCCGAAGAACAGTATTCCGGGGATCAGGTACACGAAGCTGGGCATCGTCTGCATACCGTCCAGAATCGGGCGCATGATGCGGTCGGCAGTCTGGTTCCGCGCACCCAGCACGCCCAGGGGAAGGCCGATGCCCACCGACAGGGCCACCGCCACGACCATCAGCGCGATGGTATCCACCGTGGGTTCCCACAGGCCCATGAATCCGATGAACAGGAACGCGAGACCTGTGAATATCATCAGGGACAGTCTTCCCACCGCGTAGGAAGCCAGCACCAGCCCGAGGATCACGGCGGGCCAGGGAAGCCATTTCAACCCGCGCTCGATGTACAGCAGCGCATAGGTGATGCCGTCCTTGATGCCCTCGAACAGCCACCGACCGTTGGTGGTCAGCCACTTGGTAGCGCCGTCAATCGCGTCTCCGGTCACGTCCCGAACGGACCTGGGGAAGCTGGTGGATCCGTCGCTGGACTGCACGTGGGCGACGGTGGTGGGAAATTCCATCCCCGGCCCAAAGAACGCCAGGCACAGGACCAGCACGACGATGACGGAGACCACACCGGCGATCCACAGGTAAAGGGGTGGAATGGCCGCCAGCGAAAACCGCGGCGACTCCGACGACGGTATCGGTTCTGACACCGTCCCTGGGGTGGCTCGGGATTCGGGCTCGTCTCTGGTGATGACTGCCATGTTGGCCTCCGCGACGGCATCAGTCCAATAGACCGGCCGGTGGAACGGGGATCTGGCGAAGTTAGGGGGTTAGGAGATGGGCGGTTGCTGCATACGCGCGCGCGACAATTCCACTTCGACTTCCGTTGCGTCCTCAAGCTGGCTCTGGCCTTGGTCCGCAGCGGGTTGGGCGGCGGCCAGGGCCGCGTTCTCGGCGGCGTTGGCTTGGTAATCGGGATCCGCGCTGGACGTTTCCGCCAGCGCCTCGGCCAGCGCGCTGCGGTGCACCTCGCCGACCAGCGTGTTCATCTCATCGGTAACCGGAATCGGGAAGTCGCTGCCCATGGCCAAGGGGATCAATTCGTCAAAGGAAGTGGCCGGCGCCACCGCCTGGTATTCGCGATCCACGTAGTCCCAGGCTTCGTCGAACCGCTTGACCCCGGCCCGCAGCGCGCGCTCGGCGTTGGTGATTGACAGCAGGCCGATGTAGCGCTCATGCCGGTCCACCATCCACGCGGCGTCGCCGTCGCTGTTGCCGATGGTGTGCAGAGCGGCCCGCGGGCCCTGGTGACCCATCACGGTGGCCTTGGGCGTCACCATTACCTTGCTGGCGCTGAGGATGGTCTCCAGGCGCACATCCTGGGTGAAGTCGCCCACGTATTCGTCCTCGGGCCGCAGCACGATGTCCTCCGGGGATCCGATCTGCGCCACCTTGCCGTCGTGCATGATGGCGATCCGGTCGCCCAGTTTCAGCGCTTCGTTGAGGTCGTGGGTGATGAACACGATGGTCTTGTGCAGCTCCGTTTGCAGGCGGAGCAGCTCGTCCTGCATCTGCCGGCGGATCAGCGGGTCCAGCCCGCTGAACGGCTCGTCCATGAGCAGGATGTCGGTGTCCACCGCCAGCGCCCGGGCCAGTCCAACCCGCTGCTGCATGCCGCCCGAAAGCTGGCGAGGGAATGATTCTTCCCACCCGCCCAGGCCGACCAGTTCCAGGACTTCGCGAGTGCGGGCTTCCCGCTCCGCTTTCTTGACTCCCTGTACTTCCAGCCCCCACCCCGCGTTGTCCAGCACGTTGCGGTGCGGCATCAGCCCGTAGTGCTGGAACACCATGGCGATCTTGCTGCGGCGGAACTCAATCAGCTCCTTGTCCGACATCTGGGTGATGTCCTCGCCGTCGATTACTATCTCGCCGGCCGTGGGTTCGATCAGGCGGATCAGGCAGCGCACCATCGTGGACTTGCCGCTGCCGGACAGCCCCATAATCACGAAGGTTTCGCCCCGGTTCACCTGGAACGACACGTCATGCAGACCGATGACGTTGCCGAACTCGCTCTGGAAGAAGGATTTATCCTGGTCCGAGTACTGCGGCTCCAATACTCGTTCCGGGTTCCTTCCGAATACCTTCCAGACCGAATTAACCCGGATGTACGGCTGACCATCAGCGCTCAGGAAGTTCGTGGCTTCGCTCGATATGTTGTCCGTGGCCACCATGAGCAACAGCGCCTCCGCCAGTGTCGATATTTCGTTTCTTGCGCCGGGCGTGTTGGGCCACCGTAGGCCCGGCACCAATGTTTGTCAACCCTTGCTCACGCCTCATGCGTACCCAGTTTGTCATCGCGAGGAGCGCAGCGACGTGGCGATCTCGCTACCCGAAGAATGGCCCCTCCAGCAACGAGATTGCCACGCTGCGCTCGCAATGACAATCTGGGGGAAACTGGGTACGCGTGAGTTGCTCAGGCGCCGCGCTCTTCGATCCAACGGTGCTTCTGCGCCTGACGCCGTCCTTCGTCCGTGGGCTGGTATGTTCCCAGAAAACTCTGCCGGAAAGAAGCGAACCGCCCTGCCGCGATGGCGTCCCGCAGGTCCGACATCAGGCGCAGTATGAAGCGCAGGTTGTGGATCGACGCCAGGCGAGGGCCCAGCATCTCGCCGGCCTTGAAGAGGTGGCGCAGGTAGGCGGCGGTGTAGTTCCGGCAGGCGTAGCAGTCGCACGTCCCATCCAGTGGCTCGTCCTGTTCGGCATACTTGCGGTTGGCGATGTTGACCCGACCGGTGGGAGTGAACAGCGCGCCGTTGCGGGCCACGCGCGTGGGCAGCACGCAATCGAACATGTCCACGCCCAGCGCAACCGAGTTCACCAGGTCCTCGGGAGAGCCCACTCCCATCAGGTAGCGGGGTCGGTCTGACGGCAGGTTGTCGCACACCAGCCCGGTTACGTCGTGCATCTCCGCCTTGGTCTCGCCCACCGCCAGGCCGCCGATGGCGTATCCGTCGAAGGGTATGTCGGTGATGTAGTCTGTTGACGCCCGTCGCAGTTCCGGCAGCGTCCCGCCTTGCACTATCCCGAACAACGCCTGCTGTCCGGCCCGGTCGCTCCGCGCATGGGTGTCGTAGCACACATCCGCCCAACGATGGGTGCGCTTCATCGCATCTTTCACCGCGGTGGGTTCGCCGGCTGAAAAGACGCACTGGTCGAAGCACATGATGATGTCCGCTCCGATGCCGTGCTGGTTGCGGATCGCCGACTCCGGCGTGAACAGATGCTCGCTACCGTCGATGTGGGAGCGGAACACGATGCCGTCGTCGTTGACGCGGCGGAGCGTGCCCATGCTGAACGCCTGGTAGCCGCCGCTGTCGGTCAGGATCGGGCCGCTCCAGCCCATGAAGCGGTGGAGCCCGCCGGAATCGCGCACTCGTGCAACTCCCGGCCGGAGATACAGATGGTACGCGTTGCTCAACACCGTTTCCGCGCCCAGGGAGCGAACCTCGTCGAAGGTCAGTCCCTTCACCGTGGCCTGGGTTGCCACGGGCATGAACAGGGGCGTTTGCGCCACCCCATGGGGCGTGGTAATCTGCCCGCGCCGGGCGGCGCCATCGGTGGAGAGCAGTTGAAAGCCGAACCGTTGGGTCGTCATGCGGGTTAATGTACGCGCTATTCGTCCGCCAGCGCAAACCTGCGGTCTTACGATCCCAGCTTTAGCTGCACGGCAGGCCAATCTGGAATATCATTGTGCCGCACCCTCCGTTGCAATCCTCTGCCGGCAATAGGGTTCACACATGTACCAGGCGCTTTCCGAATTCCTGCTGGAGTTGAGCCGTCACAGGATACTGTGGGCGGTCTGCGTTATTGCTGCCATGGCGGTCACCGCGGTGACTTTGTACGTCTTCTGGGATTTGGTGGCTCGCGGCGTCGGGCTGGTCCGTCCCCGTGGACGCTCGCCGGCGGATCGCCACTCCGGTAGGGGACACTAGCGTGCATTTCCCCATCGCCGACGCCACGGTATCGCCCCTGCTGCTGGCGCTGCTGGGAATGATCGTCGGCACCATGACCGGGTTTTTCGGCGTGGGCGGGGGTTTCCTGATTACCGGGGGACTCCTGGTGCTGGGCGTGCCGACCATCTACGCCGTTGGCACGGGCCTCCTCATGGTGATGGGCACGGCCATCACCAGCACCCTGCGCCATCGTCGCCTGGGCAACGTCGATATGCGGCTGGCCGTCCTGATCGTTTGCGGAACCATCCCCGGCGTGTTCGCCGGCGAACGAGTCAACGCGACGCTGGAACACGCCGGAGTCGCCGGGCCGGTGGTAGGCGCGGTCTACTTCGTGCTGTTGCTGAGCCTGGGTTCACTGATGGTGGGCAACTGGATCAGGCAACTGCGGTACCGTCCGGGCCGGAAGGTGGGCGGCGGTCTGCCCGGTTGGTTTCGCAGCGTGCGCGTCGGGCCGGACCGGCTCCGACTGCCCCTGCTGAAAAACGCCCGGTTTTCCGGCGAAGTGAACCTGCGGCCGTCGTTCCCCGGCGCCGGTATTGATGAAATGTCCGCATTGGTTCCGGTGTTCGCCGGCTTTACCATCGGGTTCGTCGCGGCGCTGCTGGGCGCGGGCGGCGGGTTCCTGCTGATGCCGTTCCTGGTCTATGGATTGGGCGTTCCGCCGGCCGTCGCCATCGGCACCGATCTGTTCCAGATCATCATTACCGGCAGCCTGGGGGCGTTCCTCTACTCGCTGAGCGGCAACGTCGATCCGATGATCGCGGTCATCATGTTCACGTCGGCCTCCGTCGGCACCCAACTCGGCGCCCTGGCCACGCGGTTCGTCAACGCCAGCCGGATACTCGGTCTGTTTGGCGTCACGGTGCTCAACGCCGGCATCGCCGTGGGTCTTGGTCAGTTGGCCCGGCTGATTGGATCGGGCGGGCTGGAGCAGGTCAGTCAGGTATTGCTTCTGGGCGTATCCGGCGCAGTCGCGGCGACGATCCTCACACTGCTGGCCGCCGCTGCGGTGAGCCAGGCCCGGCGCGGCCGGCGGCTGTCCGCTTTGCGTGAAGCCAGGGCGACCCGGCGCCGTGCGGTTTGACACGCCGGCGGTAAAGTGGTTAATATTACGGTGAATCTTCCCCGCCGTCCGGGTCATTTTTGACCCGCACTGGCGGGCGTTTTTTATGGTAGTGTCCATGGCAAAGCGCGTAGTGCTATTTGTAGATTATCAGAACGTTTACATGCGTGCCCGAGATGCCTTCCACAATCCTCATGCAGATCCGCACTGGATGGGGCAGGTAAACCCTACCGAGCTGGGCAGCTACATAGTTGCGCAGACCCCTTATCCAGAAAGGGTTTTGCATGGCGTGCGCATCTATCGAGGAATGCCCAACAACGAAAGGGACCCCAAAGGCTACCGAGCTGCCCGTCGCCAGATTGCGGCATGGGAGCAGCAGACTCTGGTGACGGTAACAACCAGGCAGCTCCGCTACCCGCGAAATTACCCAGACTCCCGACCCGAAGAGAAAGGAATAGATGTCCAGATAGCGTTGGATTTCGTGATGATGGCAGTACGCAATGAGTACGATATCGGGATATTAATGACCAACGACACTGATCTCAGGCCTGCCCTTGAAGCAGTCATTAATCTTGGTTCGCAAACGGTTGAAGTTGCAACTTGGGAGCCGCGAGAAGGACGTCCTCGGCAACACCTTCGCCTACCGGGGACCACAGCAATTGCCCAACCATATTGCCATTGGATCGGCTTGGAAGGTTACAACACCATCAGCGACGATACCGACTACGCGGGTTGATTTAGTCGAAAGGCTCCGTCAGCCAGGTCAGGGTTTCCTCGACGACCTCGCCGGGGATGTCGCGGCGCACGGTGGCCCGGCCCACGTCTTCCAGCAGCACCCAGCGGTTGGCGCCGCCGACGGTCTTCTTGTCCAGGGACATGGCTCCGCGGACCCCGTCCAGGTCAACGCCCCGGGCCGATATGGGCAGGTTGAATCGCTCCAGCAGGACGCGCTGGCGTTCCAGGATGTCGTCGCCGATCATGCCCATCTCCCGGGCGATGCGGCCGGCGCCCATCATGCCCACCGACACGCCTTCTCCGTGCATGAACCGGCCGTACTCTGTGGACGCTTCCAGCGCGTGGCCGATGGTGTGACCATAGTTCAGCAGGATGCGGATGCCCAGGGTCTCCCGCTCGTCCTGGCTCACCACGTCGGCCTTGATGGCCATGCTGCGGCGGATCACCTCGGTGGAGATTTCCGGTTCCACTTCCATCAGCGCTTCGGCGTGTTCCTCGAACACGTCAACCAGCGACGGGTCCAGGATCAGGCCGTGTTTGATGGCCTCCGCCCAACCCTCGGCGAGCTCGCGCTTGCCCAGGGTTGACAGGGCCTGCACGTCGGCCAGGACCGCCCGGGGTTGGTAGAAAGCGCCGACCATGTTCTTGGCCTGGGGCAGGTTCACCGCCACCTTGCCGCCGATGGAGGCGTCCACCATGGCCGCCATGCTGGTGGGCACCTGCACGAAAGGCACCCCGCGCAGGAAGGTGCTGGCGATGAAGCCGCCCAGGTCGCCGGCCACGCCGCCGCCGATGGCGATGATGGGCTGGCCCCGCTCGGCTCTCAGGCTCACGAGCCACTCGTAGATTTCCTGCGCCTGCTGGAAGGACTTGCTGGTCTCGCCGGCGGGAATGACGAAGCAATGGGCGGCGATGCCGGCGCGCTGCAAGGCCCATTGGGCGTTGCGTCCGTAAGGTCGCATCACGTTCTCGTCCGTCACGATGTACGCGGTGCTGCCCAGCCCCAGCTCTTCGATGTGTTCGCCCAGGCGATCTATGATGCCCCAGCCGGCGATGACGGGGTAACTGCCCCCGGAGTGGTGAACGGTTGCGGCGAGGTCGGTTTTAGTGGGGTTGGTCTCAGGCATGACATTCTCTCCATTTTCGCATAGATATCAAAGTTGTTAGGGCGATTGGGTAGTGATGATGAGACCAGTTGTCATGTATTCGGCGGTATCCAGTACACCATCTCCATAGTCAAACCGCAGGCGTCTAGTGCCCCGCTACCGGGAACTTGCTGAAGATTGTTGTGCCCCCGGTAGGCGGTTATAGCGGCGGCAAGCGCGTCGAGGATGTCGTCATCACCGACGCACGTCTTGGCGTATCGCTGGCGGGCTGCTTGGCGAATAGCGGCAGTACGAGGTTCTAATGCAGTGAGAACCGTATCTCGCTCATTTATCCCGTCATCGTTGATTCTGCCTTTTGTCTTCTTGGGATGTTGCATTTCTGTCCCGGGTTGCGCAACATTCAGTGCCCGAAAAAGGACTTCAGGGTGGACTTCCCTTACCTTTGGAACGGGTGGACGATTGGGCGCCAACAATACGTCATCGACCTTGGCTATCTGTCGCATTATTCCGATCGTTTGCGAGCTAAGCGATCTCGGGCCACCCTCAGCTCCCTGGGTGTGACGTAGCTCCGCATTCCTGATTCCATCAGTATCATCTGGGTCTGATCTGGAGTGGTCTACAGTATGCCGAGTAGGAGTTGTGAAAACGCTGGAACGGCGATTAGGCACCAAGTTTCGTGCCGCTGCGTCGCACTCACGTCTTTCCGGCCCCGGCGGCAAGCCGATGGGGATATCCACCAATATCAGTCGGGCTGCCTGGTAGTAGGTGAGCAAATCTTCAAACTCTACAAAAGCTCTTACTTCATATTCATCATTGCCGGCAAACCCCACGCTGAACCAGCTGCAACCAGCCCAGTCCACACCCACAAATTCAGTCCTGCCCATTTGAACTACCTCCCTTTGCTGCCGGTCCAGCGGGTTGTTTGGCTGTGATGGTCGTTTCAAAGATGCGCAGCACCTCGTCGGCCACCTGCTCCGGGGTGCGGTCGTCGGTGGCTACGGCGTGGTGGGCTTGCGCGTAGGCCGGCGCGCGTTCGTCGAGCAGTTCGCGGATTCGCTCCAGCGGGTCTCCGTCGCCCAGCATGGGTCGGACGGCGGCGTTGGGGCTGCCCCTGGTGATGCGGTGGTGGATGGTTTCCGCCGTGGCGGTCAGGCAGAACACGACCCCGTTCTCCAACAGGACCTGGCGGGTCAGTTCCTGGGCAAAGGCACCGCCGCCGGCCGCGATGACCTTGTTGCCGCCTTCACACAGGGTCAGGGCCGCGTGGCGCTCCATGGCGCGGAACACGATTTCGCCGTCATCGGTAAAGATTTGGTGGATCGGTTTGCGCGCCCGGCGGACGATCTCTTCGTCCAGGTCGGTCATCCGGCGTCCGGTGAGCCGGGCGATGATGCGCCCGACGTGGCTTTTGCCCGTCGCCATGAACCCGACCAGGATGATGTTTGCCGGCGTCTGCTGATTTGACGAGATTGCCACGCTGCGCTCGCAATGACAAGGGGTGTTGGGATGGTGCTTGGCCTCATCAGGCCGGTCGCGGCGGGGCCGGCGCGTAGCCCGACGCCGTGCAGAATTCCACGCTGTTGCCGTCGGGGTCTTCAATGAAGAAGTACGCCTGCCCGTCGTAGCGCACGCCGCCGCGCAAGGCCTCGTAGCCACTGCTCTCCAGGGTGGCGCGGGTCGCCTCGAGATCATCGACCTGGAAAGCGTGGTGCACGTTGCCCGGCTTGGCCGGCGCTTCGTCGGTCTCGATCAGATGAACCATCACGCCGTTTTCCAGTTGCAGCCAGGTTATGGCGGGGTTGTCCACCTGGCTCTGGATCTGCTTGATCCCCAGCAGGTCGTTGTAGAAGGCCATGGCGCGGGCCGTATCCTTCACCATGGTGGTTACGTGGTTGATCTGGCGGATCTCGATCTTTCCGGCCATGTTTGTCCCTCCGTGTCAGTTTCTGCGGGTATTATGCCATACCCTTTCGCTGATCGTTGGCAGGGGCGCAACTAGCCCTCGGGCCACGCCTCATCACCCAGAAGGGGCACATAGCTGCACGGTTCCAGCTCCTCGCACACGCGCTCGCCCGGATGGACCCACACCCGCGTCAGCCGCTGACGCGAGCGTTCGCCCACGGGCATGACGAGCCGACCGCCCGGCTTCAGTTGCGCCAACAGGGATTCCGGCACCGATGGGGCCGACGCGGACGCCAGGATCGCGTCGAAGGGGGCGCAGTCCGGCGCGCCCAACACTGAGCCGGCCTCCAGCACCGTCACGCTGGCGAATCCGGCGCCGGCCAGGTTGCGTCGCGCCATCGCGACCAGTTCCGGTATCCGCTCCACCGCGACCACGCGCCCGGACGGAAGCATCGCGGAGAGCACCGCCGCCTGGTAACCACTGCCGGCTCCCACTTCCAGCAAGTATTCGTCGCCTTGCAACTGCAACGCTTGCGCGGCCGTGGCAACCATCAGCGGTTGCGATATGGTCTGTCCGTAGCCTATCGACAGGGGAATGTTCCGGTACGCCTGGTGCCGTAAATGTTCGGGCACGAACCTTTCCCTAGGCACGACGCGCATGGCGGCCACCGCCGGCACGTCGCCCAGGGTCCTGGTCAGGTGATCGAACAGCCGTGTCCGGTCCACATCGGACAGGAACCCGGCCCAGGAGAGGCTCACGAACCTTGAAACCAGGCTGGCCGCTTTTGCGAGAATGCCTTTATCCCTTCCTGGAAGTCCCGCGTCAGACCGATGTTTGCGATGGCGTCGGTTTCAGCGTCCAACTGGGTCGCCAGATCGGAGTCCCAACTGCCATCGAACAGGGCCTTGACCCGACCATATGCGCGGGTGGGACCTTGAGCCAGCCGATCCGCGGTTTCCATGGCGTGCCGTTCGAAATGGCCGGATTCGAACACCTGGCTTACCAGTCCCATCTCCAGCGCGTATTGAGCGCCGATGGGCTGGCGGGCCAGGTAGATGTCCATGGCGCGGCCCTGACCGACGATGCGCGGCAGCATGTACGTGGAACCGCCGTCCGCCGTGCAGCCGATGTTGGCGTAGGCCAGCAGGAATCGCGCATCCGACGACGCGACGCGGATGTCGCACGCCAGCGCCAGGCTGAAGCCGGCGCCGGCCGCCACGCCGTTGATGGCCGCCACCACCGGCTTGTCCAGCCGCCGTATGCCCATCACCACGTCGCGGTGCAGCGTGTTCGCCAGTTCTCTGAGATGATCGGATAGTCCTTCCGCGCCGCCATCATCCAGTTGCTGGGCAAAGTCGCGCACGTCCGCGCCGGAGCAGAATGCGCCGTCGGTGCCGGTGAGCAGCACGGCGCGGGTATCTCCGCCGCGGCAGGACTTGATGGCTTCACCCAGTTCGTCCACCATGGCCGGCGACAGCGCGTTGCGCGCCTCGGGGCGGTTGAGCCGGATGACCGCCAGAGGGCCCTTCCTTTCCAGTTGGACGCGGTTGTCTGTGGTGGTCATCGGGGCCTCCTACCTGTCTCGTTAGTGCGGGGTGTTGCAGACAGGGCATCTGATCCGGTTCAAACGCTGACAGACCGTGCACCTCCGGCTGTGGTCCCTCACATCCTGCAATATTGTGATAATCCACCAAATGGTAATGCCGGTTGCCACGTTGAGCAGGACATTTCTACCCGTTTCCGAGGCGTTTGCCATGGCGGCTAGTCCAATCACCAGAGCGGCTGGAAGGAGCGCTGACGCCAGCAATTGGACGATTCTGGTCAGAATTTCATTCACCGCAATGCGATCCGCTGCGACAGGTAGCCTTGCTATTGTCGGGTCATTGTCCACAAGCCGCCGGCTGCGCCCAGCAGAAAGACCAGCAAAGTGTCCTGCCCGCCTGCCTCCATTCCCAAAGGCAACAGGGGCAATAACAGCATATACAGGATCGCCGAGACGAATCCGACGAGCAATCCAACCATGATTTTCATGTTCGGTCTTGGCATCTGATTCACCTCTCCAAGCGGCAATTCACCGGCTGGTCAGCCGCGACTGCATCACCGCGTCACCGCTCCTTCGGCCGCGGAGGACACCAGCTTGGCGTACTTGGCCAGGACGCCGGTGGTGTACTTGGGCTCCATGGGCTGCCAGGCCGCGCGGCGGTCGGTCATCTCCTCCTCGGTGATACGGGCGTCCAGCCGGCGGTTGGGGATGTCGAGGGTGATGATGTCGCCTTCCCGCAGCATGGCGATGGGGCCGCCGACCATAGCCTCCGGCGCGACGTGGCCGACCATCGGGCCGTGAGAGGCGCCGGAGAACCGGCCGTCGGTGACCAGGGCCACCGTGTCGCCCAGGCCCTGACCGATGAGGGCGCTGGTTACAGCCAGCATCTCGCGCATACCCGGGCCGCCCTTGGGCCCTTCGTAGCGGATTACCACGATGTCGCCGTCCTTGATCTCGCCCCGCTGGATGGCCTGGAACGCCGGCTCTTCCTGGTCGAAGACCCGGGCCGGCCCTTCGTACACCCGCTCCTGGTGTCCGGCCACCTTGATCACTGCGCCGTCGGGGGCCAGGTTGCCCCGCAGGATGGCGAGGCCGCCCGTCGGGCTGCGCGGGGCGTCGGTGGTGTAGATTACCGGCTGGTCATCCACGATGGCAGTTTCGTTGATGTTCTCCGCCAGCGTCTTGCCGTTCACCGACATGGCGTCGCCGTGCAGCAGGCCGGCGTCCAGCAGGCGCTTTCCGATGAGGGCCACGCCGCCGTACCTGCTCAGGTCGGCCATGACGTACCGGCCGCCCGGTTTCATGTCGGCGATGTAGGGCGTGTTCCGGCTGATGCGGTCGAAATCCTCGAGAGTCAGGTCGAACTCGGCTTCCCGGGCCAGCGCCATCAGGTGCAGCACCGAGTTGGTGGAACCGCCCATGGCGACGACCACGGTGATGGCGTTCTCGAAAGCCTGGCGAGTGAGGATGTCCCGGGGGCGGATACCCTCTTCCAGCATCCGCATTACCGCTTCGCCGGCGCGCCGGGACTCGTCAGCCTTGCGCGGGTCCACGGCGGTCAGCGATGCGTCGCCCGGCAGCGACAGTCCCATCACTTCGATGGCGACGGACATGGTGTTGGCGGTGAACAACCCGCCGCATGAGCCCTCGCCGGGGCACGCGGCGCATTCCAGTTCGGTCAGTTCCTCGCCGGTGATGCGGCCCGCGGCCCAGGCTCCCACGGCCTCGAACACGTCCTGGATGTTGATGTCGTTGCCGTTGTACTGGCCCGGCAGAATACTGCCGCCGTACACGAAAACGCTGGGGATGTTCAGGCGGGCCATGGCCATGACGCAGCCGGGCATATTCTTGTCGCAGCCGCCCACCGTCACCAAGCCGTCCATACGCTGCCCGAAGGCGACGGTTTCGATGGAGTCGGCGATGACCTCGCGGCTGACCAGCGACGCCTTCATGCCCTCGGTGCCCATGCTGATACCATCGCTGACGGTGATGGTGCCGAATTGGAAAGGCGTGCCGCCGCCCAGGCGGATGCCTTCCTTGACGGCGGCGGCCCACTTGTCCAGGTGGACGTTGCACGGGGTGACGTCGCTGGCGAGGTTGGCCACCGCCACGAAGGGCTTGGCCAGGTCGTCGTCGGTGAGGCCCATTGCCCGCAGGTAGGAGCGGGCCGGCGCGCGTTCCGGCCCGTCGGTGATGTCGCTGCTGCGATGCTTGAGCAGGGCTCGCGAGCTGCGTGTGGTGGTAGTCAAAACGTCCTCCTCAGCGGACGTTGTGCCCGCCATGTGTCAACCGGATATGGCAATCGATTATAGATTGGCCCTACCGGGGCGGCAACCGAGCCGCAGTTACAGCTCCACCACCATCTGTAGCTCGCTGGTCGGGTGGCACAGCGCTTCGAAGGCGCCTTGGATGCCTTCCAGTGGGACAAAGTTGGTTCCCGTCAGCATGTGCTCCACGGACACCCTTCCGGTGCGCATCAGGTCCAGCGCGATGCGCCAGTCCTCGGGCAGCGTGCCGAAGGACGATTGCATCCGCACTTCTCGCGCCATCCAGTTGGGCGGGACGACCGGCGTGGGTTCCCACGCGATGGCGATCATCACCACCTGCCCGCCCCGGGCGCACAGGTCCAGCCCTTGCTCCAAGGTCGACGGCGCGGCGGCGCATTCGAACACCACCTGCGGACCCGTTCCGCCGGTCAACTCGACCACTCGCTCTGCAAAATCACTGTCCGTTGGGTTGAGCACCGCGTCCGCGCCCAGCAGGCGGGCGGCCTCGGCGCGGCCCGGGGCCGGTTCGGACACGATCACGGTGGTCGCGCCGGCGGCCCGCGCCGTCTGCATGCACAGCAGGCCGATGGGTCCGGCGCCCAACACCAGGGCCGCGTCGCCCAGCTTGATGTCGGACAGGCGCACGGCGTGGACGGTGACCGCGCAGGGTTCGCAGAGGGCCGCCTGCTCGTCGGTCACGTCGTCGGGAACCGGCGTCGGTTCCCACTCGTCCAACAGCACGAACTCGGCGTAGCCGCGCGGCCGCACGTTCTGTTGGAAGCCCATGGTGCGGTAGTTGAAGCGGGGGTTGGTGCGCGTTGCTGAGCCACCGCCCGGCGGAGGATGCCCGCCGCCGCCTACCACCCGGTCGCCCACCTGCCAGCGACTCACGCCGGGGCCGACGTCAACGATGGTGCCCGTGTACTCGTGGCCCATCACCGCGCCCGGCTGGGCCAGGTCGTACATGAAGGCGTGGACGTCCGTGCCGCAGATGGCGGAGTATTTCACTCGCATCACGACCTGGTTTGGCCCGGGAGTGGGGTCGGGCAGCTCCTCAACCTGCAATACCTGCTCACCCTTGTAAACGGCAGCGCGCATGGCAAAATCCCTCCGGCGCGAAAGTGTCGCCAGCATAGCACAGGGCACAGAAGCAGCCTGCTACAATCGGACATCAGCCGGCATCGGCAAGGCAGCGAATCATGCGCTCAGGGGGAACTGATGGCCAGCAATCCGGATAAGAAAGATCGCATCGTGGATCTGGCCTGTGCCATGTACGACTCCAAGATCCGCCATCTGGTCGAACCGGAGCGTCAGGGAGAGTACCTGACGCTGGACGTGGTCACTGGCGAATACGAGATCGACGCCGATGAGATAGCGGCGACTTCCAGAATGCTTGAGCGGCATTCTGCCGAGAACCTGTTCACCTTTCGCATTGGCTACCTTGCGTTCGGTGCCTTCGGGATGCGGGTCAGGCCGGTGTCCGAGGATCACGCGGGAGTTGCCAGTCGGAGACCGAGGGAGACGCTCGTTCCCGCTCCCGGTCATGAGAACTCGGTCGTGAGCAAGGGCATCGCGATCTATGACGCCAAAATCCGCCATCTGGTAGAACCGGAACACCACGGGGAGTACATTACGCTGGACGTCAAAACCGGAGAGTATGAAGTAGACGCCGACGACCTAGCGGCCAATTTCAGGATGCTGGAGCGGCATTCGGCAGAGACGCTGGTCACGCTGCGCATTGGCTACCCCGCATACGGGACTTTTGTGGGATGGCGGGGGGTTTTCCCGTGACCTCCGGTCATATCGATCAATACGGGCGCGCGGTGATTTCTGTCGACTTGTTCGACCGACAGGGCCGGCTATATCGAATCAATGCAATCGTCGATACCGGTTTCGATGATTTTTTGGCTCTGCCCACTCATTTGGTGCAGCGCTTGGGACTGGTTTGGGCCAGCCGTATATCGATGCACGTTGCCACCTCGGAGCTGGCGCAGTTTGATACCTATGCGGCTACGATTTTGTGGCTGGGCAACCGCCTGTCCATCAGGGTGGTGCAAACCCAATCCGAAATTCTGGTCGGTATCCGGCTCTTACGGGAAAGTCAGTTGACGGCGCAGTTTTGGGAAGGCGGCTCGGTGAGTGTACAGTCTCGCCCTGCGTAGACTCGCATCTGCGCCGTTCCTTCGCCCTTGCGCCAACCGGCAAAGTGCGCTAGCATTTTTGCCGAAATCATCCCGTCCATGACGGACATCCGTACCGCGTTGTCATCACCTCAAAGGAGACTGCACACGATGTTCAATCCCATCGCCATCCTGAAGCCGCGCACGGCCCACGCCCACTGCGACATCCCCTGCGGGATCTATGACCCGCTGGTCGCCAAGATCGCCGCCCAGACCGTGCAGAAAATGGTCCTCCGCATGCAGAACCTGGAAGCCCCGCAGCCCGGCGCTCCGGCCGCCGACCGACAGACCTTCGCCAACACCTTCTCCCGCTACGTCACCGTCAAGGAAGAGCACGCTGAGAAGTGCAAGGAAGAGCTGCGGATCCTCTGGGCCGACTACGCCTGGCCCGGCACCGACGCCAACGAGATCGCCGGCAAGTTCAACGCCGCCCTCAAGCTGGCCGGCCAGTGCAAGCAGACCGTCAGCATGGAGAATGCCGAGGCCCTGGTCGCCGCCTGCGACGACATTGCCACCGCCTTCTGGTCCACCAAGAACGTCGAGTACAGCGACCCCAACGCCGCCGCCCGCTACGGCACCTAGGCAGCCCGTCTGAGGATTCATAGCGACTACTGATGAGACCATGCGGTGGTCTGGGTTCACACGGTTAGCGGGGTTGGCGGTGTGGGATTGGCCAACGGGCAGCAATGCCGGAACAACTTCAGCAGGTTGTGGCCGATGCAGATCAGGGACCACTCGCCCTGAACCTTCTCCAAGCCCCGCAGCAGGAACTGCCGGAAGCCTCGGCCCTGCATGATCTGGCCGAATATCGGTTCCACCGTCGCCATGCGCAACGCGTAACGTTGGCGGCCCCGCCTGGTCTGCAACTTGCGGCGCATCCGGTCCCTGGGATGGAGATCTTTGGGATGCGTCCTTCAGGCGCTGTCGCCGGGCCGTGGCGGGTCTTTTCCGGCGCGATGAAGGGGTCAGCGCCCAGAGCCTGCAAATCGGCAACGGCCTGGGCTGAGTAGTAACCGGCGTCGGCGAATACCTCCTTGGGCACGGTGCCCACATTGGCGATGGTCTCCGCGATCAGTACCACCGCCTGCTGCTTGTCCGAAGTCAGGTTGGTGGCGTGCGCCGCCACGATCACCTGATGTTCATGATCCACCACCGCCTGACAGTCGTAGGCTTTCAGGAAATCCCGCGTACCGGGTCCGGGTATGATGCGGGGCTCTGGGTCAGTGAAGGTAACTGTTCAGGGTTGCGGGGGGTCGTCATTGCGAGCGCAGCGCGGCAATCTCGTTGGGGCAGGAGAACCGTTCGGGAAAAGGTTCTGGAGAGAGGACGGGATTGCCACGGCGCTAGCGCCTCGCAATGACAACAACCTTAATTCTGAACAGTTACGCCTACAACTGTCAGGCGGGGCGATGATCGCGGACGCCAGCGACAATGTGGGCGCTGTACCCAAAGAGGTATCCGACGACGCCGGTTACTGCTCGGCCCAGGCCGTTGCCGATTTGCAGGCCCTGGGCGCCGACCCCTTCATCGCGCCGGAAAAGCCCCGCCACGGCCCGCCGGCGCCCAAAGGACGCATCCCCAAAGATCTCCCTCTCAATGACCGGATGCGCCGCAAGTTGCACTAAACGCAGTGGCCAACGCTACGCGCCGCGCATGGCGACGGTGGAACCGGTATTCGGCCAGATCATGCAGGGCCGAGGCTTCCGGCAGTTCCTGCTGCGGAACTTGGAGAAGGTTCAGGGCGAGTTGTCCCTGATCTGCACCGGCCACAACCTGCCCAAGCTCTTTCGCAACTGTCGCCCGATAACTGCCTCGGGGTCAGCTTTGCCATCCGCCGCGTAATCGTCCCCACCCCATCCCCCCCGTAGCACACCAAATCGCTAATCCTCAAACGGGCTGCTAGTTGCGGACGAGTTGCAGTTGAGCCGCGCCTGGCGCTGAGTTTCCGGTCCATGCGATTGATGGCTATGCCGACTGCCGCCCAGAGTGCAGGATGCCCCGAATTGGGACCTACCCCGAAACGGTGAGAGAATAAGCCTTGATTTCTAACGAATAATTCGTTAACATTGCTGGCATGAGCAATGAACAGAACGCCGCGAAACAGATTATCAGCCGATTTGGAGGCCAGTCAGCGCTGGCGGGTCTCCTGGGTCGGAGACAGAGCACCGTGCAGCATTGGGCCAGAATCGGGAGGATACCCGCACAGTGGCACGAAAAGCTGCTGGAACTGGCCCGCCAACATGGCATGGCCTTGGAACCGAAGGACTTCGTCTCGGCCGACACGCCAAACATAGCGTCACCCGACGGCAAGATGGGTGTTCTGCTGGTGGGTCTTGGCGCGGTTTCGTCAACCTTCATCGCCGGCGTGGAGCACATCCGGCGTGGCTCCGGCCAGCCCATTGGCTCCGTCAGCCAGATGGCCACCATACGATTGGGCAAGCGGACCGACAAGCGGACACCACTGATACGAGACTTCGTTCCGCTGGCAGACCCGGATCAGCTGGTGTTCGGAGCCTGGGACCCCATCCCGGACAACGCCTATCAAGCCGCCGTCAAATGCGGAGTGCTGACACGGTACGAAGAGATCGAACCCATCGCCGACTTTCTCAACACCATCGAACCGATGGAAGCGGTTTTCGACAACGACTACGTCAGGCGCATCGAAGGCGTCAACGTCAGGTCGACGGGCAACAAGCAGGAAGCCGTCGACGCCATTCGCCAGGACATTCGCCGGTTCAAGGTCGAGAACGGGTGCGACCGATTGGTCATGGCATGGTGCGCATCTACCGAAATATTCATTGAGCAATGCGAGATACACCAGGACATCGAGAGCTTCATAGGCGGCCTTCGTGACAACGACCCCAGGATCCTGCCTTCAATGCTCTATGCCTACGCCGCGTTGCTGGAGGGCGTTCCGTTCATCAACGGCGCGCCCAACCTCTCGGCCGACGTGCCCGCGCTGGAGACGCTGGCCAAGGACGCCGGCGTGCCGATCTGCGGCAAGGACTTCAAGACCGGCCAGACGCTGGTCAAGACGGTAATCGGGCCGATGCTCAAGGCCAGGATGCTCGGGGTGGACGGCTGGTTCTCCACCAACATCCTGGGGAACCGCGACGGGGAGGTGCTGGACGAGCCCGAGAACTTCCGAACCAAGGAGGAGTCCAAGCTCGGCGTCCTGGAGTACATCCTCCAGCCGGAGATGTACCCCGATCTCTATGCCGACGCCTATCACAAGGTGCGCATCAACTACTACCCGCCCCGCGGCGACGCCAAGGAGGGCTGGGACAACATCGACCTGTTCGGCTGGCTCCGCCACCGGATGCAACTGAAGATCAACTTCCTCTGCTCCGACTCCATCCTGGCCGCCCCGTTGTTGCTGGACCTGGTCCTGTTCATGGACCTGGCCCAGCGCGCCGGCCTGACGGGTATACAGGAGTGGCTCTCCTTCTACTTCAAGAGCCCCCAACACGCCCCGTCCGTCTATCCGGAGCACGACCTGTTCATACAGCAGACCAAGCTCAAGAACACCCTGCGCTGGCTGATGGGCGAGGACCAGATCACCCATCTGGGCATGGAGTACTACCGCGACTCGTTCTCTCCGGTTGCCGTGGAGGCTGACTGAAGATGCTGCCCCGCCAATGATGCGACGCTCGCGCACAGCAGAAGGAGCCAGCCATGATCCAGGCGCAATTCGGTGGTGACAAAAAGACCGGCAAATGGGCATTCGCCAATCTCGAACGGCGCATGGTTGCCTGGCTGGTTCCCAGGGTGCCGTCCTGGCTGGAGACTTACCACCTCACGATGCTGACCCTTGCCTGGAGCATCGGCATAGTGGTCGCCAGCCTTTTGGCCCGCCAGAGTTTCCATTGGTTGTGGCTGGTTTCGGGCCTCATCGCCCTACAGTACCTGACCGACGTCCTGGACGGCGCGGTGGGCCGCCATCGTGACACCGGTTTGATCAAGTGGGGCTTCTACATGGACCACTTCCTGGATTTCCTGTTCCTCGCGTCGATAATCGTCGGGTATTCCCTGGCTTTGCCCGACATCGCCGCCTACTGGTTTTTCGCCCTGCTGGTGGTGGGTGGCGCGTTGATGGTGAACTCGTTCCTGTCATTCGCCGCCACCAACGAGTTTCAGATTTCAACGTTGGGAATAGGCCCCACGGAAATCCGGTTGTTCTTCATCTTGTGCAACACGGCGATGATTTTCTTCGGCGCCGCCTGGCTGCCCGTTGCGCTGCCCGTGATCCTGGGAATCCTCACCATCACCCTGGCGTGGTCGGTTTGGCGGTCCCACCGCCGCATCTGGGAGATCGACATGGAGAACAAACGGAGCCGGGCTGGCGCATAGCTCGAGTTCTTCCCACCGCCCTCAACGGCAAGACATGCGCCAACCCTGACAATCTCAACTCGGCAAGGGGGGTTAACCCTCATGCGTACCCGCTTTGTCATTGCGAGCGCAGCGTGGCAATCTCGGCGGGGCCAGGGTCGTCGCTACACCAACGGGATTGCCGCGTTGCTTCGCTCCTCGCAATGCCAACTTTGAGGAAACTGGGTACGCATTAGGGAGTTAACCCGACGCAATCAAGTCGACGGCACGCTCCCCGATCATGACAACCGTTGCATGGCTGCCACCCGACCGTGTAACCCGCGGCATCACCGACGCGTCTACGACCGACAACCCCTGGACTCCCTTGACGTTGCAGTATTGATCCACAACCGCCATTGGGTCTGAATCCGGGCCCATCTTGCAGGTGCCGGACACGTGCCTGGCGGTTCCAACGGTTTGACGGATATAGACGTCCAGAGCGTCGTCGTCGGCCAGAATCTCATCCGTTGGGTGGAGCCGGTAATCGGCCACGTCCTTATACGCCTCGGTTTCAAGGAATCCGACCGCCATTCGGATGCCTTCCCTCACCCGATGCTTGTCGTTGGGATGCTGGAGATAGCGGTAGTTGAACTCCGGCTGCACCGAGGGATCAGCGGACGCAAGCCTGACGTATCCTGCGCCGTCGGGTAGCCCGAGGGTGCACGAGATTCGCGCCACCCGGTCCGCGGGAACGTCATCGTTCAGGAACTTGGTACGCAACCCGGGGACGCGCTCCGGCCTTTCGTCGACCATCGGGGTGGTCCTCAGCAGCATGTCATTGACATAGCTGGACCCTTGGGCGGTGTAGTGCAAACAGAAGCGCGCCGCATCGAGATCAGAAGTCAGGGTAATGCCGTCTTTGACTTTGAAGGTGATCTGGGCGCTCAGGTGGTTGAACAGGTTCTGCCCCACCCCGGGAAGCTCGTGAACGACAGGTATCCCGAATTGCTCGAGTTGGTCCCTGGGGCCGATTCCCGATAGCATCAGCAGGTGGGGCGACTTGAGAGCTCCGGCGCTCAACACTACCCGGTCTGCTTCAACGTTGAAAATCTCGCCTCCGCTTTCCGCTTCCACGCCGACGGCCTTTCGATCCTCGATCAATACCTTCCTGACGAAAACCCCTCCCCGCACCGTAAGGTTGAGACGGTGCCGCATGGGATTCAGGTGAGTGATGGCGGCGCTCATCCTCCAGCCGTCCAGGTTGTTCGAGGGCCACACGCCAACGCCAGCGGGGTTCGGGCCGTTGGTATCCTCGACCGTCCCGTAACCCGCTGCCAAACAGGCGGCGTGGAAGGCCGTTTGGATGTCTGACACGGGCCCGGTTTGACGACGCCTTACCGGCATCGGCCCGTCGGTTCCATGAAAATCATCCCGAATGTCGAGATCGTGCTCGGATTTTCTGAAGTAGGGCAGCACCTTGTCATAGGACCATTCATCGTTGCCCAGGGCAGCCCAGGAGTCGAAATCCTCAGGCAACCCCCTTTGCATGGCCTGACCGTTGATGGACGACCCGCCTCCGATCACCTTGCCCTGCGCTACGTGGATCTCGCCCTGTTCCTCGGTGATCGTTCCCCGCAGGGCCCAGTTGTGCTCCGACTCCGGGGATTCCGCATAGCTGGTGTAACCGAACTTTATCTCGTCCGGCAGTAGGTCCGGATCAGGGTAATCCGGCCCGGCCTCCAGCAACAGAACGGAGGTGTTCGCGTTTTCAGCCAATCTGCTGGCCAACACCGATCCAGCCGCTCCCCCACCAACGATAACAACGTCATATTTCATGGGTCCCCCTTGAATGCTTGTTCGTTTCACGTAGGATTCGCCAGTTTTAACTGATTCCGCCGAGGATAGGTCGTTCCGGAATTTCTCCGATTATAAACCGGCATTCTCCATATCAGCCAACCAGCAGGTTCCGAAATTGACAATGTCAGCCGATTGGCGGCGCTTTGTTCAACCCGGCGATCCGTTCGCACCACTGCGCCGCGCCCAGCACCCTGCCCTCCTGCGCCCACGGCCCGCCGAACTGCACGGCCATGGGCATCCCCAGCTCGCTCAGCCCGGTCGATACCACCACCGTGGGCAACCCGGAGGCCGACCACGGCGCCTGGAACGCCGCGTCGCCGGTGGTGTTCAGGTCGCGCGGAGCCGGAGCCGGCATCGCCGGCGTCATCACGACATCGACCCTGGCCGCCATCTCGCTGAAGTCGGCGCGGAACTGCCGCCGCAGTCGCTGGGCTTTCAAATACGCCGACGTCGGCATGATCATGCCCATCTCCATACCGGCGCGGATGCGCGGGCCGTAGTCGGCGGCGCGGGTGCGGTGATTGGCCTCGTGGATTGCCGCGCACTCGACGTTGGACACGATGCGCTGGAACCGGTGTACCACCGCGAAACTGTCGGGCAGCGGTATCTCCTCAACATCCGCCCCAGCCTCCGCCAGCTGATTGGCAATTGCCTCGGTGTGCGCCCACATCTCCGGCGTGGCGTAGTCCTGGTAGTACTGCCGCACCAGCCCGATGCGCGGCGGCCGGTCGTGCTCCGCCATCTGCGCGCTGAAGTCAGGCACCGGCTCGCGCAGACTGCCGGGGTCTTTGTCGTCCGCGCCGCTCAGGACGGTCAGCATCAGCGCGGCGTCGGCAACCGTCCGGGTCAGGATGCCCACGTGGTCCAGCGACCAGCTCAACGGCGCCACGCCGTACCGTGAGATGCGCCCGTAGGTGGGTTTCACCCCGACGATGCCATTGTACGCTGCCGGCCGGCAGGTGGACCCGCCGGTCTGCGATCCCAACGCCGCCGGAACCATGCGCGCCGCCACCGCCGCAGACGACCCGCTGCTGGACCCGCCGGGGGTGTGCTCCAGGTTCCACGGGTTGCGCGTGGGCGACGGGTCGGAGGAGGCGAACTCGGTGGTGACTGCCTTGCCCAGGATGATCCCGCCGGCCGCCTTGATATTGGCCACCGATGTGGCGTCGAATTCCGGCACGAAGTCGGCGTACACCTTCGATCCGCAGGCGGTGAGCATCCCTTCGGTGTAGAAAATGTCCTTCAGGCCCACGGGCACGCCGTGGATCAGGCCCAGCGGATCGCCGCGCTGGACTTCTGCCTCCCGTTCTCGGGCCGCCGACAGCACTGCTTCCCGGTCGATGGTGACCCAGGCTTGCAGGTCGCCGTCCAGCGCGTCGATGCGCGCCAGCAGCGACTCGGCAAGCGCCACCGGCGACAGGGTTCCTTCGCGAATCTGCGCGGCGGCTTCCGCCACCGAAAGCTCGTGGAGTTCAGGCATGGCTCAACCTCGTCGTTCTCGTCGTTGCTCTGGCTCATGTTGCCGACACCTCAGCACGGGGCGCCAAGCCGCAAGATACTCCGCTGGTGCGTGGCCGTCCAGAGCCGGTCATATTTCAGGAAACGCGAATGCTACGGGGCAGCGTTCTACGCATAACAAAATGGGTGCGCGTGAGGCCAACTGCCTTTCGGCGCTTTTGCCGGGCCGCCCGGTCAGGGCGCAAGCGACGCCATCAGGTACGTAGGTTTGTCCGTCTCCGGGAGCATGGACGCATCGGCAATCGCGACCCCGGTTCCCATCAGCGCCGACGCTATCCCCACGTGATTGGCTCCCCTGATGTCGGTGCCCGGCGTATCTCCGATCATCACCGCATTGCGGGTCCCGGAGCGACGGAACGCCTCTTCGAACATGGCGGGGTGGGGCTTGCCCAGCTGGGTGAACACAAGGTCGGTTCGGCCGGGATACCGCAGCGCCATGGCGGCCTCGAACATCAACGCCACGGCCCCGCTGGCAAAGCCGTAGCCATCGCCTTCCGGATATATCACGTCCGGGTTCGGCAGCACGAGGCGGGGCGTTTCTCCCCGGTCTATCTTCCGGAACAAGTTCGTCAGAACCGCACCGGTGGCCTCCAGAAACGGAAAGCCCAATTGGTCGCCGATCACCAGCACGTCGAAATTGTCATCAAACGAAACCACCTCGCCGCCCGCTGCTCGCACGTAGGCGGCGCTGTCTTCCGTTCCCAACACTACGCATCTCGAACCGGTCATGCCAAGCTCTGAGAAATGGCCGGTCAGCAGGGAACCTGCGGTTATGATTCGAGCGGCAGCTATGTCCAGCCCCAGTTCCCGGTACCGTGCAGCTCTGGTATCAGGGAGCGCTGAGGCATCATTGGTCAGGACGAAATAGGGCTTATTGAGCGAATTCAGTCGGTCAATGGCTTCGGGCGCTCCCGGAACCGCGCCGGGCCACCGGGCCAGCACGCCGTCGGAATCAAACAGGAGCGCCTCGAACTTGCCTATCAATTCATCCAATGTGGTCGTTTGGGTCATGGTTCCTTCACCTTCGGTTCGTTTCGCGCTGGCAGACCTGTCCTGGAATCCGGCAAGCGCGAGAACAGCGAGCCGTACCGCGCTCTGAGGCATGTTCGTGACCTCACGCGTACCCAATTTGTCATCGCGAGGAGCGTAGCGACGTGGCGATCTCGTCACCAGAAGAATGGTTCATCCAACAGCGAGATTGCCGCGCTTCGCTCGCAATGACGATTCGGGCGAACCTGGGTACGCGTGAGGTTCGGGACTGGTCGGACTGGCGTGGCAAATGGTACAACCGCTGGGGACAAATCACGCGCATCCCCCATGCATCTGCTGGCATTCGGCACTCGGGCGAGGTCAACCAAAGATGGAATACCGCAAACTTGGCAACCTGGACGTTTCGGTCATTGGGCTGGGAACGCTTCGAACTTTCGACGTCACCGACGACGATGAGATCGCAGTCCGAAGACAGATCGTGGACAACTGCCTGGACAGCGACGTGAACCTGATCGACACCGCCGCCTGGTACGGCCACGCGGAGCAGGTCCTGGGCGAGATCACTGAAGACCGTCGGAACCGATTCTACATCGCCACCAAGGTGCGCACCGAGGGCAAGGAGGCCGGAGAAGCCCAAATCGCCCGTTCCTTCGAACTGCTCCAGACCGACTACATCGACCTCTTCCAGGTCCATAACATGATCGACTGGCAGACTCACCTGCCCACCCTGGAGCGTCTCAAGGGCGAAGGCAAGATCGGCATGGTGGGCGTGTCTGCCATGGTGCCCGAAGCCTACCCCACCATCATGGACCTGGTGCGGCAGGGCCGAGTGGACACTGTCCAGATCCCCTACAACGTGCTGAACCGGAGCGTCGAGGACGCGCTGCTCCCCCTGGCCGAGGAGCTGGGCGCCGGCGTCCTGGTGATGGAGCCTTTGCAGAAGGGTCGCTACGTCCTGGACCTGAAGCAGCAGCCGGACCTCACGCCGCTGCGGGACTACGGCATCAACACCTGGGCCCAGGCCCTGTTGGCATGGGTCATTTCTGACCGCCGCGTGAGTTCAGCCATACCCACCACCTCCCGTCCGGAGCGCATCCGGGAAAACGCCCAGGCTGCCGAGGCCGCGGGGCTACCCCAGGAGTTCCGCGACTACATCCGTTCCGAGGCGGAGCGGTGTTTGTGAAGATGGGGCATTCCGTTAAACCGCTCCCGCTTCGCGCAGCGCCGCCACTTCCGGGCTGCTGTATCCCAGCAGCCCGGTCAGGACGGCCTCGGTATCCTGGCCCAGGGTTGGCGGCGGCGCGAAGTTATCGGGGCTGCCGGTCTTGATGGGGTTGCCGGCGGTGCGGTAGGCGCCGGCGACCGGATGGTCGATTTCCACCACCATGTCGCGCAGCTGCACCTGCGGGTCGGCCAGTGCCTCGCCAATGTTGTTGACCGGGCCGCCGGGCACATCGTACTTCAGCAGCAGTTGCTCCCACTCGGGGCGCGGCTTTGTCACGAAGCCGGCGGTCAGGGCTTCGTCGAGCGCGTCGCGGTTCTCGATGCGAGCGGGGGCGGTGGTGAAGCGCGGGTCTTCATCCATGCCCCTCAGCGCCTCGATTTCGCCGGCCATCATGCGCAGGGTCTTCATGGCGAATTCCTGGCTGGCGCAGTGAATCTGCACGTATTTGCCGTCGGAGCATTTGTAGGCGCCCACGGGCAGGTTGGACGGATGGCTGGAGCCGATGGGCTGCGGCACCTCGCCGGACACCAGGTAGAACTGCCCCAGGTGGGCCTGCAGGGCAATCTGAACGTCCAGCAGGGAGATGTCCAGGCGGCGCCCCTCGCCGGTGACGCGCCGCCCGTACAACGCGGAGGCGATGCCTATGGCTGCCACGTAGCCGCCGACCATGTCGCCCACCGGAAACCCCATGAACACCGGCGGCTGGCCGGGATTGCCGGTAACGCTCATCCCGCCGCCCATGGCCTGCACGATGCCGTCGAAGCCGGGCCGCTCACGGTACGGCCCCTCCTGCCCGAAGGCCGACAGCGAGCAGGCGATGATGGACGGGTTGATTGCCCGCAGCGATTCGTAGCCCAGTCCCAGGCGCTCCAGCGCCGAAGGCCGGAATGCTTCCAACACTACGTCGGACACGGCTACGAGCCGGCGGCAGACTTCCCGGCCCTCCGGCGTTCGCAGGTCTATGGTCACGCTCTTCTTGTTGCGGTTGAAGTTCAGGTAATAGGCGCTCTCGCCGCCGAGGAAGTGGGGCCCGATGCGCCGCGACATATCCCCCACGCCAGGCTGCTCGATCTTGATTACCTCAGCGCCCATGTCGCCCAGCGTCCGCGCCGCCACCGGCCCGGCGATAGCCTGCGACATTTCGAGGATGCGGACACCCTGCAACGGAGATGTCATATTCTCTCGCCCATCCTCACCGCCTGGTGGCCTGTTCCGTGGACAGGAGGGCTGCAAGTTCGCGCACGTCCTCCATATCGTCCAGCGATTCTATGGCGGCGATGATTTGTTGCTGGCGTTCCGCGCTGATGACCCTTGCGGTGAGGACGGCGAACTTCTCTTTCATTTCGGCCCACGACAGGGCGTTCTCCGGGTCGCCCTTGGGGTATCGGATGCCGCTGCGCAGGCGCCGCCCGTCGGCGGTGGAGACCTCAGCCCAGGCGCGCCACTCGCCGGGGAAGTGGGCGTCCAACTCCGGGTCGGTCACACACTTCACCCGCGGGAGGATGCGGCTTATCTCCGGGCGGTCGGGCACCCCGTCGGCGTATTCCTCCAGCGACGCGCGGCCGTAGGCCAGGGCCACCGCCGCGCCGAAGGGCATGGAGAACTGCATATCCACGACCGTCCTGGGGTTGGCCTTGTCCTCTTCCGGAGACGCTATTATCTCGAAACCGCCGCTGAGTACTCCGATTGTCACTTCCTCGACGTCATCGGCCTCCAGACCATGGATGTTGCGGATGTCTATCAGGCAGTCTATGGATCCCTGCTTGTAACGGCAGCAGGCATGGGGCTTGATAGCCGTGCGGGTGATCAGATATTCGTCCCCCAAATCCTGCAGAACCAGCGATGTGTCGGGGTTGCCGGAATAGGCTTGGAGGAAGCCGTCGCGCCCCTCGAGGATGGTGGCGGGGCCGGTGTAGCCGGAGCGGGCCAGCAGGGCAGCCCAGGAACCGCTGTGCGACGCCCAGCCGGGATGTAATCGCTTGGTCCAGGCTCCCTGCGCCAGGAATTCCATGCTGCCGGCGGTCTGGCTGCCCGCGATGCCCAGAGCGTGGATGAAGTCGTCGCCCTGCAGCCCCAGCAGCCGCCCGGCCACCACCGCAGCGCCGAAAGCCCCGCAGGTGCCGGTGGGATGGAAGCCTCGCCCGTAATGCTCGGCCGGCTGCAATGCGCGTCCCAGCCGCACCATGACGTCGTACCCCGCGACCACCGCGGCGATGAAGTCCTTGCCCGACACATGGGCCAGGTCGGCCATCGAAAGCGCGGTGGGAAAGGCCACCACGCCCGGATGCAGCGACGCCTCGTTGTTCACGTCGTCCATCTCTATGCTGTGAAAGGCGGTGCCGTTGGCCATTGAAGCGTACTCCGGCAGCGCTCGATAGGGCGTACCGACGACCACCGACGGCCCGGGGCGGTCCAGCCGCTGCAGCGCGTCAACGACGGCGCGCGCCGAGCCGGTGGTGGAGCCGTTGAGCGCAACTGCGGCGAAGTCCAGGCACAGGTACTTGGCCCAGTCGATCACCGCCGGCGACAGATCCTCGTACTCGAGCGCCTGCGCGAAGCTGCCCAGGGCGCGGGTCAATCCGGTTTCGTTGTTGTTCTGAACCATGGCTGAGGACCTCCATCAAGTATTACAACGACCAAGTATTACAACGACGGGTCTCAAAACACTATTCGTCGTGCGCGGCCAGTTCGGAATAAGGTCAAATACTCGCCAAATCCAGCCCGCCTACAACCCCGACTCGTACAGGAAGTCGCCAGTGGGGTAATTGTTGAGCAGATGGCGGGCGATGACCAGGCGCTGGATCTCGTTGGTTCCCTCGCCGATCATCATCAGCGGGGCGTCGCGGAAGTGGCGCTCCACCGTCAGGTCCTGGGTGTAGCCGTAGCCGCCGTGGATGCGCATGGCGTCGGTGGCGACCTGCATACACATCTCGCTGGCGAACAGCTTGGCCATTCCGGCCTCCATGTCGGCGCGCTCGCCCCGGTCCTTCTTCTCGGCGGCGTGGAGCACCAACAGGTGGGCCGCCTGGATCTGGGTCGCCATGTTGGCCAGCATTATCTGCACGCTCTGGTGTTCTCCGATGGGCTTGCCGAAGGTTTCGCGCTGCCTGGCGTATCGCGTGGCTTCTTCCAGCGCGGCCCGCGCCACGCCGAGGCAGCGGGCGGCGACATTGATGCGGCCCAGCTCCAGTCCGCTCATTATCTGGTAGAACCCCCTGCCCTCCTCGCCGCTGACCAGATTCCCGCCGGATACGCGGTAGTCCTCGAAGGACAGCTCGCAGGTATCCACGCCCTTGTAGCCCAGCTTCGGTATGTCCCGCACCACGTTGAAGCCCGGCCCCTTCTCGGCGATGAAGATGCTGATGCCGCGCCGGGGCGGGTCGGCGTTCGGGTCGGTCTTGGTGACCAGGGCGAAGGTGTTGCCGTGGCGTCCGTTGGTAATCAGGCTCTTGGTCCCGTTCACCACGTATTCGTCGCCTTCGCGGACGGCGCGGGTCTGGATGGCCTGGACGTCGCTGCCTGCGTTGGGCTCGGTGATGCAGATGCCGCCGCGCTTCTCGCCGGTCGCCATCAGGGGCAGGAACCGCTCCTTCTGCTCCGGCGTGCCGTGGGTCGTGACCATGTAGGCCATGATGAGGTGGGAGTTCAGTATCCCGCTCAGGCTCATCCATCCCCGGCAGATTTCCTCGATGACTAGGGCGTAGGACGTAACGTCCAGCTCAAGCCCGCCGTACTCTTCGGGGATCACCGCGCCGAACAGGCCCAGCTCCTTCATCCGCTCCACCAGCTCGAAGGGGTACTCGTCGGCGTGCTCCATTTCCTGCGCGACCGGCTGGACTTCCCGGCGGACAAACTCTCTGATCGTGGCGACCATGCCACGCTGCGCTTCGGTTAATTGAGGCAAAACCGCTCCTGAAAATGGGCTGATTTCGTGGCGGCATTTTAGCACGCGCCGGTAACAGCCAAGTTTGACACCCCAGGGGCGGCACACTAGACTCGCCGGCAACCGCGCTGCCTGACAATCATCGGCGAGTGTTTCGTTATGAAATGAAGGCAGCAGCGTCCGCTTTCGCCGCCCCAATGCTCAACATAGTGAGGTATCGCAATGCCGGATCAGCCAGAATACATAGACCTGCTCAACGACATTCGCCTGCAGGAGCACCGGGCCGGCGTCTACCTCAAGGCGTGGGCCGACAAGACCGAGCATCCGGGGCTGAAAGCCTGCCTCTCCCTGGTCGCCGAGCGCGAGACCAGCCACGGGGACATCTTCGACCGGCGCATTCGCGAGTTGGGCGGCGCCCCCGAGGACAAGGACGACGCCATGTTTGCCGAGCGGCTGCGCGTGGCCGGTTCGGACATGACCGACAAGGAAAAGATCGTCTGGATGCGCGAAGCCCAGTCTCGTGTAACCCTGCCCACCGTGCGCCAGCGCTACGAGGCAGCCTCAGTTGATGAGTCCGTCGACCAGCTGACCCGTTCTCTGATCAAGTGGTTCACCGAGGTGGAGGACGACTCCGGCGCCTCCATGCGGGCGGTGTACGCCGAGATCGAGCGGGAGGACTGACCACTTCCTGCTTTCGCATTTGAAGACGGCGCCTTATGGGGCCGTCTTCGCTATTTTGCCCACTGAATCCACCGACGCCAACGCCGGTCGGCCGCATGGGATGGCATTTCGCTCCATTTCTGATGTTCCCGCCCTGGAAACGCCGCCGCTGCTACAATGAAGAGGGTACCCTCGGTACTCCCCCTGCCCGCATCGGCGACGCGACTCCATGCCCCAATCGTCACAAAACACCCTGGTTCTCCCCGTCGCCGGGATGACGTGCGCGGCGTGTGTCTACCACGTGGGCGAAGCGCTGCGCTCCGTGGACGGCGTGGCCGAGGTCAGCGTCAACTTGGCCACCGAGCGGGCTACCATCAGCCTGGATGACGCCGAAGGCGCCAACTCACCCGACCTGGAAACGTTGGCCCGGGCCGTGGCCGACGCCGGATACCGTCTCGATACCAACCCCGACGCACTTGAGAACGACGGCGGTCGTGGAAGCGGGCCAAGGGAGCGGGAGGAAAGGCGCGTCAGGGTCCGGTTGATCGTGGCGGCAGTGGGCGGAGCCGCGCTGCTTCTCGGCAGTTTCCCAGCGCTGCCCTGGACGCCCGGGTTGCTGACCCTGTGGTGGTACCCGCTGCTGCTATGGGCGGTGGCGACTCCGGTGCAGCTGTGGGCCGGATGGTCCTTCTACACCGCCGGGTGGGCCGGAATCCGGCGGTTGCAGCCAAACATGCACACGCTCATCGCCCTGGGCACGTCGGTGGCCTATGGCTACAGCGTGGTGGTCGTCCTGACGACGCTGATCGCTCCCGGCGCATTGGCTGCATCGGCAGGGCACCAATTGCACTTCGACATGGCGGCAATAATCGTCTCGCTGATCCTGCTGGGACGCTGGCTGGAGGCCCGCGCCCTGTCGCGCACGTCGAGCGCAATCGAACGGCTGCTGGATTTGCGGCCTCAAACGGCGCACCTCATGGCGGCGGACGGATCCATAGCCGACGTGCCGGTGGACCAGGTTGAAACCGGCGACGCCCTGGCCGTTCGCCCGGGCGAGCAGATCCCCGTCGATGGCGAAGTGACCAGTGGGATCACCATCGTCGACCAGTCAGCCCTGACCGGGGAGAGCGTGCCAGCTGAGAAATCCGCCGGCGATCCGGTGTTTGGCGGCACCCTCAACGGCGCCGGGGCGATACTCATGCGGGCCACGCGGGTGGGCGCGGATATGACGCTGGCCCAGGTGATCCGGCTGGTGGAAGAGGCGCAAGGCTCGGCGGCCCCGGTGCAGCGGCTGGCCGACCGGGTGGCGGCCTGGTTCGTGCCGGCGGTGGGGCTGATTGCGCTGGCGGCGGCGGTGTTGTGGCTGTTCCTCGGGCCGGACCCTTCGGTGCGGTATGCCATGCTCACGCTGGTCGCGGTGTTCATCATCGCGTGCCCGTGCGCGCTGGGGCTGGCAACGCCCACGGCCATAATCGTCGGAGTGGGCAGAAGCGCGGAACGGGGCATCCTGATCCGCAGCGCCGCCGCGCTGGAAACCGCCCATCGCGTGGACGTGGTCGCTCTGGACAAGACCGGGACGCTGACCACCGGGCAACTGGAAGTCACGGACATCGTGCCCGCTGCCGGCGTCTCGGATGCCCACGTTTTGCGTTGCGCGGCGTCAGTGGAAACGCTGTCGGAGCACCCGATGGGACGGGCCGTCCTGCGCCGGGCTCAAGCTGAGAACCTGTCGGTGGCTCCGTCGACGGAATTCATTGCCCACACCGGTACCGGTGTAACTGCGGTGTTGAACGACGAGGAGGTGGCGGTCGGCAATGCCTCCTTGATGGAAGAGGTTGGCGTGTCACCGGGAAACGAACTGGCCGCAACGGCGACCCTGTTCGCCCAGCGTGGCGAGACGCCGATGTTCGTGTCCCAGGGCAAGCGCATCCTCGGCGTCATCGCCGTGGCCGACACGGTGAAACCCGGCGCTCCCAATGCAATGGCGGCCCTGCACGAGATGGGAGTACACACGGTGATGCTCTCCGGGGACCGGCCGGAGGTGGCGGCGTCCGTGGCATCGGCTTGTGGCATCGACGAATACCACGCCGGTATGCTGCCGGCCGACAAGGCAGATGCCGTCGCCAGGATGCAGCAGGAAGGACACACCGTGGCAATGGTGGGCGACGGCATAAACGACGCGCCGGCGCTGGCTCGCGCCAACGTTGGGGTCGCCATGGGCGGGGGCGCCGACATCGCGCAGGAAACGGCTGACGTCACTCTGATGCGGGATGACCTGATGGGCGTCGCCACCGCGCTGAAGATGTCCCGGGCAACCATGCGCACCATCCGGCAGAACCTGTTCTGGGCTTTCTTCTACAACACGCTGCTCATCCCCGTGGCGGCGGGCGCGCTGTATCCGGTTTTCACCCCGCTGGGCGGCGTGCCTTCGGGCCTGGTGTTTTTCTTCGGCGAGGCGGGCTTCCTAAACCCCATCCTGGCGGCGCTGGCCATGGCGTTCAGCTCGGTCAGCGTGGTGAGCAACTCGCTGCGGCTGCGACGGGCGTCAATCTAAATGGCACGCCGGGTTTTGCAATGCTGGTACAATTGGCTTGAAAATCCGCTTACCGGGATGAGGGAATACTTCATGGAAACGGCAGGCGCCAACAATCTAATGCCGATAATAGTCGCAATTATCGGCAGCCAGGGCCTCATCGTAGCGGCTCTGGCTCTCATGGCATTCCGCGTTGGTCGGCTTCCATCGCGTGAGGAGTCCAACGCCGTCCGCGATGAGGTAACCGCCAACAAGGTGGAGCTTAAAGAGGATGTCGCGGCTGTAAAGCTGGAAATCCTCAACGCCAAAGCCGAGTTACGACAGGAAATCGCCGGCACCGAGGCTAGACTGAGACAAGAGATCTCTGACACCGAAGGCCGTCTGCGCCAGGAAATCGCCGGTTCCAGAGATGAAATTTTGCAGGACATTCGTCGTAGCCACCGGCAGATGATGCTCGCGTTGGCTAACCACACGCACAGCGCCAACGGCCAAGCCGTGTTCACGCTCCCGCCGGAGACTGAACCCGCGCCCGCCGACAACTAACGCGCAGGAAATCGACATGGCAACCGCAACCGACCCCATTTGCCTCATGCAGGTGGACACCGATAATCCCAACGGCGGCACCAGCGAACACGAGGGGCAGACCTACTACTTCTGCGCGCCCGGGTGCCGCATCGCTTTCGAGCGCGACCCGGAAGGGTGGGCGTCCGGCCGCAACAGGCCCATCGCCATGGAGGAGCCGCAACCGCAGCCGGTTACTTTCGTGCGCCGGCTGTTCCGGCGCGGGCAGTAGGGCTTGTGGGCAATTTGAGCGCGACCCCGGAAACGGTATTGCCGCGCGGGACTTAACTGCGTCGGAGGAGCCGATCGTACTCGTGGTGTGGACCTATCCAGAACCATGTGAAAGAGCGCATACCTACAAGTCTGTGGGACGCAGGGGAGGGTCCTTCCTGCCCGGTGCTCGGACAGAGCCTGATCAGCAAGACGGTCCAGTAATTGGTCGGACTCTGGCAGAGCGAGTAGTTGGTCCCACTCTCGGTCAGCGTCGAGTTCTGCCAGTAGAAACTTGGCGAACCTGTCTTGTTCTTCGGGAGGAAGACCGGCGGCTCGGTCAAAGGCTTCTTTGAGCAGCTGGTTCATGGTTGTGCTCCGGTTCGACGGTGAAAGTTGCCAGGCGGCCTGTTGGAGGGAAGAGCGGGTGTCTGGGCCGCCCCTCCGCACCGAATAGCCTGCCTTGGGGCGCGTCAGGCGCTGGCGCCGCAGCAGCGCTTGTACTTCTTGCCGCTGCCGCACGGACACCTGGAGTTGCGCCCGATTTTGCGGCCCGCCCGCGGAGCCTGATTGGAACGGCCGGGTGACACCGCTGCCATCGGACTAACCGGCGCGCGGGTATCACTGTTGCTCGGGGCACGAGTGGCGGGCGCTTCCGGAGCCAGGGTGACGTGGAACAGCGTGTGCGTGACCTCGCGCTGCATCTGTCGGGTCAACTCGGCGAACTCGCGCTGGCCCTCGGAGCGATAGACCGTGAGCGGATCCCGCTGGCCCACGGCCTGTAGCCCCACTCCCGTCCGCAGGTTTTCCATGTGGGTCAGGTGATTGACCCAATGGGTATCAATGGACTTGAGGAGCAGCAGGCGAACCAGGGTCCCCATGTTGTCGGGACCCAGGGAACGCTCCTTGGCCTCGTACAGCGTCTCCGCGTGGTCTTCCAGGATGTCCTCGATGTGATCCCGGCGCAGGGCCAGCACCTTCTCCGGCGTGTCAATCTCAGCCGGCGGCGGGCAGATTTGCCGCAGTGCGGCCACGAAACCGTCAGCATCCCAGTCGTCCGCGTGTCGGGCCTGAAGGTGGTTGGAAACCAGGCGATCAAACTCGGCTCCCAGCATGTCCATGATGCGTTCCCGGAGCCCTTCACTGGCGAGAATCTGGGAACGCTGCTGGTAGATGACGGAGCGTTGCTGGTTGAGCACGTCGTCGAAGTTGAGCAGGTGCTTGCGCATGTCAAAGTGGTGGCCCTCAACCTTGACCTGCGCGCTGGAGATGGACTTGGTGATGAGCTTGTTTTCCAGGGGCTCGTCGTCCTTGAGACCGGACCAGTTCATCACGCTCTTGATGCGGTCTCCGCCGAAGCGCTGCATCAGCTCGTCCTCGAGAGCGACGAAAAACTGGCTGCTGCCGGGATCGCCCTGGCGACCGGCGCGACCCCGCAACTGGTTGTCGACCCGGCGAGCTTCGTGGTGCTCCGTTCCAATGACGTGCAGGCCACCCAGGGCGATGACTCGGCTGTGTTCGTCCTGCCAGTTCTCCCGGTCGGTATCGGCGCCGCCCAGCACGATGTCGGTGCCCCGGCCGGCCATGTTGGTGGACACGGTGACCGCGCCGGCGCGACCCGCCTGGGCGACAATCGACGCCTCCTGCTCGTGATTGCGGGCATTCAGCACCTGGTGCTGCACGCCGCGCCGGCGCAGGCGATCGCTGAGAGCCTCCGAGGTCTCGATGGAGGTCGTGCCCACCAGCACCGGCTGCCCCGAGTCTGACCGTTCCACGATGTTCTCAATCACGGCGTGCCACTTGCCTTCCTCGGTGGGGAAGATCAGATCGCTGGCATCGTCCCGGACCATGGGCAGGTTGGTGGGAACGGCGACCACCTCGAGGCCGTAGATCTTGTAGAACTCGTCAGCCTCGGTGACGGCGGTGCCGGTCATTCCGGCCAGCTTGCGGTACATCCGGAAGTAGTTCTGCAGGGTGATGGTGGCGTAGGTGACGCTTTCCCGCTGGACCTTGACGCCTTCCTTGGCCTCCACGGCCTGGTGCAGTCCGTCGGACCAGCGTCGGCCGTATTGCAGCCGACCGGTGAACTCGTCGACGATGATGACCTCGCCGTTGCTGACCACGTAGTCCTTGTCCTTCACCTTCTGGATCTGGGCCACCACGGCGTTCTCGACGTACTGGACCAGGTGGAAGTTCTCGGGCTCGTACAGGTTGTCAACGCGCAGGTGACGCTCCGCCTTCCCGATGCCCGCCTCGGTGAGGGAGATGGCTTGGGTCCGCTCGTCGATGGTGTAGTCTTCGTACTCCCGCAGGCGGGGCGCCAGCCGGGCGCAGTTGGAATAGTGCTCCACCGGCTGTTGGGCGGGACCGCTGATGATCAGCGGCGTCCGCGCCTCGTCGATCAGGATGTTGTCCACCTCGTCCACGATGGCGAAGTGATGCGGCGGTCGGCCGGCGATCCGGGTCTGAACCTGCAACTCGGCGTCCACCGACATGTTGTCGCGCAGGTAGTCGAAGCCGAACTCGTTGTTGGTGCCGTAGAGGATGTCGGCGCGATAGGCTTCAGCCCGGGACACCGGCGTCAGGTAAGGAAAGCCCCCGCGCCCCACGTCGGTCAGTTCGGGATCGTAGATGTACGCCGCGTCGTGTTGCAGGCAGCCCACGGAGAGACCGAGCAGGTGATAGATGGGCCCCATCCACACCGGGTCGCGCCGGGCCAGGTAGTCGTTGACGGTTACGACGTGGACGCCGTCGCCGGTGATTGCGTTGAGATACGCCGGCAGCGTCGCCACCAGGGTTTTGCCTTCGCCGGTTTTCATTTCCGAGATCTTGCCCTGGTGCAAAACGGCGCCGCCGATGAGCTGGACGTCATAGTGGCGCTGGCCCAGGGTGCGGCGCGCGGCCTCGCGGACCACAGCGAACGCTTCAGGGAGGAGATCATCCAAGGACGCGCCATCGTCCAGCCGGCGGCGGAACTCGCTGGTCTTAGCGCCGAGTTGTTCGTCGGTCAAGGCCCGCGTGGAATCTTCCAGGCGGTTGACCCGTGGCACCAGTTGCCCGCGCAATTTCTCGGCGGCCCGCTCCGGCGTGTCGCCCACTATCTTTTTCAACAATGTAACCATAGGAACCCCTCATCCGTTCCTTCTTTCGCCAAAAGAAGGAACGCCATGCCAGTATAGCAAGGATGCCCCGGGTACGTTGAAGGGCCCCGGTCGGATTGCCGACCGGGGAACGATCAAATTGCGGAGGCGGCGGCCGAGCCGCCGCCTAATCGAACTGGTAGGGGTATACGACCTGCAGGACGCGGCCGTCGCGGAGGACGTCGAAGTATCCGTGGGCCGCGTTGGGCTGCTGGAGCCAGCGCCGGATGATATAGGCGCACAGGGACGCCAGTTGTCCGCCGACACTGGTCTCGGCCGGGGCTATCATCAGGTCGTCATACATGTTGGGGTTGACGGAATCGTTGTCCTCGCTCAGGAAATCGTTCAAAGCCAACGAAATGGAACTGGACGACGCTCCCGCCATCAGCATCGCGTAGTCGTTGACGTCCCACATCGATTGCATAATGTCATCGGGGTTCATCTGCGCCATGACGTTTTCATCCAGGAACATCGTCAGGGCCAGCAGGAAGCGGCTGAACGCCAACTGTGACGGGTCCGAATTGCCGTACAGAGAGTTGCCTTCTGTTGTGCTGGCGGCCAGGAACGCTGCCTTGTCGATGTATGACACCAGGAGCGGCACTTCGCGGCGGACCAGGATGCTCAGGCAGTCCTGGATGAGCTCGCCCCGACGCTCCGGTCGCCACGAGCGGAAGTACCCCTTGCCCTGGTACAAGTCGCCAGGCCGCAATTCGTTGGGTACGCCGTCGGTGCCGGCGGGGGCGCCCAAATGGCGGCGAACCAGGGCGTCGTACTCCCCGGTCATGGAGATGTACTGGCTCTCCTGCACCAGCAGCCCGGCGTGGACGTGATGCGGCTGGCTGGGATCGTCGGCGCTGAGGCCGGTCAGACCGGATTCACTGAGAAAAACCAGGTACATGGTAGCCTCCCAGGCTGGCGCGGCGGGCTCTATCGGCCCTGACTGGGGCTGGCGGTGACGGCGGCATTCGCCGGCATCAGTGGATGGGACCGGCTATTGCGCAACGGTCCGGAAATCGACGTGAAGAACGTCTCCGGTGCGGGGTTGCCACTGAATCTCCGAAGCGACGGCGGTGTACTCGCCGGATTCGCCGGCGATGGTCACCCGGAGCGGCTGGCCGAACTCCCCGCCGGCGCGACTGATGGCCTGGAGCAGGGTGCGAACCTCGCACTGCAACGGGCGGGATTCGACGCCCTTGCCGTACAGATGAACGGGAACGATGCCCTCTCTGCGCAGCGCTTTGACCTTCTTGCCCAGGGTGTCGCGGGTGTCAAGTTGGACGGAAACCGTCGGGGTGGTCATCGTAATCGGAACTCCTGGAGAACGTATGGCGGGGACAACCCCGATTGGAGCGCATATCATAGCACACGCCGAACTCATGACGAGGAAATTTCGCTACTCCCGATCTGGAGTCACGGCGTCAGAGTCCGGCCAATACTCCGACGTATTTCGCAGTCGGCCCAGCGGCTCGAATTTCCTGGGTATTTGCTGATTTCCAGACAACGTCGTTGTCGGAATAGCGTCTCGGGACGGATGTTGCAAATTCGCTAGAAACGCGCCAAATCCGGCCCCTGAGCGAATCTTTCGCGGTCCACTGACTCAACAAATGCGAGGCGAAGGCGCGTCTATTATCCGGTCGTCGGGTGCTCCAGGCGGACTGTGCCCGCGGACCCAGCTGGCTTCTGCCATGAGGCGTTGCTTCGCTCGTCGCCGAATCGTCTTGGCGCCGGTGATATCGCAGTGCCCCGGTCCGCCGGATGCGGGGGTTTCGAGAACGTCCATGCCGGCTTCTCTGATGCTGGCAACTGAGAGGACGTAGAGGTAGTCTCCTGCGCCTTCGTTCATGACTTCGTTGGGGTCAGCGTCGCCTACCAGGCGACACGAGGCGTATCCGTCTCCTGGGCCCATGTCCAGATGGCTGCTGGGAGGTCTCGGAATCCCCATGGAGGGATCGTGCGTCAATTGTGCCGCGCCTATCCGTCTCATTACCAGCCGGTCGTGTCCGGCGGGTTGGCGCTGTCCCGTCATAGGCCGAGTTCTGCGGCTGTGTCGGCCAGTGCTTTGGCCCAGCGGCGGAGGAGCTCCTCGTTACCGGAGACGTCGCCCTCGTCGTCCAGGTCTTGTTGTCCCCTCTCGTCGCCATAGCAGTATTGGGCGGGCTGGCCCGGTCGGGTTTCGATCTCCAGGGTAAGGTCTCCCAGGAGCCAGGTTGCCATGGCGCCGCCGTCCCAGTTCGGGGTAATGTTCGGCGCCAGGGCGTGTTCGGGCAGGACATCGAGGAGGATTAGCAGCAGTTCCGCCACGGCGGCGGCGTCCAGAGGCTGTGGCTTTTCTGACGTCCAGTCAGGGTCATCCCAGGGTAGGGCACACAGCTCCATGACAGTTCCTTCGAACCAATCGCCTGGGATCCTTCCGGCCTCCGGTCTGACGTGGGTCGCGTCGAAAGTGGAGGGGAGTGATCTTGAGATGAGGGCTTTCAGCAGTTTGGGAAGCCACTGGAGGGCCGTGTAGTCTGTTGGTTCTTGCCCTATGGTGGGGTTTGCGGCCATATTGCTGCTCCTGCAGTGGCAAATTGCACGGTGCGTTGTGGGCCGTCAAATTGCCGTGCTCGCGCGGTTGGCGTGGATGGAGAATCTGGCGCGGCGCGTATCCCTGCCTTTGGGGGATACTGACTGGGACTCGAAGCCGACGGGCAGCGGACGTGTCCATCCCGCGCGTGCGGGCTTGAACGCCGGTAATGAATGCCTCGATTGTATCTTGGGCTGCGTTCATGGCCTTGCGGTCTTCCGAGCTGTCGGGCGGTCGTACCTCGTTGTCCTGCATGCGTCTCGGTACGACGGCGCCGACTGCGAAAATCGTCGGCTCATTGGATGATCTGCGAAACTGTCACGTCACAATCAGAGTGGCGAAATTTCCTCGAACTCATGACGTGTTTGACCAGGACGGGTCGCTGAATATGTTCCGCTAACTGCTTTGACTCACGGAGGCCAACTATGGACGTGCAAATCCGGGACTCTGAAGCGTTGCGGAGAGTGACACCGCCCATGCTGTGCGCTTATCTCAAGGCCCACAAGTGGGTTCACGAGCAAACCTGGCGTAATTGGATCATGGTATGGTCGCGCAAGCAGGATGAACTGACACATGAGATCCTGGTACCGCTGCGGCATAACTCCGATAGGTCTGAGATGATGTGATGGGCTGCTGCGTCAGGATAGATCCAGCCATTCCCAACTGTCGGATGCGGCGCGAACCGGCGCGCGTACATCGAGGCGGCGATAAACGGCGGCTCCGCGCTAATTTTCGGGATAAATTTGGCGGCGGCGATAGTTCCAGCGCAGCTGACTGCCATTTCGTCATCCTGCTCTTTGGGAATAGTGGCGCGGACTGGCTTGAACCATTCCACCTGCACTCGGTCAGACAGTTTCACCACCAGAGGCCAGCGGTCATAATCACCCTGCGGCGCCGGTTCCCAAGGGTCATGCGGACTGATCGAAACTACGCCACTGGCGGTGTCCAGCAAACCATGCTCCCCGGAGCTTACTTCCTGCAATAGCGCCACATCCGCGTCCATCTCCAGCAATTCCCGCACCGCCTGATGCCTCCTGTCGATGTTCCAGCAAACTACCTTTATCATGGGGTTGCCTCCGCGTTGGCGCAGGCTTCCATCGGTTCACCCTTGAGGCCGGCCACCAGGTTGCGCGCGGCCAGCTTCATGGTGTTGAGGCGGGTGGGCAAGGCCGCGCTGCCGATGTGAGGCGTGATGACCAGGTTGTCCAGGGTCAGCAGCGGGTCGTCCGGCGAGATTGGTTCCGGGGAGGTCACGTCCAGGGCGGCGCGGGCGATCTGCCCGTCGCGCAGCGCCTCGTAAAGCGCCGTCGGGTCGACCACCGGCCCGCGCGACACGTTGATCAGAATGGCCGAGGGTTTCATCAGCGCCAGTTGCGGCCCGCTGATTAGATGGTGGGTTTGCGGCGTCAGGGGCACGCTGAGCACCACGAAATCCGCCTGCCCCAGGAGGTCGGGGAACTCGGCGTAACGCAGGCCGTATTGGGCCTCCACGTCGGGGTAACGAGTCCGCGAGTGGTACACGATATCCATGTCGAACCCGCGGGCCCGCTTGGCGATCTCCCGGCCGATCTGCCCCAATCCCACGATGCCCAGGCAGGCTTCGTGAACGTCCTGCCCCAGCCAGTGGGTCGGGTGAAACTGGATCTGCCAGCCGCCGCCGCGCAGCCAGCGCTCGCTCTCGGACGTGCGCCGGGCCGCGCCCAGCAGCAGGGCCATGGCCAGGTCGGCGGTGGACTTGGCCAGCACGCCGGGCGTGTAGCCGACCGGGATGCCGCGTCGCGTCGCCTCGGCGACGTCCACGTTGTCCAGGCCCACCGCCAGCTGGCTGATCACCCGCAGGTTGGGCGCGGCGTCCAGCAGGTCGGCGTCCACCCGGTCCATGATGGTGGTCAGGATTCCGTCGGAGTCGCCGGCCTGCCGGCGCAACTCCTCCACGGGCGGCGGCGTTTCCTCCGGCCATACGATCACGTCGGCAACCTCCCGGATGATGTCCAAAGCCTCGGGAAGCAGGGTGCGGGTAACGAATGCGCGAGGGGTCGACATGGCAACTCACCGCCAAATGTAATAGCGACGCCTGCATTGGACGCCGTGCTGCAAATTGTAGTATCGCAGAGTGTCAGTTGCCAGTGTTACGCCCGGATGGTTTGGCCGGATGTTCCACAAATAAGACGAGGCCGCCGCATTGCTGCGACGGCCCTTGCGAAATGTCGGGCGGCGCGGAGAGAGACGCGCTGCCCGGTGGTCAGTGTCGGTTGATTAGACCATCTTGGTGAAACCGTCGCGGTAGCCGCGGGTCTCGGCGATCTCGCGCTCCAGGCGGGCGCGCTCGGTCATTGGCGGGCCGGCCACGACGTTCCACAGGCGGACGAAGGTAGCAGCAATGACCGTGTGCAGCAGTGGTTTGCGGGACGAATCCCACTCCTTGAGCAGTTCGGCGGGGGTTTCCGGGATGCGAGAAACGTCAACAGCAGCGGCCGGCGCAGTGGTAGCGGCAGGGGCGGCGGCGTTTTCGGCAACCGCGGCGTTGGCTTCGTTTTCGGGTTTCAGTGCGGTAACCATTTGTTCCTCCAAGGCTGATATTGCAAGCCTGTGATCATTTGAAATTATGATACCGAGCTCACAACATTCCGTCAACGGATATTATGGGATAATCAATATCCATGCTAGAAATGATAAGGGCGGGTTCACAACCCGCCCTCAGCCATGACCTCGCCCCCGCCGTCGGCTGCGTTACAGCGTCAATTTCCCCGGATTCATGATGCCCGCCGGATCCAGCGCCCGCTTGATATCCAGCAGGGCATCCCGGCTCACGCCCAGCTCTCGACCCAGCAAGTGGTGCAACTTGATGCCGACGCCGTGGCAGTACTCCATGATCCCGCCCATGTCCTGGGCCAGCGTGAGCACCTCGTCCACCCCGACGGCCAGGTTGGCCCGCACCTCGGGATCGTAGCCGTCCCGACCGAACACCCGCCGGTCACCGTCGGGCACCACCAGCATCGAGAAGAACTCCGGTCGGCTCCACAGGCAGTATTCCACCACCTTGATCTTCCGGGCCGCCAGCATCCGGTCAGCGCGCCGCCGGTACTCCAGCACCCGGTCGGCGGGCAGGCTCATGTGCAGGTAGTCAAAAGTGCGCCCCCATTGCCGCTGCCAGCGTTCTTCGCGCGGGCGTCCCAATGCCGTCTCACGATAGTTCAATGCCGAGTCATGGCGGTGTTTCCAGTAGGATAGCGTCGGCTCCGGGCCCACGTTCCATCCGCCGGCCGTGTCACACACCGTCATGGTGCGGCGCAGCGCAGCGTCCACGCCTTCCCGGTAGCCTTCGAAGAGCAGGTGCAGCAGCACGCCCTCGCTGTCCTCGGTCAGGTCCAGGAGCGCAGGGCGGATACCCAGGGCTCCCATCTCCGTTACCGCCGCGAAACCGGCGTCGAAATCGGCGAACTCCATGGTCGCGTATTCGGCCGCCTCGGGTTGGCGGAACACGCGCAGGGTAGCCCGGGTAATCACGCCAAAGACGCCCTCGCTGCCGATGAAAAGGTGGTTCAGATCGGGACCAGAGGACTGCTTGGGCACGGGCCGCGTGTTGATGATGCGTCCATCGGGAAGGACCACTTCCAGCGCCACCACCTGATCGCCCATGGGGCCAAAAGCGGCGGCGCGGTAGCCCACCCCATTGGTTGAGATGGTGCCGGCCACACTGGCGATGGGAACACTGTACGGGTCGTGCCCGGGCATGAGCCCGTGGGGTTCCAGCGCGTCGTACAGGTCTTGCAGGATCAACCCCGCCTCGACCTCGGCCGTTTGCGACACCGGATCGATGCTGATCACGCGGTTGAGCCGGCCCAGGTCCAGGATGATCCCGCCGCGCACGGGCAGGATCCCGCCCATGACGCCCGTGCCTCCGCCGTATGGGATCAGGGGACTGCCGGCGCGCTGGGCCAGCGTGACGATCTGAGAAACCTGGTCGGTGTCCGCCGGCCGCACGATAACGTCGGCCAGACGGTCAAAAGCGGCGTCGGCGTAATAAGCGCGATACGGGGTCAGCGCGTCGGCCGAATAGCGGTCAAGCTCGGCCGCCCCGGTAAGAACGTGCTCGGAGCCGGCGATTTGACGCAGACAGCCGGCAACCTGCTGCCAGTCGACGGGATGAGAGGATTGCGGGCTGTCGGGCACGCGGGGAACGGTCACAGCGGGTTGCGGAACATGGCCTGGCCGGTTTCGTCATGGTTGTGGTTAGCCAACGTCACCAGGAGCTGCTCGTGGTTGCGCCGCATGTCTTCACGCATTTCGCGCATCTCGGCCCGCATCTCCTCACGCATTTCGCGCATCTCCTCACGCATTTCGCGCATCTCGGCCCGCATCTCCTCACGCAGCTCGCGCATATCCTGGCGCATCTCCTCACGCAGCTCGCGCATATCCTGGCGGATCTCCCTCACCTCTTCCCGAGTTTCGCGCAGCTCTTCCTGTGTCGCACGCAAATCCTGGCGGATCTCCCCCACCTCTTCCCGTGTTTCGCGCACTTCCTGCCGCGTCTCCGTCAAGCTCTCTTCCAGCCGGTCAACTCGGTAGGAGAGATGGTCAACCCGGCTGCTGAGCTTCCAGATGTACCATATCCCACCACCACCCAGGAGAAGCACGGTGAGGGTGAGTCCAGATACGCTGGTTATGGCCGTGATGGTTGCTAAATCCATGGGAGCTCACCTCAACGGGCTTATTGGCCTTGCCGCTGCCACTGGGTGCCCTGGGGGCCGTCTTCCAGGGTCACGCCCTGCTCGGCGAGGCCGTCCCGGATCTGGTCCGCCAGGGCAAACTGCCGGGCGGCTCGCAGTTCGGTGCGCACCGACACCAGCAGGTCGATGAATGGCGCCGCGGCGAGGCTGTCCTCCGGAGACGGACGATCCTCAAACGTCAGGCCCAGCACGCCTCCCAGTTCCCGCAGGGCGTCCTGACCGGATCCGATGCTCTGGCCGGCGTCACGGCCGCGGTTGATGTCCCGGGCCAGGTCAAACAGGGCGGCCACGGCCTGCGGAGTATTGAGGTCGTCGTCCATCGCGGCGGCGAATCTGGCCCGGTGAGTCTCGGCATCAACTTCAGGGCCGGATCCGTTGCCCGGAACCAGCGCCCGACGCACCCGTTCCAAGCTCCGCTCCACTGCGGCGGCGCCTTCGTCGCTGTAAGCCAGCGGACTGCGGTAGTGGCTGCTGAGAAAGTACAGGCGCATGGCGTCGGGGCTGTAGCGTTCCAGGGCTTCCACTACCGACACCAGGTTGCCCAGGGACTTGCTCATCTTGTCGGAGCCCAGTTGCAGCAGGCCGTTGTGCATCCAGTAGCGGGAGAAGGGCTTAGCGCCGGTGTAGCACTCGCTCTGGGCGATCTCGTTTTCGTGGTGGGGGAACACCAGGTCCTGGCCGCCGCCGTGGATGTCGAGCTGCTCGCCCAGGTATTCCAGGGACATGGCGGTGCACTCGATGTGCCAGCCGGGCCGGCCGGGGCCCCACGGGCTATCCCACGAGGGCTCTCCCGGCTTGGCTCCCTTCCACAGGACGAAATCCATGGGATGCTCTTTGTTCTCGTCCACCTGGATGCGCGCGCCGGCGATCATGCTGTCCAGGGTGCGGTGGCTGAGCTTGCCGTAGTCGTCCTTGCTGGTCACCCGGAAATAGACGTCGCCGGCGGCGGGATAGGCATGGCCTCGATCAATCAGGCCGGCGATGGCGTCGATGATCCGCGGAATCTCGCGGGTGGCTCGGGGATATTCAGAGGCGCGCTGGATGTTCAGGGCATCCATCGTGTGGAAGTAATCGCCGATGAATTCCTCGACCAGATCGTCCTCGGATACGCCGGACTCCTGCGCTCGCTGGATTATCTTGTCGTCGATATCCGTGAAGTTCTGGATATGACGAACCTCGTATCCCTTGTGCTCCAGGTACCGCCGCAGGGTATCGAAAACCACGTAGCTGAGCGCGTGCCCCACGTGGGTGGCGGAATACGGGGTTACCCCGCACACGTACATCTTGACCAGGTTGCCTTCGGAGGGAACGAACTCCTCGACCTGTCCGCTCAGGGTGTTATAGAGCTTCATGCTGAACCGGATGAACGACGGCGCTTGCGGCCTTGTTGATAACGCGCGGTGTCAGGATCGCCACAGCAACGCCACGGCAACGGCCGCGATCCCCTCTTCCCGCCCGGTGAATCCCAAGTAATCGGTGGTGGTGGCTTTGACGCTGATCTGCGATTGCTCGACCGAAAGCGCGGTGGCGATGTTCTGGCGCATCAGCGGCACATGGGGTGACAGCCGGGGACGTTGCGCCAGCATTGTAGCATCAACGTTGGCGATGCACCAACCGCCCTCCGCCAATACGCCAGCCGTGCGCTCCAGCAGTATCAGGCTGCTGATTCCCGCCAGGGTCGGGTCTCCGGGAGGAAAGTGCGCGCCAATGTCGCCGGCGCTGGCGGCGCCCAGCAGGGCGTCGATCACGGCGTGGCTGAGCGCGTCGCCGTCGCTGTGGCCGGCCAGGCCCGTGGGATGCGGAATCGACACGCCCCCGAGCACCAGCGCGCGCCCGGCGGCGAGGGCATGGGCGTCGGCTCCAGTGCCTACTCGATACTGCACCGAAGCACCCGATGGGCGGGACGCGAGCCGGGTTCCGCGCCTACCCTCGCTCGACGGCCTTGAGCGTCCGGTGCGCCCGCTCGATGTCGTTCAGCGGGCCACCGTAGACGATGATCGGCGCGTAACCGATCACTATCGCCGCCAGAAACGCCAGCAGCGACCCGTGAGCGACGAATTCCGCGTTGGTCGGCGCTTCGCCGATCCAAAGATGGCGGAGCAGCATATCGCTCTGGGCCGCGATATAAGCCGGCGCCGGCAAGTCCAATTTGGCGACCAGGAGCATCACCAACGGGGCGATGCAAATCAACGCCAGGATGGACCAGGTGATGACCCAAATCATGAATGTATTACGCTCGATATTCACTTTCGAGCGCAAATTTTCCAGCCGATCCGGGGCTACCGCCATGTCCAGCCGGTCAGCGCTCAGCCGCAAGAATTGAGCGTACTCCCCGTAACGGGAGCGACGGTTGACGGTGCTGGCAACCATTCTGATCCTCCGCTTGTTGACACCCCTTGTCCAAACGCGCGTGTCTTGTTTCGTGTACACGCGCCGATGCTTGACAAGGAATGTCATTAAACATCGTATGCACAGAAGCCCGGCCGTGGCAAGCGGTCTCGTTTCCCATTTGTGGCAGTTTCGGCTTATTCTCGGGCTAATGACAACCTGGCCACGTCCAGGTCTTCCTGAGTGGTCACTTTTAAATTGTCATAATCACCCCAGAAAACCGTAACCCGGTGGCCTGCAGCCTCGACCATCGCCGCGTCATCGGTGTATTCGACGTCCGCAGCGCGATGGGCGTCCATCAGGGTTTGATAATCGAAAGCCTGCGGAGTTTGCGCCGCCCACAAGGTCGCGCGGTTGGGAGTAGCCGAAATTACCCGGTCGTCACCCACCACCTTGATCGTATCCTTGACCGGCACCGCGGCGATGGCAGCGCCCGATCCCTGAACTTCACGGAGAGCGCGGCCTAGAATATCGGGTGTCACGCATGGCCGGGCTCCATCGTGAATCGCCACCCATCGCCTCTCGCCCATGGCGACCAGCCCGGCTAAGACCGAATCCTGGCGGCGGGCGCCGCCGGCGCAAACCGCGGCGATCTTGGGAATACCCAAATCCTGCACGATCGCTTCGCCGTCTTGAACCGCATCGGCGGAGACGACCAACACGATCCGGTCCACCACCTCCGAAGCGGCGATGCGCCGAAGGGTATGGACAATCAGGGGCGTTCCAAGCACGTCGACGAAGGTCTTGTCGGTCCCGCCCATGCGGGTGCTGCGCCCGGCAGCCACCACTACGACGCCCAACAAGCCATCCGATGTCTCCCGTCTGGCGCAGTCCAATCTATCGTCCGCCCAAAAATTGTAACTGTTCAGGGTTGCGGGGTCGTCATTGCGAGCGCAGCGCGGCAATTTCGTTGGAGCCGGAGAATCGTTCGGGAAAAGGTTCTGGAGAGAGGACGAGATTGACACGGCGCTAGCGCCTCGCAATGACAACAACCTTAATCCTGAACAGCTACCAAAAATTTTCGCGCTTGGCGTTAAAGCCCTCATAGTTTATGATTTAGACGGTATGGGATCAATATCACCCTAAGGGAATTAGGCCCGTGCAAAAATGTCATTGCGAGCGCACCGCGGTAATCTCGTTGCGGCGACGGTCGCTGCTCCGGGAACGAGACTGCCGCGTCGCTGCGCTCCGTAATGACAATGTGTACTGCGGCCGGAATTTTGCACGAACCTAAGGGAATATCTGCGGAGCGCGTTACTCCAAAGGGGGCATGATGGCACTGGAAATGGCCTATCACGTGGAAACGTACAGCTCGGGAACCCACGGCAGAGCGATCTGCAACGCCCGCACGCATCACTGGGTCGCCGACGACGGCGGCGGTGACGCCGTGGGAGCCGGGGAACTGTTCCTCTCCGGCATCACCGCCTGCGCCGTGAACATGGTGGAGCGAATCGCCCTTACCGACGACGCGCCGGTGGACTTCATGGAAGTTACCGCCGAAGCCTTCAGGGACCCGGAAGCAACCCCCGGCGACCTGAGCCTGTACGCCGATGTGCGTATCCATTTCAAGATCTGGGGCGTGGATGACGACCAGGGCAACTATCTGGTGGACACGTGGAAGAAGCGTTGACCGCTTTATGGTTCGGTCGCCGTGGCGACCCCCAGCACTTCCGTAACTGCCGAATTCGTTGCCGAGCCTCGGCCCAAACACGCCGGACGCGCCGCGTAGCAACCGTCATATTTCGCGCCCCTCGGCGGCGACACGTATGCCCCCATCCCGACGGCCGTTGCGCCAGGCGGCGGGGGCAACGAGTTGCGAGGCGCGAATCAAGCGCAGCCGCGATAGCTTTCAGACTTAGCCCGCGGGCCCGGCTCTCCTGTTCCGCGCCGGAGTTGGACCTGCGCCGGCTCCAGATTTTCAGTAGGGGGTTCTGAGATAGAGTTCCCGCTCACCATATTCGCAGCCGGCCTGACCGACGCGTCTGCCGGATTGTTGAAAGACTTCGCCATCGCCATGGCCATCGCGGCCGTTGGGTTGGCTTTAGCCCGGCTGGTATGGCAGCCGCCCGTACTCGGTTACCTTATTGCCGGGCTGCTGATCGGGCCGTACACCCTGCCCCATCCGGTCATCAGCAACCTGGACACTATCGGATTGCTTGCCGAGCTGGGGCTGATCCTCCTGCTCTTCGGCATCGGCCTGGAACTGGGCTGGCGACGCATCCGGGAAATCGGCCTGCGCGTGCTGGTTATCGGGGTGGTGGAGATCTCCACCCTGACCTACCTGGGTGTGCTGATCGCCGACAAGGTGCTGGGCATATCCGGGGCGAACGCCCTGTACCTGGGCGGCGCCATGGCCATCAGCAGCTCGGCGATACTGCTGAAGGGTTTGCGGGACAGCGGCAACCTGCGCGCCGGATGGGGCCAGACGGTGGTCGGCATCCTCTTGGTGGAAGACTTTGCCGCGGTTATCCTGCTGACCCTGTTGGCCGGTCTCGCTACCACGGGTTCCACCGACCTGGCGGACGTGGGATGGTTGGCCGCCAAGCTGGGCATCTTCTGCATCGCGGCTCTGGGTTTCGGCGCGTTGCTGGCGCCTCGTCTCATGCGGTTCCTCTCCCGGATGCAATCGGACGAAACCCTGCTGGTGGCTTCACTGGGCTGCTGTTTCGGCCTGGCGCTGGGGGCCGAGTTTCTCGGATTGTCGGCGGCGGCCGGCGCCTTCCTGATCGGCGTGGTCATCGGTGACACCGACGCCGCCGGACGGGTGACGCGACTGGTAAACCCGGTGCGCGACATGTTCGGCGCATTGTTCTTCCTGTCGATAGGCATGCTCATCGACTACCGAACCCTGGACGACTACATCGTGCCGGCTCTGGTGGTGGTGGGAGTGTTCATGGGCGGCAAGATCATGGCCAACACCATCGGAGCGATACTGGCGGGACGACGCTCGCGCACCGCGGTGCAGGTCGGGATGACCATGCCGCAGATGGGCGAGTTTTCGCTGGCCATCGGTCACCTGAGCGCTACCAACGCCGCGGTGGGTCCGGTGGTGGCCCCGGTGCTGGCAATCGCCACCGCGATCACCGCGATCGTGGCGCCGCTGACCTCGAAGATCGCAACGCCCATGTACGACTGGCTGGAGCGGCGCGCGCCGCCGGCGGTTCTGGCGGTCAACCTGGTGATCTTCCTGGGCATTCAGTCGTTCTGGGCCGCGTTCTCCCTGCCCGGCGAAACGGGCCGCCTGCTGAAAAACGCGGTGCGTCGCATCATCATCGACATCTGCATCATCGCGGTGCTTACGGCCATCGGCACCGCTGCGGTGTACACCCTGCCCGACCTGCTGGCCGAACCGGATTCGGTGTCCCACGCCCTCCTGGGCGTGATCCTGGGCGGCGCGACGGTGGGGATCAACATTCCCGCCGCCATAGCCATCTGGCGGGAATTGCGGGTGGTCGCCAGCCTGACCGTTCGGGCGTCGGTGCGCGACACTGCGGGCCAGCCGGCGCGATACACCCTGCGCACCCTGTTGCGTGACGGCATGGCCACGGCGCTTTTGCTCGTCGGCGTCCTGCTGATGATCCCGTTGATAATCCGGCTATTCGCCCTGGGCAGCCTGTCGGTGCCGTTGTCAGTGTTCCTGCTGCTGGCTTCCGCGGGCGCTCTGGTGTTTGCCGGCTTCCACGTCCACCGCGTCCTGCAACCGGTGTTCCGCAACACATTCATCGCTCCTCCGGCTCCCCGGCGCACCGATGCGCCAGCCCCCAGCGCCTTTGAGGTCATGGACGTGGAGAGCCCGTCCTTTAACCACTGGGCCGACCCGGACGCACAACCGATTGAGCAGGTGCGCGCCGCGGCTGCCGCTCAGGCTGCCGAAGACTCGACCGCAGACCTGTGGCGGTTCCTGGAAGAGCGGATCGAGCTGTTCAGCCCCGCGCCGGCGCGGCCGCCCGAAGGCGCAGAGTCGGCTGCCCAGAGAGAAGCCGACTAGGCTCTGTTGCCAAATGAAGTCATTCCGGTGAAAGAACAGCCTGCCCCGTGCCTGAAACGGGGTGACGTTCTTTCGCAGGAACGGCGGTGTGATTTTCAGGCGGTGCTACAATGCGCGCAGTCATTAACAGGCAGGCGACATGATGCGAATCTGTTCTTTCCTACCCTCCGCCACCGAGATTGTTTACGCATTGGGGTTGGAGGACCAGCTCTACGGCGTAACTCACGAGTGCGATTACCCAGCCCAGGCCAAGGACAAGCCGTGGGTGGTGCGCAGCGTTTTCGAAGGCACGCAGCCCAGCAGCGGTGAGATCAGCCGCGTGATTTCGGAACGCCTCGCCGAGGGCCTCGGGATCTACCACATTGACCAGGATATCCTCGACGCGGCCAACCCGGACCTGCTGCTGACCCAGGCTATCTGCGAGGTTTGAGCGGTGTCTTCTCGGCAGGTCGCCGAGTCCACCGCCAACATGGAGAAGCAGCCCGAGGTGCTGTCCCTGGACCCGCAATACCTCGGCGACGTTTTGGAAGACGTGCGCCGGGTGGGCCGGGCAACCGGCACTGAGTCCATGGCCGAGCAGGTCACGGCTCGGATGCAGGAGCGTATCGATACGGTCACCCAGAGGGCTGAATTGGCTGATATCCACCCCAGGGTTCTGCACCTTGAGTGGACCGACCCGTTGATGTGCGGCGGTCACTGGGTTCCCGAAATGGTGGAGCTGGCCGGGGGAGCCAACTCCTTCGGCGACAAGGAGATGGGTTCCTTCCCGCTGGAATGGGAGGCCATCATCGAGAACCAACCCGAGGTCATCGTCGTCATGCCCTGCGGTTTTGAAGTGCCCCGGGGTATGGAGGACATTCCCCTGCTCACAGAAAAAGAGGGCTGGGCGTCCCTGCCCGCGGTGCAGAACGACCGCGTCTACGTAATCGACGCCAGCAACTACACCAGCCGGTCCGGCCCTCGGCTCGTCACCGGCCTGGAGATACTCGCCGAAATGATCCACCCCGAGCTGTTCACCGGGATGATCCCGGAGGCGGGGGCGCGCCGCATTTACGGGTCCGCCCAGGGAGGTTCCCCATGACCACGAAACCGCGTCCGGCCGCTACCTATCCCAATCTCACGGAGTTGCCGGACCCGACCCCGCTTCCCGACGGTATGCAACAGCGCCCCCACATCGCCCGCATCGACCAGGTTCTGCGCAGCCACTACCGGCGCCAGCCCAACGTGCTGGTGTCGGGAGAGGGCTATCTCTGCTTCGAGGCCCGCGATGCTCGCCGCTCTCCCCGCCCCGACTGCGTGGCGGCCTTTGATCTCCCCTTTCCCGCTCAACTCATTGAAGCAGCCAACGGATACGTCATCAGCGAAGTCGGGCAGCCGCCGGACTTCGTGCTGGAAGTGGGATCCCCAAGCACCGGCCGGTATGACTACACCGCGAAACGCGACATCTACGCGCGCCTGGAGGTCAGGGAATACTGGCGGTTTGACCCCAGCGGCGGGCAGTGGCACGACGCCCCGCTGGCCGGCGAAGTGTTGGAAAACGGCGTGTACCGGCCCCGGCCAATCGACTACGGCATCGATGGCTCGGCGCGGGGCTACAGTCCCAGCCTGGGGCTGGAGTTGCGCTCGGAAGACCGGCAACTGCGGTTCTGGGACCCGGTTACGCGGGAGTATCTGCCGGACCTCGTAGAAGCGTTGGAAGCGTTAGCCGCCGCCGAAGCCCGCGCCGAACAGGCCCAGACCCGCGCCGAACGGGCCGAGGCTCGCGCCGAGCAGGCCGAGGAAGAAGCGCGCCAGCTGCGCGAGCAATTGCGCCGCCGGCAGTCGCCGGAGTAAACGCCGGCGGGTCAGTTCAGGCGTGGCCCTTTGAACGGCGTGTTCTGTTCCGCCTGTTCCGCGACGATGCGGTTGGCCTGCCGCATCAGGGTCTGCAACTTTTCCAGCTGTCCGCCGGCGGTGGGGGTTTCCAACAAGGATTGCCGCACGTCGGGGGGCAGGGGCAGGCTGACGGCCAGGGTGGCCGAGGCGATGCGGGCCAGAGCGATAGGCTCGTCGGGAACCGTGACCTCCCGGTCCCAACCGCCGGCCATGGCGGTGAGCTGACGCTGCAACTGGATGAACTGTTCGCGCACGTTGGCTATCGCGGTCGCGGAAACATCCCCCTCGTCGTCATCCATGAACCGCACCAGCCCCACCAGATGCGGCACGGTCTGCACGGTTTGCAGCAACTCGAAACGGGTTTCGCCGCGGGTCAGAATGTTCAGGCGACCTTCCTGCAGGCGTTGCACCTGCGAGACCCGCGCCGTGGTGCCGATGGAATGCGGTTCGGCGGGTTCCCCCACCTCGTTGCCCTCCCTGATGAGCAGCACGCCGAACGGTTCGTCCCGCTCGACGCAGTCGCCGATCATCGCCTTGTACCGCTCCTCAAAAATGTGCAGCGGCAACGGCATACCGGGAAAAAGCACCACGTTGTTCAGAGGGAACAGCGGCAGTTCGTGGTAAGTTCCCGGCGGGAAATCGTCAGGGTTGATCGCCATGATGCCGCAGTATAACCACGGGCGGCCGGCGCAGCAACCCGACCACCAAAGCGCCCCCGTCCAGCAAGAACGGGGGCGTCAATGGCGACGAATATTTCTTCGGGCTACTTGACCGGTTCCGCATCCGGCGGGCGGTTGTGGATGGCCTTGGTGCCCTTCTTGAAGATGCAGGTGCGGATGTTGTTCTCGAGCTCGGTCGGATCATCTACGCCGGGGTAGCGGGCCTGGGCCTCAGGGCTGGCGAGATATTCGAACATCTTTTGGAGCACTTCCTCTTCGGACTCGCCGACTATCACCGTGCGATCCCGAGGATCCGAAAGGAAATTGCTTGGCCGAGCGTAATAGATGTCAGGCATGGTCTCCTCCTCCGTTGGCGAGGCTGCCAATCGTGAAATTGGTTGCGCAAGCAGTAGCGGATTGATACACCAAAACACGCAGAGTTGTCAATATCGCTGGCGCCGTTGTAACTGTTCCGGGTTACGGGGAAGATGTCATTGCGAGCGAAGCGTGCCAATCCCGTTCGCGCCAGGGAGCCCTTTGTGGCGGGCGAGGCTGCTCTGATGTCGGGATTGCCACGGCGCAAGCGCCTCGCAATGACAACGACCTTAATCCTGAACAGTTACGCCCCATTGACCTGCCCCCGTCAGGTAGCTCTACTCTAGCCTGACCGGATCAACGTCGACCCGGCAATTCCGCGGGACGGTACGCCCCTCCAGAAACTGCCAGAGCCGGCGTCCCCTCAGCAACAGTCGCCAACGGTACCGGCCGCGAACACGTTCGGGCAGACAGGGGGTGGGCCCGATTACGTCAACATCCGCCCGACCTTCCCTTGCCGCCTGTTCCCGCCAGGACTGGGCCAACTCACCCAGGGTCTGCTGCGCGGCCCGCACGCTGAGATCGGCGCACACTACTTGGGCGAGCCGGTTGAAGGGCGGGTTGCCCTGGAGTTGCCTGGCGGCGATTTCGATGCCGTAAAACGCGGCATAGTCCTGCTCAGCGGCCGCGGCGATGGCGTAGTGGTCCGGCTGGTACGTCTGGATGATCGCCCGGCCGGGCTCGTCGCCGCGGCCAGACCGGCCCGCCACCTGGCAGAGCAGGGCGAACGCCCGCTCGCCGGCGCGAAAATCCGGCACGTTCAGCCCCAGATCCGCCAGCAGCACGGCGGACAGCGTGACGCCTGGCAGATCCAACCCGCGCGCTACCATCTGCGTCCCCACCAGGATCTGCGCCTGCCCGTTGGCCAGGCGTTCCATAGCTGCTTCCAGCTCCGCCGGATTGCGAACCGAATCCGAGTCCCACCGTTCGATGGTGACGCCGGGGTAGCGTTCCTGCAACTCGGACGTGATCGTCTCAGTGCCGGCGCCCATCTCCCGGATGCGGCCGCCGCGACACTGCGGGCACGCTCGGGGCAACCGCCGTTGCCGGTTGCAGTAGTGACAAATCAGCCGGCCCGTCTCCCGATGGAAGGCGTAGGACACGGAGCACCGGCTGCAGTTGATGACGCATCCGCAGTCCCGGCACTGCATGAAAGCAGCGCTTCCCCGGCGATTGAGGAACAGGATCGCCTGCTGGCCGCTGGCTATCGTGATGTCAAGGGCATCTGCGAGGCTGCGGCTGAAAACGCTGCGGTTGCCCTCCCGGAGTTCCCGCCGCATGTCAACCACGCTGATCTCAGGCAACGGCGTAGCGTGTCCATCGGGGCGCGGCACTCGCTCCGGCAACCGCAGCAGGTGATGCCGGCCCCGCGTCGCTTCATAGTACGTGCTCACGTCGGGCGTCGCCGAGCCCATGACCACCACCGAGCCGGATCGGCGAGACAGCGCCAGGGCGGCGTCGCGCGCGTGATAGTAGGGTGAATGCTCGTCCTGCTTGTAAGCCGGTTCGTGCTCCTCATCGACAACGATCATGCCCAGATTGACGGCCGGAGCGAACAAGGCGCTGCGCGGCCCTACGATCACGTCGGCCAGGCCGTCGCGAATGTTCCACCACTGCTCGAACCGTTGCCGCTCGGTGAGGCGGTGGTGCAGGACGGCAACGCGGCCGGGAAAGCGGTCGTTCACCATGCCGACCGTCTGCGGGGTCAGCGCGATCTCCGGCACCAGGTAAATCGCCTGCTTGCCCTGGTCCACCGCATGGGCGATGGCTCGCAGATACACTTCAGTCTTGCCACTCCCGGTTACGCCGTGCAACAGAAAACTGCGCGGCAGCAGGCCGGGATCGTCCAGCGCGGTGGTGATGCTGGCCACAGCGTCCGATTGAGTGGCCGTCAGCGCCGCGGGAGCGGGATGCGACGGTTCAACCCCCGAAGGAACCTCGGGGCGCACCCGCTGCCATTCCTCGCCCACCAGACCGCGCCGCAGGAGGGCGTCGGCTGCGGGTCGCAGGCTGGCGGTTCCAGTCGTGTCGTAACCGGCGCCGGACTCTCGCACCGCCGCGAGGAGTTCCACCTGGCGCGAAGCTCCCACGGAAGGAGCGGCTTCGTCACCCTCCCCGTCATCGTAATGGCCAGGAATGAGCAGGCGACGATAGCGGTGTGATCGCGGTCGCGGCAGGGTGACCTCTTTATGTACCAGGCCGCGGGACACCAGCCGTTGCAGCTCCCGTCGGGCGACGTTGGCATGGGTTGGGTCGATCCGTTTCAGGAACTCGATTTCCTCCCAGGCCCCGGAGGACCCGGCCAATTCCTGCCACGCAACTTGTGCAGTTTCACGGAAAGACGCTAAATCTCCGGCATCCTCAAGGCCGGAGATCGCGGTCAATCGTGACCGCTGCTGCGCGCGAAAACCCGGCGGCAGCATCGGGGCGACTGCCTCAAAAGGCGAGCATCGGTAGGTTTGCCCCAGCCATTCGGCCAGCTCCAGCCCCAGCGAGCCAACCAGGGGGGACGGTTCCACGGGGTGCAGGATGTCCCGCGTTTCCTCTTCCGAAACGGCAGAAGCGTCCGCCAGGCTGAGAACCAACCCCTGTACGAGGTTGCGGCCGAATTGCACCCAGACCAGTTGACCGGGTTCCACCGCCAGATGGCGGGGTATGCGATAAGAAAACGTTTTACCCGGCGGGATCCAGTCCGCGTCTATGGCGACGTCGGCGTAGTTCACGGTGAGACCTCGTCATCCATCCCTTCTATCGAGATCCGCGTGAGTCGCAGGATATGCAAATGCGAAACCGCCGCAACCGCGCCGGAAGAGGCAGCGGGCGGCGGTCGACGTTTCGGGTATGTCGCCTACCGATTGGTGCGGTAGCTCGTCCGTTCCTTGATACGCGCGGCGCGTCCCTGCCTTCCCCGCAGGTAATAGAGCTTGGCGCGCCGCACCTTGCCCTGCCGGGTCACTTCCAGCGACTCGATCAGCGGCGAGTGCAGGGGAAATACACGCTCGATGCCGATCCCAGCGGTGATGCGGCGCACGGTGAAGTTGGCGGCCGGCCCCGTGCCGTGGGTGCGCCGGATGCAGACCCCCTGGAACGCCTGCACGCGCTCACGGTTGCCTTCGCGAATGCGGAAGTTGACCCGCACCGTATCGCCCGGCTGGAATTCGGGGATATTTTCGTTGGCTTCAACTGGAACAAGTTCGGATGCTTTCATGCGGTCAGAGCCATACAAGTTTTAGATTTTTCATGGGGTGAGAGGCCACCGATGCTATCGAAGGCCCGGGCAGTATAGCATACACGGGGCGCTGCCACGCTATGCACGTCAAATCAAGGCAGGGTTTGTTGGGGCGGGTGGATAATTTCGACTGATTCCAAATACACGACCAAGTCATCTTCGACAACTGAGTACCAAATCTCGACTCTGATGTTTCCGGTTGAGAGAAAGGGTAGCCAGCGCATATCGACACTTTCGCCCGGAGCGTCGAACAGATCAAAATACCTTGGATCAATCGCAAGCAACCCTGCGAGCGACTCCAATCTGGCTGCATCAACCAAAGGGGCAACTACGCCCGAGGCCACGGCCTCATCCCACGATTCGTCAAACTGGTCCGTGCGTAGAACGTTATAGCGTCTCATCCCGGTACACCAGAACTCGGGATACCCGCCGTCCCTCCTCGCGTATTCGCTTTGCAATGCGTCGGCCTCTGGCTATTGTTTCGGCATCGGGCGGCCCCGGACGTCTGATGCCGGACAACTCATAGGGCATCACTTCCCCTTGCGTGGTAGCGCCCCAGGCCAGTTCATCATGGGAGTACTCCTCAATCTCCGCTGCGCTGAAGTCGGCAAACTGCCGCAATTGCTCGTCAAGGAACGGCCGTTCCTTTTCGGTGAGCGCAGCCGCGGCGGCTCCATCGCCGGCGGCCGGGCGGCGTGTCCAGTAACCCTTCGGAGCATATTCCTTCAGGATTTTTATCGCCTGCTCAGTTTCCAGTCGCTTCAGCATCGCTGGCCAGTCATCGGGGTGCGGGCCGTGGGGCATATGAACGTAAGTCACGCCGGTGATGGGCTGGCCGGTGCGGATATACGCGGCGCAGTCGGCGTAGTACAGCAGCTTGACCAGCTTGGGGAAACCAAAATGGTCGTCGTGCCGCGAGCGTTCCGTAAGATGCGCGACGGCAGCGGCAAGTTTGTCCCACTTCAAGGGAAAACTGTTTTTGCCTTCCATGTGCGACCTCCTCGCCGGCTGCAACTGGATGCACGCATCGTATCGCAAACTGAACATACGCAAAAACCGCAAGGGCCGGACGTTCATCGTACCGGCCCCTGCGGTTGCGTGCTCTGCCTACTGCCGCACGTACTTGTCCACCCGCTCCTGTGCGCCCAGCGCCATGTAGATGTTGCCGTGGACATCGACCCAGCTGCCGTGCGCCGACTCGGAGTCCCAGCGCGCCAGCACGTTGCCGTCCGGGTCCATGATGCTGACCCGCGGCGACATGCCGTTCACGCCGCCCTCGCTGATGACCAGGTTGTTCTCGCTGTCGATGGAGATATCCAGCGGGCGCCGCATGTCCTCCCACATGGCCAGGTGCTCGCCGTCGGGCGAGTAGATCTGCATGCGGTTGTTCTCGCGGTCGCACAGGTAGAGGTTGCCGTTGGGATGCGCCACGATGCTGTGGGGCAGGTGGAACTCACCGGCGCCGCCCTTGCCCGGCTCGCCCCAGGATTGCTTCAGCTGTCCGTCGCTGGAGAAACGGTGCACCCGGGCATTCCGGTACCCGTCGGATACATACAGGTCGCCGTTGGGGGCCGGCACGATCTCGGTGGGATAGTTGAACGGGCCGGCCGAGCGCGGGCAAACCTCGCCCGGCACCTCGCAGCCGGTGTCCGAGTGGACACCGCGCTCGCCGATGACCTGCAACGGCTTGCCGTCCAGCGTGAAGATAACGCACACCGAATCGGTGCGGTCGGTGATGTAGACGATGTCATCCTGGATGTAGATGCCGTGGGCCTCATCGATGGCGCGCACTCCCCAGGAGCCGAGGTAGTTGCCGCCGGGCCCGAAGATCAGCACGGGCGGGTCCTTGCGCTGGAAGACATAGACCCGATCCTGCGAGTCGGTGGCAACCGCCGAGGCGTTGCCCATGGTCATGCCCTCGGGCAGGTGCGCCCAGTTTTCTTCGAGAGTGTAGGTGTACTTGCCGGAGCCTACGATGGTCATGATCAGCCTCCTGTGTCGATGTGAGCTGTGACGATCTGACGAATTGTCCGGTATCTAAGTGTTGTGGTCGAAAAACCCGTTGTTGATGTGCTCACGGATGGTGTTTGCGACGAGCTCGGGACGCTGCAATGGTACGTCGTGGATGCTGTTCTCAAGCCAGACGGTCTTGCTCGCCGGCAGCAGCGACGCCGCTTTCCCGATGGACTCCTCGCGCCGGAACCGCCGGTCCATGGCATCGGGGGTCGACTGCCGTGCCGGCAGCATCAGCACCGGGCACTGCAGCGTGGGGTAGAGCTGTGACGGCTTGTGGTCCCACAAGGCGTCAATGATGCGCAGGTGATTCTCCCGGCGCAGGTGGGATTGAATCGTACCGTCCTCCAGCACGCGGAAGTTAGCCAGCACCGCCTCGATCACCGTTTCCGAGGGATTCGGTCCAAAGCGTGCGCCGGTAACTACCCGCCCGCGCATCATCTCCGGCGTGAACCCGGTGAAGACCGGCGGAGCCATATCCTGTCGCGCCTGCTCCAGGCTCCAGCCGGGTCTCGCCGATGGCTCGATGGTGCCCCCGTCCACGAAGATCAGGCCCGCAGCCATGTCAGGCTTTGCCGCGGCCAGTTCCAGGGCAACGTCCGCGCCCCACGAGTGGCCGGCGATAACGGGACGCTCCCACCCCAGGGACTCTATGAACGCCGCCGCGTCGCCGGACACGGTGGCGAAATCATAGCCACCCTCAACCTGCGCCGAGAGCCCGTGGCCTCGCTGGTCCAGCGCGACCACGCGGAACTCCTGCGCCAGCAGCGGCGCCACCAAATCCCAGATGTGGCAGGTGGACGCCAGTCCGTGCAGCAGCAGAACCGGTCGTCCGGTACCACCCCAATCACGGTAGTGAAAGGGTAGGCCGCGCAGGTCGATGTAACAGTCCTTGGGGGTGGGCATGGGCACTCTCCTGGCGGCATTTTAGCACGGGGCCGGCTGCTATAATTCTGCCCGGCGGCCAACCCGAACCTTCTCTCGCCGCCTCATTTCACAGGAGGAATCCCGACCATGTACGCCATTTTCGTGACCATCAACATCAAGGACGGCTATGCCGACGAGTTCTCCAAGGCCAGCCTCGGCGATGGCCAGGGCAGCGTCCGCGACGAGGAAAACTGCTTCCGCTTCGACATCCTGCGCAGCCCCGACAACCCCAACCAGTTCTACCTCTACGAGGTCTACGCCAACCGCGAGGCCCACGCCACCCACCGCGAGCAGCCCCACTACGTCGCCTGGCGTTCCGCCGTGGAGCACATGTTTGAGGGCGACCTCGGCCGCGTCGAGATGGAAACCGTGTTCCCCTCCGACGCCGGCTGGCAGGCCCAGAAGCCGGGCCTCGTCAACTGGTAGTCGGCAGTATCTCCGCAACTGTCATCGCGAGCGCAGCGTGGCGATCTCGTCGGGTAGTGAAGGTTACCCAGAGTAGATATCGCCACGCCGCCGTATCGCCACGATTACCAAATCGTCGTAGCTCAACAGCCCAATGCTAGACTACCTCCGACCACGCGACTTGGATCCCGTTGCCGCCCTCGCCGCGGCGGCGTTCATCATCTTCGCCATCTTCGCGTGGACCGCGAAAACCGCGGTCGCGGACCCGGGAGACGTGGGATTCTCCCATTGGGGCTGGAAGTTGTGGCAGATCGGCCCGCTGGTCATGGGCTTCGCGGGAGTCTGGTGGTTCTGGCTGAGCACGCGCCGGGTCGCCTGGGTGCGCAGCCTCGCCCTGGCGGTCCTTGCGCTGGCGGTCTTGATCAACGGGTACACCGGACTGTTCGGCGACTACTGGGGTGAAGTGTGGCGGACGGTCAACCCGCTGTTCATCGCGTCGTGCAGCGTAGCGGCCGTGGCGCTGTGGCGATGTGGCTGCACGGCCGGCAGGGTGGGCGCGATCATTCCTGCCGTCCTGGGCATAGTGGTGTTCGCCAACGGCTATTTCCTCAACGTCGGTGTGCTGTGGGACATCCTGGACCCGGTGCGGATGCTCACCGAGTTGACCTGGGCCGCAGTGGCCAACAAGGCAAACGTGGTGCGGCCTGACTCCGCCGAGTAGCCCTTCCGTGGAAGACGCTCCCGACCTGCCGCCGGTTTACGAGCGCGTCCTCGAGGTGGTGCGCCAGATACCTCACGGCCAGGTGGCGACCTACGGGCAGATCGCCCAGATAGTCGGCGGCTGCACCCCGCGCATGGTCGGATTCTGCCTGGCCTCGCTGGGCAGATACCCCGACGAGGAACGGCCCGAAGTGCCGTGGCAGCGGGTGATCAACGCCCAGGGCAAGATCAGTCCCCGCGGCGAGGGCCTGGGCGCCCTGCTCCAGCGGGAACTGCTGGAGGCGGAAGGCGTCGAGTTCAGCGACGCCGGCCGTGTCAGCTTCCGCCGGTTCGGCTGGCTGGATCCCTACGAGGGGGAAGAAGGCTGAAGTAGGGGAGGGCAGCGCCTCCGTTTACGCTTGGTCCGTCATTCAAACTGATGAAAAAGCAAGAGACACCACCAGTTGACGGCGCTCGCTGACGTGAATATAGTTGTATGCCCGTAACGAACGTTACGGGTGTCCCTGGATTAACAAACAAATATCGCCCGAAGGTGGCCCGCACGAGGCGGGCCAAAAAGGGAAGCCGGTGAGAATCCGGCGCGGTCGCGCCACTGTAACTGGTAAGGCCGCTCTTTCCGCACAATTGCGGAGCCACTGGTCCGTCACGGACTGGGAAGGCTGGAGCGGATGACAAATAGCCAGGAGCCAGGAGACCTGCCCTCGGGTGTACCTTGAAAACGCTTCGCGGAAGGGCGTAGGTAGCCGAACCTGACCAAAGCCCGACTGAAGAAGTCGGGCTTTTCTGTTGCAAGGAGAACGCAAATGGCCACAGTTGGACATCCCTTAATCCGCAGTCTGCGGGAAGCCGGAGAACTGGACCCCTACTTTGACATGCCCGTTTGGCACGATGACGCGACCGGCTGGAGTCCGGCTACTTCCCTGTTCCAGGTCGGGGATGCCAGTTTGCGTGAGCTGGTTATGAGCTACGGATACGCCAGATGGCGGGCTACCAACAACCACGTCGCAGCATCGGCATTCATCATCGCCTACCTCACGCGGTTTATCTTTCCGGTGGTCGGCCAGTATGTGTTGCGAAGGAGGGTCCCCAAGGTAACTCTGGAAAACTTGGCCTTTCATCGTACCGATGGTCTTATCGACGCCACCGGCCTGCAGCAACCGCAGTTCGCCGTACTTCCCGATGACCCGGAGGCCGGCCACCCTGACGCTGAAGTCGTGGACAACGAGACCGACCTGTACCAGCGGTTCAGGGACTGGGCTTTCGAGTCCAACGCGGAAATTGCAATTGCCGCCCTGCGCCGCTCCGTCCCCGCCAGCGTCAAGGTCTCCCAAAACGCCGTAGCCGCCTCCTGTGGGCAGGCCCTGCACCGGCTCTATGGCCACGTGGAAGACAAGAGCCCGGTTCTCAGCGCTGCCGAGTCACTCTTTGGAGACCCGTCATCTTTGATCTACCGCCAGATCAGTATGGAAGTCATTGAGCATGGAGGGAGGAGCGGGTTCTTTGCCAGGCGGGCCGGATGTTGCCTGGTCTGGCGCACCAGAGGGGACGGCAGGTATTGCTCCAACTGCATCCTTCGGCCCCGGGAAGAGCAGACCCGTCAGTTCAAGGAGATGCTAAGGCGAGCCAGCTAACAGGAAGCCGATGAGACATTCATGGTCGACGCATATATCGGCCGCCCCTTGGGCGTCTTCGTGGGACAGGACTCAGCTTCCGCTGAGTTGTCCTTCGCCAATGGCGTCTCCCACCGGTCATCGGCGGAGTCCAATGCAAAAGAAACCCCTGCTGCATCAGCAGGGGCATGACGACCTCATTCTGTGGGTGGGGCGTGGCTGTAGCTAACGATACGGTCAACGAAACCCCGATTGCGAACGATTTTGATTTTGACCAATCTGGTGGGGAAGGCGGGACTCGAACCCGCACGCCCAAGGGCACATGATCCTAAGTCATGCTCGTCTGCCAATTCCGACACTTCCCCGCGACCGTTGGCGTGGCCGGATCGGTCATCCCGCCCGACGGTTAAATGAAAAATGGTGACCCGCCTCGGGGTCGAACCGAGAACCTGCTGATTAAGAGTCAGCTGCTCTGCCAGTTGAGCTAGCGGGCCAAGCCATGGTGCGCCGGAACGCAGATTCAGGCTACCAACAACGGTTTAGGGTGTCAATGGCGGTGGTTCCTCACGCGTATCCACTTCCTCAACCCGTTATTGCGAGCGCAGCGCGGCAATCTCGTCAAGGTAGCGGACGTCGCTCCGGGAACGAGATCGCCGCGTCGCTTCGCTCCTCGCTATGACAAACTGGGTACGCGTGGGCGGTGGGCTCATGGAGGCGATTTCGCTACTCGTCGAGCCGGATGCGTACAAGCGATGAGGTATTGAAAGCGAGACAGATCCGCTACTCAGCAGATCGGTTTCGCCGGCGAACCAGGCTGCGAAACTCCGCCACGGTCCAACCGGCCTGCACGATGATGCTGCCCATGGTGCCGGGCGCGATGTCGCGCCCCGGGTGGCGAGGGATCGGCACTCTCTTGCCGTCCTTTTCGGCAAGGGTATGCTTCGATCCCTGCGTAATGGTCCAGCCGTCGTTGCGAAAGGCGCGCAGGACTTGGGTGATCGTGAAGCCCGGAACTCGCGGCGGCATCAGGCGCCCGAACTGCTTTCCTGAAGCGCGACGTAGGCAGCTTCGAGACTGCCGAGGACGGCCTCGTCGTACGGATCTCGCCGCAGGGCAGCGTCATAGTCGGCAATGGCCCGGTTGTAGTCCCTCTTGTTGAAGTGAGCGTCGCCACGCCGGCCGTAGGCTTCGGCGTAGTCGGGCGCAAGGGAAATCGCGGTGTCGTAGTCGGCGATGGCCTGGTCGTCGCATCCTTTGTTCAGGTAGGCGTTGCCCCTCTCCACGAAGGTCTTGGAGTTGGCGATGTCCCGGAGAACGAGGTCGTCGCAACGGAGAATAATCGCGTCCCAATCCACGGGGCGCACCGCGGCTTTTTCAATGGCGCAACCATCGCTGGAGTACTCCGCGAGCGCACGGGCCGTGGCGTCGTGATCGTGTGGCGCCGCTTCGCCGTCGCGAGCAAAGGTGTCCAGGTAAAGCGTGATGGCGTCGGCGATCATTTCCAGAGCTTGCTCGCGGGTGTTGCCCTGGCTGGCGCAGCCGAGGGTCGGGCAGATCACCGCGTAGCCCGGCTCCTCGGCGTGGCTGAGCAACAGGACCTCGTACTCTTCCAGCTTGCCCGACTGATGGGCGTCCGGGGCTGGCTGGGCGCAGGTCGACATGGGTTCCTCCGTCGGACGTCGTGGATGCAGCAGCACAGGATCTAAAATTGGATCCAGTGTATCAGCGCCGCGTCTCCGTCCCAAGAAATCCCGGATCGGCTGGGACGTGCGGGTTGACCGTAGTGAAATTTCCTCGTTCACCGGGAACAGCATTGCCTGCCCAAACTCTGCCCGGCAATTGTGGAGTTACGTCGGCCCGCCCCACCCCAGCGACAGCCATTCCGCCGGCGCCAGCCGCTCGCCCACCGGGTCCACCACCAGGTTGAATGCTTCCAGCGTCGACGCGCCCAGCAGGTAGTTGCTATCCGGCCCGAATATCACCGGACACGGCCTTTCGTAATCGCCAATCCTGAAACGGGCAAACCCGTAGCCGTATTTGACGCGGCTACCGTCGGCTAGGATAAAACCCAGCTGCTGCGGTTCGATGCGCAGCTCCGTCATCAAAGATTCCGGCAGCATCGAGTGCGCCGCGCCAGTGTCCACCACCGGCTGCACCGGCGCCAGGTCACCGCCGTCCAGATTGCCGACTCCCACGTCCACCTTGAACATCGACAGGGCATTTCTCCCTCAACTATGGATGGGCCGATTGTGTCATCGCGACCCCGTCATCCCGCCAAACGCCTGACAACCTCTACGGCAATCGCATCCTATCCTGCCCATCCCGTTCATCCTGGTAAAATTCATCGACGGCTGCTGCCATGCGACACAGATTCGGCGCCACCAATTTGGACGCGATTGCCCTGCCGACAACCTCCCCTTGACATGACACGAACTTATGTTCCATAATGGTCAGCGTCAGGTGAGAAAACTTTGGTAACTATCCCTTGACAGCACAGGTGGATTTTGCTATCATTTGGGCATGGAAAAGTACACGCTCAAGCAGTTCAACGACAAATTCCCCACCGAGGATGCTTGCCTCGATTATCTGAAGGATCTGCGCTGGCCGGACGGTATCCACTGCCAGCGTTGCGGTGAAGTCACCGCCCACTGCCGCATCCAAGGTCGCAAGGTCTATGCCTGCGTCCGATGTTCTGCCCACGTTTCGCCCTGCGCCGATACCATCTTTCACAAGTCCAGCACCAGCCTGCGGACCTGGTTCTATGCCATATTCCTCATGGCCTCTACGCGGACGGGCATATCTGCAAAACAGCTGGAGCGTGAGACCGGCGTCACCTACAAAACCGCTTGGCGGATGTTCAAGCAGATCCGGGA
>DAOUHZ010000002.1:0-1692 GCA_034428455.1 Dehalococcoidia bacterium
CCACCGACAGGCAATCCGCTCGGTTCAGATGGCCTTTGGGAAGGATGCCCCTGCCGATGTCCAGGAAAGTGGCGAAGCAGAATCTGCACCGCATGTTGCATGGTCTCCACAGGTGAAAGTTGACTGAGGGCATTTCGGTGGCGATGTTCATTGCGCTCCCCTGGATGATCGCCGGGGCAGCGATCCATTTTTCATCTTATCGTATGCGCATCGCTACTGAGTATCAGCCCCAGCCACGCGGCCAAAATGCTACTTCGCGGGTATTGCCCGCCCACCACGATCCTTTCGCCAGTTCCGGCTCCACTTTCGCATCGGAACGGTATGCTACCGGGAGGAAACCGCCGCTCTGCTGGCGTCCATCACCCGCGGGCTGGACATCGGGCTCTACGTGGGATCCACGCCGACGCCGGACAGCATCAGGGATGAGCTGATCGCGACCGTTCCGCGCTGACTGGCGTGCGTTTCCGAACCGGGTACCCGACGCTGGGAACGCAAAACTAAGAACCCCTAACAGAAAGAGGTCAAGCGTCAGAAGCAGATGATTGAGCAGCCCAGGGACAGGAAGGCTTCATGGATGTCAGCGCGGCGCTCGTAGCGGACCCGCAGCCGGCGGAACTGGTGCAGCCAGCCCAGGGTTCGCTCCACCACCCAGCGGTACACTCCCAGCCCGCTGCCGTGTTCCGCGCCCCGCCGAGCCAGGGCTGGCGCGATGTGGCGCCTGCGCAATTCCTGGCGTTGCTGCCGGGAGTCATAGGCCCGGCCGGCGTACAACCGCTGGGGTCGACGACGGGGACGGTCCCGTTGACCGCGCACCGGCTGCACGGCCTCCACCAGAACCTGCCTCGTACTTGATACGGGGGAATGCCGCTCTTCAGTACGAACAGAATGCCAGTCAACGCCCTGCGGTCGTCCAGCGGCTGGCGTCCCGGATTGCGGGACCGCCGAGGTTTGGGGGCGGGCAGCAGCGGCTGTATGATCTCCCGTAGTTCGCCGCTGACCAAAGGTTTCGCCATCGAACACCACCTCCCGCTTCCGCCGATACTGTGCCAGCGCAACCCAATGTAACGGAATGAACTTACCGAGAGATTAGCCCCCTGATTATGGATTAGCAAGCCATTTTGTCAGGGGTTCTTAGGTGGGCCGGACTTGGAAAGTGACCGGCAACGGGCAAGTATTGGGAGACGGGCAGGAGCCTACAAGTTTATTGAGGGTTCCTCGTAATCCTTCAGCTTGTTGTAGACTTGAAGCCGGTGATGGTAGGACTCCAAAACTATGATCCGGTCGTCTGCGTCAACGTTGACAGCCACTGGCCGCCGGAACCGCCATTCAGGCTCCAGATCTGTCCGCCGCCTGGCTTTGATGATATCCGGATTGGCATCGATGTAGGTCTGGGCCCATGGCGAAGGCTCTTGGGCGTCACCGACCAGCGCCGTAATATATTGGCCGTCGGCGGCGTAGATCTGGACTCGGTGGTTCCCCCAGTCAGTTACGTAAACGTCTCCATCTGAGTCCACAGCTACACCGGATGGCCCTTTGAGCGAACCCACCCCGGCGCTGGAGCCTTCGAACTTAACGAGTAACTCTCCAGTAGGGGCGAATTTTTGCACCCGGTTATTTCCCCAATCCGCGACGTAGATGTTGTCCTGACGGTCGATGCAGATGCCCCATGGCATCTCCAGATCTCCGTCACCG
>DAOUHZ010000003.1:0-2850 GCA_034428455.1 Dehalococcoidia bacterium
GGGCGTCCCACGATGCGCTGGATGGGCTTGGGGATAGCCCACTTGTTGCCGATCTTCTTGGCGCCGACTATCCTGCCGGCCCGGCAGAGCTGGATCACTCGCTCGGTTGTCATGCAGAGTTTCACGGCCGCCTCTGCTGCCGTCAGATGGTTCCGCTCCCATGGGCTCTTGTCTTCTATGGTGAACCCCTCCGGGATCGCCCAGGTGGAACCCATCTTGTACGCGCCCGGTATGCGGCACTCACGGCAGAGATACCTGATCCAGCTGATGTGGCAGCCTTCCCGCTCCGCTGCCTGGCGAACGCTGATGTATCGGAGCTGTGTCATGTCAATCTCTCCTCTTCACCGAAACCTGCCCAGAGATCCCGACCCTGGGCAGTCGGTTGCGTCCGACCAAAGGAGCCAGCGCAACAGTGGCTTATCGGTGGCGCACTAACCGATGCCACGTAACCTCTTCAACTTAGCCAACCGGTCTTTCTGTCGCCTGATGTTACCACCCAGGTTTTGGAGGACATAGGGCGGGAACGTCTTTCGCCCGTGGTTGGCCGCGGCGAACTCGAGATCCCTGATTTCCCTTTCGGTCAACCCGAGGCTGTCCACGGGTTCGCCTTTACGTATCCGCCGGTTCAGGTCCTTGATCCGCTCCCGCTGTTCTTCGAGGATGGCGATGCGCTCGGTCAGCGCTTCGATGGCGTCCGGGTCGTCATCGTAGATGGACTGGTCCAGTTGGCGCCGCAGCCCCGTAGCCGCCTGCTGGTGCTGGTCGGCCATGCGGTGATGTTCGATAGCCTCAAACGCCTTGCGCTCCGAGGTCTCCAGAGCCTTCCGGTGGCCGCGCTCCGAGTGGTGCCCCACGAGGATGGGCTGGCCCAGCGGGATGCCCTCCACCGCCCGACTGCTGGCGTCCCATGCTGTCGCTCCCTTCCGTTCGCGGCTGTCGGCCCACTCTTCCCGACGTTCGGCCCGCCGCTCCAGCCGTTCGCGGGTGGCTCCCGACGCGGCCTCGGTCTGATCGGTGGACCATACGCCGGCGCTGATCTCTTCGACCAACGTGGCGGTCCAGGTCTTGCCGCGGCGCGTCGTGACCTGGACGGTCTCGCCGGCCACCCCGCCGGGGCCGACCAGCACTCCCCATCCGAGTCCTCCGGGCAACTTGCGTGGTGTTACGTTCTTCAACTCGTTTGACATTTTGCTCTCCTTCCATGGATTTCTACGACAATGTTCGCCAGAAAACCTGCTCGATGGTCTCGTCTCCCCGCTGGTTAATGATCAGGCTGTGCGCCATGCCGTCCACCCAGCGGACGCCGAACCGGTCCCGGTGCGGGTCGCCGGTGGCGTTCTCGATGACGCAGTGGCCGTAGATCCACCGGACGGCCTCGGCAAGCCGTTCCTGGTAGTTCGACCGGCTCCGCTCGCAAAAAATCAGGTCGGCGCCGAATTGCACCAGCCGGACCTCCTCCGGCATGTGGTCAATCAGCATCCGGTTGTCTTCGCCGTGGTGATGCCCGGCGCTTCCCTCGGTGCCGGGGTCGTAATGCACCAGCACCGAGCCGTCAGGTTTCAGATAGTGGGTGCGGAGGTACTTCAGGTCGATGGAGCCGTCGAAGCCCGCGCCCTCATAGACCTTGACCACCGCTCCAACCTCGGATTCCAGGGGCCCGTCTTCCCACCGCACGTCGATGCTGCCGCCGCCGGCGTACTTCCTCGCCCGGACACTGAACTTCTGGCCCGGAAAGGTCGCTTTCAACCGTTGGCGAACGAGCTTCGCCGTCTCCGCGGGACTCAGGTAGGTGTAGGTGGACATGGCGTTTCGCCTCCTTCTACTCGCAGGGTTGTCGGCGTGCGCTGGCGGTGGAAAAGTAGTACCGCCGGCACACGTAGCACAGACGGCCGCCCAACTTGTCGGGCGGGGCCAACTGGTGACGTCGTCCGGAGACGCACACCCGGCAGGGGCAATGGTCTCCGTGCTCCCACCAGCGGCCCAGCAACTCTTCCATCGGTAACTGCCCTTCCAACGCGCCCACCCGCTAGGCTGCCGCCGCGACTGACTCGCGCGCCCGCCGGAGAATCCGGTAGATCGTTCGCTCCGTCGTCTCAAAACGCACAGCCGCTTCCTTGGTGTTCAGGTTCTCCTGCGTGATGGTCGCCGCAACGCTCCGGTCGCGCTCCCGGCGCTGTTGCGCCCGGTACTTGGCCAACGCCTGGGGATTGTCGTAGAGACATTCGGGCAACGGGCAATTCAGGCACGAGGGGAAATACTTGCAGCCGGTGTCCTTGTAATAGTCGGGCCAGTGCTCTTCCATGACCTTGCTCCTCTGACCTGCCTTGTTCAACGCCGGGCGGTCAACCCCGGTCGGACGCCCCGTTTCCGGGGCGTTTCGGCTATCCCTAGTGAATCGCCACCTGCGGATGTACCCAAGTTCCCTGATTGAGCTTGTCGTTTCCTCCCCGTATGCTCTGCACCAAGCCCGATATTGGAATTCCAATATCGGCGGATAGCGCCTCCAAAAACGCTTGAGTCTGGGCATTTTGCCGGTAATTGCCAAACAGCTTCCCCGCCCGTTGACACAGGAGCGTAGCGTTGATGTAGCCGTCCGTGGGGCGCTGTGGAACTACACCCCCGTCAACTGGATGCTCAATCCAAAGTTGCGGGGTTGTTACAATCAGGGCATTGCTCTTGGGCTGTGTCATTTCGTCCTCTGATCGGCGTAGGGCCTGTTGACATTCAGATCAGAGCCAGTTGATGGTTTACTCCCTCGAGTCGTAATCTTTGCCACGGTCTTTCTCCTTTGCGGCTGAAATGGGGGCCGGTTTCCCGACCCCCTGGGGACTACCACTGAGCGTACATGGG
>DAOUHZ010000004.1:0-5548 GCA_034428455.1 Dehalococcoidia bacterium
GGCAAGCCCGGGAAGGTGGCGCTGGTGGCCATCATGCGGAAACTGCTGCTGCAACTCAACGAGGTAGCCCGCCGGGGCACTCCGTGGCAGCCCGATCCCCAACCCACCGCCTGAAACACCCTTGACACCCAACACAGATACTGCGAGGCACTTGCGCCGTGGCAATCTCGTCGGGAGCCGGCTCGTCTTGCCGGTGCAAAACCTGCTCCCGGTACGAGATTGCCGCGCTTCGCTCGCAATGACAAAAGCGAATAACCGCCCGTATCCCCCCGCGCCCGGTTCACGGCCTGGAAGCGTAGCCCTCCCGGCCCGGCGGGACGCAGCGAACCGCCGTGGTGATGAACCCGCTGTGGGCCACCATGCGGTGGGCCGGCCGCACGCTGCGCCTTGATACGTTCCAGCCGCGCAGCATGGTCTCGGCGGTCTCCACGCGGGCGAACCGGCCGTCGGCGTTCAGGGTCAGCACCAGCTCCTGCACTTGCAGGATGGTAGGTAGGAAGGAAAGCAGGATTCCGCCGGTGATCAGCGCGTTGGCGGCGGCGTCCACGGCGTGCCACGGTTCCGGCAGGTCCAGAATCACCCGGTCGACGTCGGTATCCGAGATGCCCTCGAAGATGTCGCCCACGGTGACCTCATGGCGCGAGGTGTCCGGTATCACCGAGCGCACGTTGGACAACGCCTTGTTCACCACGGCCTCGTTGATCTCATAGGAGTGGACGCGGCCAGTGGGTCCGACGGCGCGCAGCAGGGCGGTGGTCAGCGCGCCGGAGCCTAACCCGGCCTCGACCACGGTCGCGCCGGGGAAGATGTCGGCCATGGACACGATGTTGCCCAGGTCCTTGGCGTAGATCACCTGCGGCCCGCGCGGCATCAGTCGCACGTAGTCGCCCAGGGTGGGCCGGATGCCCAGCATCACGTGGCCGCGACTGGTGGTGTACCAGCCGCCCACCGGCTGCCCGATGACGTCGTTGTGGGGCAGCCACCCCAGGTGGCAGTGGAACTCGCCGCCCGGGCTCAGGGTTTCCTGATAGGTGCGGCCCTTGCGGTCCAGGAACAGGGCCAACTCGCCCGAGTGGAACCGGCCGCGGCCGTTGCCGTCGGTCTCTGTCACCTCCGGAGGCGCAACCACGTTGCGCTCCGGGTCATTGCTGGCGTCATCGTCGGGCGAGGTCATTGGTGTATTATACCGCCGTTATGCAGGAGAGGATGTTCACGCTGGAAGAGGCCAACGACCTGGTGCCGTGGCTTGAGGAGCGTTTCGAGGCCATGGCGCCGCTGCGCGCCGAATTGGTGCGTCAGCAGGAGGAGTTGCTGTCGCTGCTGCGCCACCGTCGCAGCAACGGTCACTCCAGCAGCGAGGAAGACATCGCGGAGTCGGAGCGCATCGTCGCCCAGCTCACCCAGCGCTTGCAGGGCGCGGTGCGGGAGATCACCGAGCGGGGCATCCAGGTGCGGGACATCGGCCGCGGCCTGGTGGACTTCCCGTCCCGCCGCGAGGGAGAGGTGGTGTACCTCTGCTGGCAGCGCGGGGAACCCTACATAGACTGGTGGCACCCCACGGACACGGGGTTCGCGGGCCGGCGGCCGCTGTAAGCAGGGTGGCGGGGTCTCCGATAGTGCAACTTTATAGCCGAAAAGGTTGCATTTGTAGGGTGGCAATGCAAGGTTCCTTGCATTACTAACGCTGCAATGCAAGGTTTGGCATGGTATCCTTGCATTAATATACCGGTAACTTACAGCCGGCGCCCTGATATGAGGGTAACCATGCGTGAATCCGATTTCACCGCCGCCAGCCCCGGGCGATTGGTGCCGGCAGATACCCTCGACGGCAATTACTGGCCAGCCTTTGTGCCAGACCCGTTGCCGCCAGTGTTGCAATGGAGCGGCAAAACCGTCGAGTTATTGTCGCAGGCCGACCGCGCGTTGAGTTTGCTCAACGGCAGGGCCGCCCGCTTGCCGAATCCGTACCTGCTGATCCAGCCGTTGGCAACACGTGAGGCGGTGGCGTCCAGCCGAATTGAGGGCACCACATCGGACATTTCGGAGTTGTATCAGTTTCAACTGGTCGGTATTGCTCCCGACCGTGACGATGCCGAAGAGGTTGACTATCACGTTAGGGCAATGCAGTTGGGCTTGGAACGTTTGCAACGGCTGCCAATGAGCTTGCGGTTGATCCGGGACGTTCATAGGGAGCTGATGTCCAGCGTGCGCGGCAGTGAACGCCGGCCGGGAGAGTTCCGTACCAGCCAGGTCATCATCGGCGGCGGCCGGCGTGGTATTCGATACGCGCGTTACGTTCCGCCGCCGCCCACTGAGATGCTGCCGGCGCTATACGCACTGGAAGAGTTCATGAACTCCGACAGCCCGTTGCCGCTGCTGGCACAGGCAGCGCTGATTCATTACCAGTTCGAAGCCATTCATCCATTTGAAGACGGCAATGGACGCACCGGGCGGTTGTTGATAACTTTGCTGCTTTGCGAACGGGGGTATTTGGAGCATCCCTGGCTGCACCTCAGTGACTATTTCGCCGCGTATCGGCAGGAATACATGGATTTGCTGCTGGGCGTGAGCCTGAAAGGTGGATGGGAGCCTTGGCTTCAATTTTTCTTGGCAGGCGTAGCCGCAGTGTCTCACGATGCCCTTGACCGCGTAGAAAAACTGAACCGAATGAGGAACGATTACCAGGACAGAGTGCGTGACCAGCGCACGGCCGGCGCAACGTTTCAACTGATTGAATCGCTGTTCGAGCAACCGTACATTACGGCCTCCCGCGTTCAATCCCTGCTGGGAGTTTCCCACACGGCGGCTCAGGGATACTTATCGCGGTTAATGGATGCTGGAATCCTTGTTCCATTCACAGGACGACGGCGCCCGCAGCTTTACCTGGCAAACGACATTTTGCATATCATTGCTGAGGAGCCGGACTTCCGCGACTTCTGATCCCCTCCACCGCCGCCCGGATCTCGTCCGCGTGCACCGCGTAGAAGGTGCCCACCACCCTGACTCCGCCGGGTGTGCGTCGTGCGGCGGCGCGGACCATGCCCACCACCATGCCCGACGTGTTCAGCACGGGGCCGCCGCTGTCGCCCGGGTCGATGGGGGCGTCCATCTCCAGGTTGCGGCCGTAGCTCTGCGCGCCGAAGTTGGTGATCTGGGACAGAATGCCGGCGTTGGCCTTGGGCGAGCCCACCTGACCGTCGCCCTTGACGCCGCTGCCCGAGTATCCCAGCGCGAGCAACTCCCTGGCGATGTCGTGGATGTCTGCGTCGCCAAGGGCCAGCGGAGCCGCGCCGATGCCCATCTGTGTTGCCGCGACATCGTACCGGAGCAGCGCAACGTCCCTGCGCTCGTCCATTCCGGCCACCGTTGCGCTGAACGCCGGGGCCGCCGCCTGACGCACGGTGACCTCCACGCTGCCGGATACTACGTGGGAGGCGGTGACGATCACCCCCGGCTCCAGCAGCCAGCCCGTGCCGTGCTGCCCGTCCTCCGGCTCGACGTAGAACACCGAGGACCAGACCCGCTGGTAGACGGCGCTGAGATCACCAGAAGCGCGTTCCGCCAGGGCAGCCTCAACCATTCGCTCAACCCTGGCGTCCAGTTCCGCATCGCTGGGGCCGCAGGCGGCCGCCAGCAAGGTGACGGCAAAGGTGGAAATCGTCAGAAGCAGGATTCCCGGGATTTTTGGGATTAGCAAGATTAGAGCCGTGTGGCAGCGTGCCCTTACTAAATCCTGGCCATTCGCCAAATCCTGTAAATCCCGCTTCGGACGGTTTCCAGTGGATTAGATGAACCGCGCTTGCGCCCGGGCCTCGTCGGCGTAGTCGATGTACACGGTGATGACCTCGCTGAAGAAGTCCACCGCCTCCACGCCCTGCTCCCGCTGGCCCACGCCGGAGGCTTTCAGGCCGCCGAAGGGCAGGTGCACCTCGCCGCCCAGGGTCGGCGCGTTCACGTGGACCATGCCCGCGTCCACGGTGTTGATGTACTTGAATGCCCGTGGAATGTCCCGGGTGTAGACCGATGACGACAATCCGAACTTGACGCTGTTGGAAATCTCCACGGCGTGCTCCAGGTCGCGGGCGCGGAACACCGTCAGCACGGGGCCGAAGATTTCCTCCCTGGCGATGCGCATCTCGGGCGTAACGTCGGTGAAGATGGTAGGCTCCACGTACCAGCCCTCGTCGTAGACGCCGCCGGAGAGCGTGCGGCCACCGAAGGCCACCGTTGCGCCTTCATCCCGACCCACGGAAATATAGTCCGATACGGTGCGCTGCTGGGATTCGCTGGACAGCGGACTCACGTCGATGCCGTCCTCCAGGCCGTCGCCGATGGTCAGCTGGGACGTGCGCTGGATCAATTCCTCCATGAACTGGTCGTACACGCCCTCCTCGACGATCACCCGGCTGGTGGCGGTGCAGCGCTGGCCCGTGGAGCCGAAGGCGCCCTGCACGATGCCGCCCAGCGCCTTGTCCAGGTCGGCGTCAGCCAGCAGGATGACGGCGTTCTTCCCGCCCATCTCCGCCTGAATCTTCTTGAGCAGAGAAGCGCCGCGGGTGTACAGGTCGGTGCCGATCTCCGTGCTTCCGGTGAAGGAGATGCCGGACACGTCGGGCGACTCCACCAGCGCGTTGCCCACGCTGCCGCCGGGTCCGGTGATGAGGTTCAGCACTCCGGGCGGCACGCCGGCTTCCTCGAACACCTCGGTGAGTTTCACGGCGCAGAGCGGGGTGCTGGAAGCCGGCTTGAAGATGATCGCGTTGCCGCAGATCAGCGCCGGCGCCATCTTCCACGCCGGGATGGCGATGGGGAAGTTCCACGGCGTGATGATGCCCACGACGCCCAGGGGCCGGCGTACCGTGTAGGCCACCGTGTTGGGCAGCTCCGACGGCGTGGTGTAGCCGAACATGCGCCGACCCTCCCCGGCGGCGTACTCCATGATGTTCATGGCCCGCTTGACCTCGCCCCGGGCATCGGGCAGAGGCTTGCCCTCCTCCTCGGTGATGGTCCGGGCGATCTCCTCGGATCGGCGTTCCATGATCTCCAGCGCGCGGAACAGCACCTGGGCGCGCACCGGCGCCGGCGTGTCGGCCCAGCCTTCGGCGGCTTCCGAAGCGGCGGCAACGGCTCGCAGGGTGTCCTCGGGGTTGGACAGCTGGAAGTGTCCCAGCAGCACGTCCTTGTGGGCGGGGTTGTAAACGGAGTAGGTGCGGCCGGAGTCGGAGGGTGTCCACTGGCCGTTGATAAAGTTGTTGTGCGTGCGAACTTCGGTGGTGGTCATCTTGCTTGATGCTCCTGATGGCAAGCGTGGGAGGTAGGCAGCAGAATACTACCGGGCGCAACCCACGGCAAGCGGCGTTGGCAACGCGCAACGCGGGCGGGTTAGAATGATGTGGGTCGCAGCGTCCTGCTCGCCGCCGGCCAGCATTTCACCAAGGAGACAACCCATGGCTGCCTACATCATCGCCACAATTGAAGTTACCGATCCCGAGAAGTTCGAGGTCTACCGCGGGCAGGTTCCCGGCACCATCGAAAAGCACGGCGGGCG
>DAOUHZ010000005.1:0-15899 GCA_034428455.1 Dehalococcoidia bacterium
GACGATGCTGCCCCCGCCGCGCTCCCGCATCACCGGAACGACGTACTTGATCCCCAGCCACACCCCGCGCACGTTGACCGCCATCACCCGGTCGAAAACGTCCAGGGGATAGTCCGGAATGGGAGAAAGCTCTCCCTCGATACCCGCGTTGGCCAGCAGTACATCCACGCCGCCCCAACGGTCCACCGCCGTCTGCACGTAAGCCTGTGTCTCGTCCGGCGAGGTGACGTCAGCCACGGCGTAACTTGCCTGATCCTCGCCAATTGACTGCACCGTTTCCCGCAGCGCCGACTCATCCAGGTCGACCAGCGTGAGCCGAGCCCCCTCGTCCGCGAATATTCTGGCGGCGGCCCGACCGATGCCACCCGTGGCTCCCGTGATCAGCGCTACTTTTCCTTCCAGACGGGCCATGTTCAATCTCCTTGTTAGGCGTCCTGACGCCCCCTCGATCTTTATCCCGGTGGTGGGCCAGCCATCTGCAGCTGGCACCCCGCGGCCGCTTGGAACAGCGCAACCGGGAACTCCGCCGCGGGTGTCAAGAGCGCCGTCAGGGCATCCTGGCCGCCCACCCTTTCCAACACGCACTGGAAGTTTTCGTACTCTTCCGGCGCCATGCCCATGGCCGGTGCGGCTGCTTGGAATTCATCCTCGGTCAAGCATGATAGAGAGACCATAAAAGCCACCATGACGGCGACCGCTTCGGCTTCATCGGGGCTGCCGGGTTCGGCGTCTGCCGGTGGATCCGCCATCAGCGCATGCAGGTCCGTGTCCGCGTAGCTGCGTCTCAGGCAGGCGGATGAGTCCGGACTGAGCGGTCCCGTGGCGGTCAACACCGGGGTCAGGAGCAGTCGTAAAGCGGTGTCGTGCTCCAGGCAACCCAACAGTGCGGAACTTTCTGCCGCGTCGACGGACTCCGGAGCCTGAAGTGCTGCCGCCAGCCGTTCGGGAGGAAGCGCGGTGGAGACACACTGTCGCTCTGCATCCGAAAGACCCGTCAGGAAGGCGTTGGGGTCTGCCATTGACAAGGGGGCCAGTGGTTCCATATCGCTGGCTGCCAGTGTCGCCGGCGTAGCTACGGGAGCTGTAGTTGCCGTTGGGCTGGGCGGAATCTCCGTGGGCGTTGGATCCGCAGTGTCCGTCGGTTCAATAGTCGGAGCGGACTCGCCGACTTTCGCCAGGGCCGCTGCTATGGTTGCCTCGTAATCGGGCGTCTCCGAAACTTCCGGCTCTTCTTCGCCGCACGCCAGTAGTAACCAGCACCAGCATGCCAGGGCGGCGATCGCTACGGTCAGGCGGAGGTTCCTTTGCGTGCATTTAGCCATATCGACCTCTGGCTTTTATTGCATGCTTTGAGTGTATACCATCCTTGGGGAAATGCACGTCATTCACCCACGACTCGATTCGCCCAAACCTGGCCGCTGAGGCTTCCGTCTATTCTCGCTCCGCTGGCGCTGAGCGACCTCCTGCCGCTAACCCCTTTGGACAGCTCACAGATGAGAGCCTCCAACTGACAATTGGGGCTAGGTGCCGCCGAGCTGTCCGGGGTCAGGCTTTCCAGCCGGCCCGGGCGAATGGAAGATGGTCTGCGAGGTCGTTTTCCGTGCGGAACGGACCCCAATCCCGCGGGATGTTGAGCAACCGGTCCTCCAGATCGTCCACGCTGCTCTGGCCGCAGTAGGCCATGGCGCGGTTGAACTCTTCGCGCAGGATTTCCAGCATGTGATGGACCCCCTCGGCGCCGTTGACCGCGAGGCCCCAGTAGAGCGGCCGCCCTACGGCGACTGCCGTTGCGCCCAGTGCCAGCGCTTTCAGCACGTCGCTGCCACGCCGCACGCCTGAGTCGACGTAGATCTCCACCCGTCCCTGCGTCGCGGCGACGATCTCCGGCACCATTTCAATGCTGGACATGGTGTCGTCAAACCGCCGTCCGCCGTGGGTGGAAACCTGGATTGCATTCACTCCGTGCTCGACCGCCAGCCGGGCATCCTCAGCGACGCGAAGGCCCTTCAGCACCAGCGGCAGGTCGGTCAGGCTCCGCAGCCATTCCGAATCCCTCCAGGTGAGGGGTGGGCATTGCGGCATGTCCCAGGCCGGCGGTTCGGCAGCCCCATGTGCCTCTGAGGCGGGGTTGTCTTGTGCGCGGAAGTTGCCGTACTCGCCGGGGCGTTCGTAGCGATTGCGTGTGTCCCGTTCCTTGGGAGTGGGAATAGGCGCGTCGATGGTGACCACGATGGCTTTGAAGCCGGCGGCCTCGGCGCGTTTCACCAGGTTCTCAGTGAGGTCGTAACCGCGATGGGAAAGCTGGAACCACAGCGGTCCCGTTGCCGCCTCGGCGATTTCTTCCATGCTGCAGTTGGAAGAGGTGCTGCACATCATCAGGGTGCCCGACATGCCCGCGCCGCGCGCGGTGGCCCGTTCGGCCTCCGGGTGCGCGTTGAGATGCGCGTCGGCAGGCGCGATCATCACCGGGAAGCTGATGTCGGTTCCCAGCACGGTGGTCGAAATCTTGCGCTCGGTGGTATCGCGCAGGAATCGGGGCCTCAGCGTCAATGCTTCGAAAGCGGAGCGGTTTCGGGCCGTGGTTCTCTCGTCCATCGCGCCGGCTTCGATGAACACGCGATAGTTGTGGGGCAGAATGTGCCGGGCGCGCGCCTCGTAGTCGTAGAGGCTGATTGGGTCCATCCGCATGGTGAGGCTCCCTGAAACTTTGTCAGCATAACCGGATCGTCCTGGCGACGAAACTCGCATCGCCAGCGAGGGCTACACCGCGCCTCCTTCAGCCAGGACGGCCAACTCCGACTTGGACAGTCCCAACTCCCCACACAGGACTTCTTCGTTGTGCTCCCCGATGTGAGGCGCACGGCGGGAAATCCCCCATGGTGAGCCGTTGAAAATGGCCCCCGGGCCCGGGTGTCGAAATGTCTTGCCCAGTTCCGGGTATTCCACATCCGTCCAGAAACCCCGGTCCTCCAGGTGCGGGTCCTGCATGACCTCGTCCGGGGAACGGATCGCCCCCGTGTTGGAGCCGCGCTGCTGCAAGCCGTGGTAGGCCTCGTCCCGAGGGATGTTGGCGAGGAAGTTTTCGAAAATTCCGCGAATATGTGACTGGCTCTCGGCAACGACCGTCGGGTCCTTGTACTTTTCATCCAGAAGGTCGCCCGCCAGGCCGTGCTCATCCATCCACGGCGCGAGCGTCAGCACCCGCTCCGGGGCAACCTGACCGATATTCACGTATTTTCCATCCTGGCAGAGGACCTGGGCGTTGGGCCCAATGTTGGTGTTGCCGCCTCCGGTTCTGCGAGGGACCACCCTTCCTTTGTAAATGTACTGGTTCACGTGGCCCTCGGTGGTGAGCGCGCAGGCATCATGCACCGAGGCATCGATGTACTGCCCTCGCGCCGTCACCGACCGTCTAACCAGCGCCGCGGTGATGGCGATGTAGGCGTAGTGACTTCCGATGTGCCAGGCCTGCCCGCCTCCGGGAGCGATGGGTGGCGCACCCGGCACCACGTCGTCGTCATAGCCACATCTGGCCATCTGTCCACCCGCCGCCAAATGCAGCAAGTCGCTGGTCTGGAAGTCCCGCCACGGTCCGGTCTGCCCAAAGGGGGTCAGTGAGCACATAATCAGCCCAGGGTTGCGGGTTGCCAGATCTCTGTATCCCAGCCCCAGGGAGGCCAGGTAGCCGGGCCGGAAGGTCTCCAGTATCACGTCCGCCTGCTCCGCCATTTGTCGGAACAACCGGCGCCCGTCCTCCGTCTCCAGGTTCAGGGTAACCCCCCGCTTGGAGGTGTTGTAATGCCAGAAGTAGAGGCTCCTCTCCCGATCCGGCACGTCCTGGTAAAAAGGTCCCACGGTTCGGGCTGCATCGCCGCCGGGCGGCTCTATCTTGATGACGTCCGCTCCCATGTCGGCCATCTGCTTGCCGCACCACTGGCCCTTCTCATCGGCTAGCTCCAGCACCCGCAGCCCGCCAAAGGCGCCCGCGGAGTTCGGGCCCGGCGTTCGCGCCGGCGGAGGCGCGGGATTCGCCACCGGCTCATTGCCACTCCACTGTACGGGCGAGGCATCCTCGATCATCTCCTTGAAGTAGGGATAATCTTCCATGCTGAGGTCCTTCGGCCAGAAGACGCCTTCGGCGAATCCGCTCACCAGTTCCTCGTGACTGATGCCCAACAACCCCTGAAACACCTCCTTGTTGTGCCCGCCGATCAGGGGACCCGACCGGCTGTTGATTACAGGAGTCTCTGACATCTTGAAGGGAGCGTTCTGAAGGGGCCAGGTTCCCAGCGCGAGATGATTCGCGTCCCGGTACATTTCTCGATGCCTGAGCTGGGGATCGTTCTCCACCCGGTCCTGGCTGCTTTGGACGGGCATGGCGGGCACTCCCGCCGCCTGGCACCGCTCCATGATCTCGTACTTGCCCAGAGTCCTGGTCCACGCCTCGATCCCCCGGTCCATCTCTTCCTGATGCTCCAGGCGACCTTCAAGGGTGGCAAATTTTTCGCCGGTGGCCCAACCGGGAGAACCCATCACCTCCACCAGCTTCCGCCACTCGTGGTCGGAGAAGCAGGCCAGGGCACACCAGTCGTTGTGCTCCGCTGGACTGGTCTTGTAAGCGTTGTGCGGCGCCCCGGTCCGCCCCCGGTAGTTATCCACCAGCGGCGTGCCCGGCCAGTGAGCGCGGTTGCCCGGCGGGTAGCCCTCTCGCATGGTGGAGCGACCGTTGGCCTGGATGTCCAGAAAGGCGGAACCATTAAGGGGAACGCCGAGGATCCACTGGGAACTGTCGACGTGCTGCCCCTGGCCGGTCACGTTGCGATGGTAAATGGCGCTCAGAGCATACATGGCTCCGTACAAGCCGCCGGTGTCGTCCAGGTAGGACCAGCCCCAACCGGCGGGTGGCTTGTCCGGCAGGCCCGACGTGTAGGTCATGCCGGACAGGGCTTGCGCGATGGCTCCCATGGTTTGATAGTCTCGGTCCCGCCCCGTGTGTCCGAAGCCGGACATGGAGAGGTAAATGATGTCAGGCCGGAGCTTCTTCATATCCTCGTAGCCCAGACCCCAACGCTCCAATACACCGTAGGCGAAGTTCTCGATGACGATGTCGGACATGGCCACCAGGCGCCGGGTGAGGTCAATGCCCCGGGCGGTGCGGGTGTTCAGGGTGACGCTCCGCTTGTTGGAGTTGGTGTCGCTGAAATGGCCGTCGGTGTTGAGATTGGGGGAAAAGCCCTCGGGCGTGCCCGCTCCCGTCGCAATGTTGGCGCCCCGGGTATTGGGGCTCTGCGGCCACTCAACCTTGATGACCTCGGCTCCCAGCGCCCCCAGCCATCGGGTGCACCAGGGACCCGCCCGGACCCAGGTGAAGTCCAACACTCGGATTCCCGACAAAGCTCCCGGCGTGGTTGGCGCTTCTGCTCCGCCCTGCACCATCGGATCACCTCCCGGCTATGGCTGTCGTAAGGTTAACTCGCCCTATTCTAACCCAGAGTGGTCGATGGAATTCCTATAGAACCAGGAAGGCCGGTTACCGGAACTTTCCGTAAAGGGGCCCAGGTGAATGAATTTGCCTGGGGTTAGTCCTCCGCCGTTTCATCCAATTCTTCCACTTTGGGCATCCAGTATCCGACGCGGGGTTCGGTGAAGATGTAGGTGGGTTGCTCGGCGTCGTCGCCCAGCTTGCGGCGGATGCTGCTGATGGCGGTGCGCATGGAGCGCATGGGACGCACCTCTTTGGCGGGCTCCCGTCCCCAAACCTGCTGGAGCAGATGCTCATAGGTCAGCACCCGCCCGGCATTTGCCGCAAGTTCAGCGAGCAGTCGAAACTCAACAAAGGTCAACTGGAGCGGTGCGCCGGCAAACGTCGCCTCTCGGTCAGCGTAGTGGATGGTCAGGTCCTCCAGCACAAAGGGGTCCCGCGGTTCGGGAGCCTCCCGCTTGCGCAGGGCCGCCCGGATCCGGGCCGCCAGCTCCATGGGCGAGAAGGGCTTGACGATGTAGTCCACGGCTCCCATGTCCAGAGCCTGGGTAATGTTCTCCTCCCGGCCGTAGGCGGACAGGAAGATGACCGGCACGTTGGCAACCTCGGCCATCTCGCCCATCAGCTCGATCCCGTCGGTCCCCGGCAGCGCCAGATCCAGCAGCACCAGGTGAGGCTGTTCCTCCTGCAACAGGACAAGCGCCTCCCCGGGGTGGCCGGTTACCACGGGGACGTAGCCCGCCCGGGTCAGCGCGTCGCGAACGTGTCGCAATGTCTGGGGGTCGTCGTCCACCGCCAGGATGCGCGTCTGGCCCGGCCCCACCTGGTGGGGCAAGCCAAAGGCGGCGGTATTCGGCCGGGCTGCCATGGGCCCGACCGACTCGGCCACGGGAATGGTGAAGGTGAACCGGGCGCCCAGACCCGGCCCGTCGCTTTCGGCCCAGATGCGCCCGCCGTGGGCCTCGACTATCCCCTTGCAGATCGCCAGGCCGAGGCCCGTGCGTTCCGCGTCGTCCCGGCGGCTGTCGTCGGGCGCGCTGGTGAACTTCCTGAAGAGATGCGGCAGGTGCTCCGGCAGTATGCCCCGGCCGTCGTCGGACACCGAGAGCGTCACGTGGAACCCGTCGCGCTCGGCGGTCAATCGAATGGCGGAGGAATCGTCCGAGTGCCGGGCCGCGTTGGAGAGCAGGTTGCCCAGCACCTGCACGATGCGCAGGCGATCCGCCATCACCCAGGGCAGGTCCGGGGCGAGGGCGATGTGGAGCTGGAACCGGTTGCTGCGCCCCCCGCTGAAAAACGCCCGGCGGGCATCTTCCACCAGAACCGACAGGTCGGCGGGCTCCGGGGCGATGGATAGCGTGCCCGTCTCGATGCGGGCCACGTCCAGCAGGTCGTTGATCAGCTCCCGCATCCGGTCGGTCTGCTCGTCGATGATCCGGTGGAACTGAACCGTCTCGGCCGGGTTCAGGGTGGCCGAGTCGTCCAGCAGGGTGGCGATGGAACCCTTGACCGCCGCCAGGGGCGTCCGCAGCTCGTGGCTGACCATGGCCAGGAACTCGGCCCGCAGCCGCTCCAACTCCTCCAGCGGCGTCAGGTCCTGCAGGGTCACCACGAAGGACCGGACCTCGCCGGCCTCGGAGCGGATGGGCGTGGCGTTGACCAGGACGGCGACCCTCCGGCCGTCCGGGACCTGCAGCACGATCTCCTCGGCCCGTATCGTCTCGCCGATGCTCAGCGCCTGGGACATGGGGAAATCCTTCAGGGAGACCTCCCGCCCGTCTCCCCGCTGGATGGTCAGCGCTTCCAGGACCTGCTCCGGCGTCTGGTCCGGGTTTCTGAGTTCGTCGAAGAGGCGGAGCACCTCCCGGTTGAGAGACACCGGCGCTCCCGTGGTGGCGTCGAAGACGGCGACGCCCACCGGGGAGGTGTCGATCAGGGTCTGCAAGTCGTTGCGGGCGCGCTGCTCGTCCCGGTGCCGGCGCGCGTTGGCGACCACCATGGCCGCCTGGGCGGCGAACATGGTCAGCGTCTCCTCGTCCTCCTGGCTGAACTCAGCGCCCGGCTCGATCTTGGCCAGGAAGAAGTTGCCGACCCGCTCGCCCTGGTGCAGCACCGGGGCCGCCAGGAAGGGCACCACCGCCCCCACTTCCACCGGCGGCTGGAGGTCCAGCAGGTGATCCGTCTCCCTGATGTGCTCCAGCAGGTCCGGGAGCCGCAGGGGCTGCGGCAGGCGGCTCAGGTACTCAAACAGCCGCATTCCCTCCGGCAATTGCTGAAACAGCTCCGCCTCCAGTTCGGTCATGCCCGAGAAGTGCAGGTCCTGGGGTTCGCCCGCATCGTCCAGGAGGATGATCACCCCGTAGCGGGCGCCCGTCAGCGACCGGGCGGAGTCCATCACCCCCTGCAGCACGGTGTCGAAGTCCAGGCTTTCGTTGATGCGCAGGCTCGCCTCGCTGAGCCGGAGGAGCCGGTCGCGCAGGGCCGCGTTTTGCTGAATCAAGGCTTCGCCTTCGGTGGGTATCATTATTCACCTAAATTGGGACATGAAATTGGACAAGAATTAATGCAAAATTGCCGAAAATTTGACAACCATTTCACACGGCATAGTGTATCATATGTGCCGTTTTGAGCAATCAGACGTGTTGATACCGTATCTCGAAATGCCCGTTTTTCAGAAATCAGGCCCTATCGGGGTCAGCCCGGAGGCCGCGTTCGCCGCGACCCCGGAAACGACATTGCTGGTGAGTTCGACGTTCCTCAGCCGGGCCCCCGGAGGCGGCCCGCGGGAACAATGCGCCGGAAATGCGAATCCATCCGCGCGCGAGTCGAAAAACGTCGCCGGGGCGCCCAAAGGCGAAACAATCCGGCGAGAAATAGAAATGGGGAGCAGCAATGGCTGAAACCCGCTGCCCCCCTGCATCGAAACCCCTGCAAAAAGGAGTCAGACACAACGGTATGAATACCATGTACCGAAAACCAGCGCAACTTTCCGTAATCGCGGTGGCCGCCCTGGCCATCGTTGCCGTCGCAGCCGCGATGCTGCTGGCCGGCGGCAACCCAGCCCAGGCCACCACCGCAAGCACCCTGGACGGTGTCAGTGGCGGACACTTGGCACACGACCGACCCAGCGGGCAAATAATACCAACAGCCACACCCTCTCCCACACCCACCCCGAGAACTTTCCCCCCGGAGCCGGCCTGCCCCGAAGTGGCGGCACCCGCGGTCGATTCCGGCCACATCGCCCTGTTTGACGTGTGGTGGAACCCGGAAGAGCTGGAGCTGACCAACTCCTCCTGCCCGCCGACGGTTAGGCACGTTCCGGCGCAGGGCAGCACCGCAGCCAGCGATGTACGCACCGCGTCCAACATCAACATTGATGAAACCGTCATCCACATCCCGAACAGCGCCAGGGTCACCCTGAGCGAAACCAACTATCCAAGCTCAAAGTATCCGGCGTTGTGGGATGCCGACGATGCGGAAAATCCCGATGGTGAGGCCGACCGCATCGTGTGGGCGCTGCCGGCGTGCCCTCCCGACGGCAGCTCCGAGCACGTTGATTTGTGCCTCAGCTTCTCCGCCGCCCTGCTCAACAAGGGGGACTGGATTGGCATTGACGATCAAGGTAATGGCGGCATCGTGTACCACCTTGACCACGTCCACCAACTTGATATCGACAGGCAGGACCCGAGGTACGTGCTCGTGTACGACGCCCCTGGAGAGGGCGGCCCAATGGAAGAGGAGCAGCCCCTCTGGAATTCGTTCGACGCGAGCGTCAGCAAGGTGCACGTATCGCCGGGGGGGTACAACCGCCCCATGTGGTTCTTCACCAGCCCCGGCACCTACGAATTCCAGGTACACATCACGGGCTACCCTAACCGAACCCACGACAATCCTATAAGCCAGGAGCCTAGCGTTAACGACGACCAGCGGACGTACATTCTCCACGTGGGCGCAGAGTCCGACGTGGGCGTCACAGTAACGGCGACGCCGGAAAGCCCCGCGCCGGGCGATCTCGTTGCCATCACCGTTAGGGCCAGCAATTACGGCCCGGACGAGGCCCCCAACGTCAAGGTGGACGTTGCGTTGCCGGATGGCCTGGAGTACGTCTCCCACGAGCGGACGTTTGGAACCTTCGCAGCGATCGCCGATGACGACTCGTCCGATGACGACTCGTCCGATGACGAGGAGTCGGAAAATACCTGCGCCTGCGAAACGCCGGAATTCGAACCGACGCATACCTGGTCCGTGGGCATCGTGTCAAAGAACGAGGCGGTCACCTTGGACTTCAAGGCGAGGGTAGCTCAGGGAACTCGCGGGCAGGAACTCAAGGTGAAGGCGAAGATTTCCGCCACGCAGGCCGTGACCACCAGGAGCGACAATTTCGATGTGCCGGTGCCGGACAAGGAATCGGGCAACAACATGGGTATGGACACGGTCACGGTACCGAGCATCCCCAACGTAGAGCCGTTGTTCTCAGTAGCACGGTCAGTTCCGGAAAACACTCCTCACGAACATCCCGTGGGTGACCCGATACCGGCGCTGTCGGGGGACGGCGATACGCTGACCTACACCCTCACTGGCAACGATGCCAGCAGTTTCATGGTGGAGAGTGTGGCCGCGGGCGCCCAGATCCGGGTGCATGGGAGCGCTGATCTCGACTTCGAGACCAAAGCGTCGTACCAGGTTGTCTTGAACGTGAGCGACGGCAAGGACGCCCACGGCAATCCCGATGATCCCGATCATCAGGTGATTGACAGTTCTATCGCGGTGCCTATCTCGATCACCGACGTGGCCGAGACGGTCAGGGTAACCGCCTCCTGCGAAAAGGTGGGGCACACAGGCACTTGTGAGGCGACGGTTTCAAACCTGCGGAGCGGGGATACCGTCGTCAGATATTCGTGGACCCTGTTCGACCTCCCCACCAATTCCTGGCACGCCGTGGGCGACAACAGTCCCACGTACTCCGTTACCTACAGCACGCCGGGCACCCGCAAGTTCCAGGTGCATGTGACTTACACCGATGCCAACGGCAAGTCCCATTACGTCCATTCCGGTTTCCCGGCCTTGACCTGGTAGTAGCCGAAGCCTCAAGGACGCGAGCGGGTGAGGTCGATATACTTTCCCGCCTGCGCCTAACCAGCAATTGCTGGCAGGTGAATGGTTGCTTAACCGACCCCCACCCTCGCTCCGGCCTTCACCGGAATGAGGGTGGGGGAAGGTTGATTCAGATCCCTGAAATCCAAAAATGCAACAGTCGCCGAGGGTGGGCGAAATCTTACCCTGGCACATACACGCCCTGGAGTACGAAGGATGTTCACGCGATGGGAATACCTTATCCGGTTGATTTCGATCGGCGCCGTCTTCGCCGTGCTGACCGGGGAGTTCCTGGACCAGCGCGTCGCTTACGCCCAGGGGGATGGTAACGACTACGTGGACGTGGGTTTAACCCTGGAAATTCCCGACACAGTGCAGCCAGCACCAGGATCTCACGGTCAAACAATTACCGTTGTGAACCACGGGTCTACAACCGCTTATGACGTTGAAGTCGTGGTGAATATTGTGTACCCCGCGAACTCAAGCTATTTCCTACAGCCGTCGCTATCGGGGGTACCGGTCGGGAACGTGTCGCTGGAAAACGATAGCTATTCCCTCCGCTGGTCGATTCCCGCGCTCGGGGAACTGCAAGGTGAATCTCTGTTGGTTAAAGTGAGACATAGGTCGAGAGTTGATGAACCATTTGACAATCGTTTATTCGTGCATAAATACTCGGGAGAGGTGACCACGTCTTCCTTCGAGAGTGGCCACCGCAAAGAAAACAACAAAGCTCGGGTCTGGGCATACAATTACGAACCATTTAGTACAAAGTACATACAGGCGGGAGGAAATTATTCAGTCGCCGTGTCGGTGGACGAACCAAGCCCTGCGCCGGGGGAGACCGTCAATTTCACCATCACCGCAGACAGAGCAAGCCCATATTCTCCTACATATGCCGTCCCTCCGCCGATTGACTTGACGGTTGATATTGAACTGACTGACGGCCTGACCGTCACCGGCATGCCAAGTTACGACCCGCCTGACGAGCCAGATTCGGTGAGGTACAGCAATGGTGTGTTCAATATCGGCACACTGAAATCGGATCGCTTACGAGTACCGACGTATTCCGTTACCCTTACCCTGCCGGTTACCGTGGCAAGCAGCGCCGACGTGAATAAACAGTGCCTGACCGCGACACTTACCGGGAATCCCCCGCCAGGTGTTGGAGAACTTGACGACGAGGTACCGGACAACGTGGCCAAAGTTTGCCTGGGCGCGGCGCCTGCCGGGGAGCAGGTGGTGCTGGACAGCGGGGATGTTGACCTGTTCACCTGGTACGACTGTGTCGGCAAAACCGCTGCCCCGTGCCACGAAAGCGACTCTCTGGAACTGATAGCTCAGGAAGCTACGACAGCATCGCAAGCCGGCGGGGTATTTCAACCGAGCCAGGTGGTGGTGCATATCCCGGATCCGTCGGGGCGGACCTTGAGCAGTACAACTGGCAGCACCGCGCTGGTTTGGTCTACAGGTTTCGCCCAGTTCAACGGCATACCGGGTAATCAGGCCAGACCGGGGGTCGTTCTTTCAATCAACACCTCTGTGGATACGACTGTCTGGGGTGAACCGCACCCCCAAGCCCCGGCTTTCCAAGTCGGAAATTCCAAGGTGGATGTGTCAGGCCCGGGAGAGGCTTCCGTTTGGGGTAACTTTAACACCGGTTCCCCATTCGTGATCTTCAATGCCGCCACCAATGGAAACATGTTCGATGGCGCATCGAGTTTGGGCAGTGATTTTGCCGTGTATGCTGAATTCAGCAAGCTGGGCACTTATGAGTTTGCCTACCGGATCAGGGCCAAACACAATGGTGGCAACGGCGACTGCGATGCTGACGACGACAGCACCAACGACGGCTTTTGCGATACGGAGACCTACACCTTTCACGTCGGCCCGATGCAGGACCTGAAAGTGCTCGCCGGCGCCGCCGGCGATGTGCCGGCTGGCCGTACCGCGTACACCATCCGCGCCGTCAACAACGGCCCGGAGAACTCGGCGGATGCCACCGTCAAGATCGAGCTGCCACCGGGGGCGCTGGTGGAGGATCACGTTGCCAGCGAGGGGACGGCCTACGACAACGGCGTGTGGGACCTGCGGGGGTTGAAACTCGGGGACTACCGGCGCTCCCAGGGCATACCGGAGGAAGTAACGCTGACCCTCATCCTGAAGGACGAAGGCGGCGCGCCCGAGGAGCCGGCCACGGCGACCATCAGCCTGACCGACAACTCGTACAACGTCTGCATTGCCAGCGACCGCAGCACCCTGGCCCACGACAACGAGACGGAATGCGTGGCGGATACCGCCAATGGGGGCAGCTGGCACGAAGGCACGATCTACGACCCACCCGCCAACAACACGGCCAAGATTACGGCGGTGAAGGGAACTGGCGGCGTCGGGCCGGGCGCGCCGGGCAACCCCAGGACGCAGACCGGAACCACCACGGTGATGTGGGACGAAGTCGAGTATTTGTACGGCCTGCCGGTGGTGGGCTATAAGGTGCAGGGGCTCGGCAGCGAATGGGCCCCGCTGGGCGACGTGGTGATCGGGAACGAGTACTGGGACGCGGCGCCCACCGGTCGCCGGGCCTACCGGGTGCGGGCGGTGAACGAGGCCGGGGTGGCCGGCCCCTGGTCGCGGAGCAGCGTGCAGGTCCGCAATCCCCAGCAGCAAGAGGCCGGTTTGGCCGGCCCGCCGCGCAACCTCAAAGCGCAGGCCGACGGCAACAACGCCATAGATCTATTCTGGGACGCGCCCGCGGACCCGGGCGGCTCGGACATCACCGGCTACACGGTGCAGTGGTCGGCCGACGGCGCGGAGGATAGCTGGCGCAACGCGGGCAGCACGTCGTCGTCCGTGCGCAACTTCAAGCACCGGGGCCTGAGCGTCGGCGCCGTGCGCTGGTATCGGGTGGCGGCGCGGAACAGCAGCGGCCTGGGCCTGTGGTCGAACCAGGTGATGGGGCAGACGGAGGCCGGCGCGCCCGACGCGCCCACCCTGCGCGCCCGGGCCCTCTCCGATTACGAGATCGATCTGACCTGGAACAAGCCCCGGGACAACGGGAAGCCCGTCACCGGCTACCGGATCGAGTTCTCCGACGACGGCTCGTCGGAAAGCTGGAGCCGGCTGGTTGATTTGGGCGCTGACGCCACGGGCTACACCGACAATGCGCTGCAATCCAACGCGAGGCGTTACTATCGCATCCGGGCGGTGAACAGCGCGGGCGAAGGGGCGTGGTCGCGGGTGGTCTCCGCCACCACGCAGATCGCCCCGCCCAACCCGCCGTCGCTGAGCGGCGTGACGGCGGACGGTCCCAACGCCATCGTGGTCACCTGGGAAGAGCCGTATGTTTTCGATGGGTCGCGCATCTCCCAATACGAAGTGCAATGGGCAAAGAATCCGTCCGCGGAGACCTGGCGCAGTGGGCGCAAGTTCTCCGGTTCCACGCGGTCCTGGCGACATACCGGGCTGCAACCGAACGAGACGTGGCACTACCGGGTGCGCGCCAGCAACGGCGGCGGCCGCTGGAGCGTCTGGTCTTACACCGCCTCGGCGACCACGGCCTCGGAGAGTGCGCCGTCCAGAGAGCCGGGCGGCCTGACGGCCCAATACGACACCGCATCAGGCCACGTCACCCTGAAGTGGAGGCAGCTGTCCGGCTCGGCGGAGATCACCGGCTACGAACTGCAATACTCCCAGGACAACAGCCAGTGGCGCGATCTGACGACCACCGGGGCGGGTGTCGATGACCTGACCTACACGGACACCGGCCATCACCTGCACGCGGGAGCGCAAGTCTATTACCGGGTTCGCGCGGTGACCGACGACGGGGTCGGGCCGTGGTCGCGGTCGGTTCGGGTGCAGGTGCCGGCGGATCCGCCGGACGAGCCCAGGCTCATGTCGGTGGAAGCCGACGGGTCGAACCATATCCGCATCTACTGGGAACCGCCCTACTACGACCGCGGGGCAGACATCACCGGGTACCGGCTGCTGTGGTGCCGGGTGCCGGAAAGAGCGCAGGAAGACCCGTGCGACGTCGCTCCGGAAGATCAGAGCGACCCCCTGGCGGACCCGCCGGGCTACCGCGCGATCTCCTTGGGGGCGTCGGCGCGGTCCTACACCCACTCCGTAAGTCCGGGTTACTATTACTACTACCTGCTGCGGGCAACCAACGGCGGCAACCGCTGGAGCGAGTGGGATGATCACCACATCAACTACGCCAGGACGTATGCCGGGGCGCCGTCCGCGCCGGGCCTGACGGCGCGGGCCGTGGATTCCAGCCGGATCAAGCTGACCTGGAGCAAGCCCAATGCCTACGGCGCTGAGATCAATTACTACGTGCTGTACGTGTACCGGGACGGGGAAAAGCTGTACGACTTTGACAACGTGCTGGACGCCGTGAGCGTGCCGGGTGACCAGACGGAATACACCGTAGAGGACCTGAGCCCCGGAACGCCCCTGTACTTCCGCATCCGCGCGGTCAGCGACAACGGCGAGGGCAAATTCTCAGCGCTGCGCCAGGCCACGACACCCTCGAACTGAGGGCCGGAAAGAGAGGCGCGAGGCGACGCGGCGGCCGTTCCACGCGCCGCAGTTGGACGACGCCCCAGGGAGTCATCCAATGTCAGGGAATGGCGGAGACGGGGGAGGAGACGCCCCCGGCGTCCTGACGTGGCCCCTCAACGTCCGCTCCCTCGCCTGCGCCGCTTGAACGCGCAAAGCAACATTATGCCCGGGTTCGGGCCGTACAGAGGAAACTAACTGACGGGGCGGGCGACGCACGTGTAGGCTGTCAGCGAGGCGGACATCCGGCGTCTGCGCAGCTACCTGCGCCAGCGGGCCATGCTGGTGGAGTACGCATCTCACCACATTCAGCACATGCAGAAGGCGCTGACCCAGATGAACGTGAAGCTCCAGCACGTCATCAGCAACATCACCGGCAAGACAGGAATGGCGATTATCGAAGCCATCGTGGCCGGCGAACGGAACCCGCGCCAGTTGGCGCGGCTGCGCGACAAGCGGATCAGGGCGGATGAGGCCACCATTGCCAAGTCGCTGCAAGGACACTGGCGAGAGGAGCACATCTTCGAGCTGACCCAGGCCCTGGAACTGTACCGTTTCTATCAGGGCAAGATCGCCGAGTGCGACCGGGAGATCGAGGCCCAACTGGGCGCGCCCAAAGCGATCACCGCCACGGCGCACAAGCTGGCACGGCTCATCTATTCCATGCTGCGCTACGGCCAGGACTACGTGGACGTGGGCGCCGAATACTACGAAAATCAGTACCAGCAGCGGGCGTTACGCGCTGCCCAGCGTCGAGCCGCACAACTGG
>DAOUHZ010000006.1:0-65766 GCA_034428455.1 Dehalococcoidia bacterium
CCAGTACGTATGCGGCGGTGTTGCGTCCGTACTGTCCAAACTCCAGTACCACGTGGTTGCCGCGCTCCAGCTGTTCGATGATGCCGCCGGCGCTGGCGCTCCCTTGCCCCATGTCGGCAAGAAATTCGAACCGCTCCCAGGACAGCAGGCGGCGATGCAGCGTTTGCAGTGCCGACAGGTTGACGCCGATTTCTGCCGCCAGATCGCCAACATCAGCAGCGTTCAGCGCCATGAATTCGCGCAGCCAGTTCTCCCGGAAGTGCCTGGCAACGTTCCACGAGGTGGACGCGGCCACTTCCGACAGGTTCAGCGACTCCCGCAGCACTTCGATGTCCGCCGGTTCGACCTCGTCGTAACCGATGCTCACTATCCCGTCGGGCGTAACCCCGCGGCGGCGACTGCTGGCTTCGTCCAGGGTGAAGGTGACGACCCGGGAGGGGAACAGCTGCTTCAGCCCTTTCACCTGGCGACCCCGGTCGTTGTCCTGGCCCTGCCAGCCGTACTCGCTCTCCATATCGAATACCAGCGAAACGGCCTGGGTTTGCTTTACCAGCCCGGCCAGCAGCATCCTCGCCAGGAAGGTTTTGCCGGTTCCGGAAGCGCCGAACACTCCCACTGACCGGTTGGCCAGGGCCGCCAGGTCCAGCCGTACCAACGACGATTCCATGCCTTGCGGCGAACCCAACGCGAAGTCTCCGTCCCGGGCCCGAAACACCGCATCGATGTCGGCTTGGGACGCCGCGAATACCGGCGCGAAATGCTCCGGTATAGTCTTCGCCTGTTCGGCAGTACCCTGTTGGGCGCTTTCAACAGGGACGGCCATGCTTGGCATCACTGACAGCTGGCCGTAAGCCAACGTTCCCGCGATGACCTCAGCGGTGAAATCTCCAGCGTCGACATCGTCCGTCGAGAAAGCCGGCGGAAAATGGCGTACGCCGTCGTCAACGGCCCGCAATTCCACGTCGGTTACCACGGCGAAATAGCGTTGCCGGCGTCCCTGGATGGTCACGAAGGATCCCACCGCCACGTCCTCGGTGCCCGCGCCGTAGCCGTCCAGCCGGACGTCCAGCCCGCGGGAAAGCGAACCGCCGACGACTTGACCCAGGCGGCGGGCTTCCGCCGGGCTGGCGCCGTTGCTGCCGAAACTGTCCATCAGCATCATCGGCCTACCACACGCAACAGGGCTCGCATTCGGTGAGGCTCTCCGGACAACTCCGACGCCAGCGCCTTGCCGGCTCCGAGCAGGAACCTCCGGGAATCTGCCCTGGCAGCGGCTGTTTGGCGGAGCAAATTGGCTATTGCGGTGTCGGATCCCGGTGACCGTTCATCCAGCAGCAGTCGCAGCCATGCGAAATCGTTGCCAAAGTGTGCCAAATCCCCAGCATCGCAAAGGAAGACAAAGGAGTGGAGGTCAGGCGGCAGGCTCGGTAGACCGGCACGGATGCCCGCAGCGTCCTGATAACCGACGATTGCCGCGGTAAAGCGCGTGATCAAAATGGCGCTCAGTTGGGGGTTGGCCGCGTACACCTCGTCTTCCGTTTCCAGGTCCGCCCCCCTGGGGGTGAGCGGTCGCGTGGGGTCCAGCGGTTCGTGTCGGACGTCCTGCACTACTGCGTAGACCGGAGGGGATCCGATCCGGACCAACGACCCCAGCGGAGGCGCTGCATGTGCCTGGTAGCATTGCGCCTCGATGCGTTGCGATTGCGACGCCGTCACTTCTCCAACGCGCTGGCCGGGTTGAACTTCCTCCATGGGCGAATTTTAGCACGATGAAGGTTGACGCCGGCACGTGCGATGCTATAATTGGTTATCGCAAATCCATGCAATAACGGTGGTATGCGCATGTCTGGGCACGAATCGGCAGTAGCGCGCCTGCGCTCCGAAGGCTACCGAATGACCCCGCAGCGTCTGTCCGTACTGGACATCGTCGCCGGCCGGCCCGGCCATATCGGCGCCGATGAGGTGTGGAACCTGACCAAGGAACAGCATCCCTACGTCGATTTGGCGACCATCTATCGCACCTTGCAGTTGCTTAAGCGCCTCGGCGTGGTGACGGAGGTGGTGATTGGCAACAAGCTCCACTTCGAGCTGGCCGATCACCACAATCGCCACAACCACATGGTTTGTTCCGAATGCGACGCGGTGCAGACCCTGAGCCCCGCCTATTTGGCGGAATTCAGCCAACGCCTGGAGCAGGAATTCGGGTTTACGCCCGATTTGGACAACATCACGATCGGCGGCCTCTGCTCCATTTGCCAGCACTCCGGCTGACAGGCGGGTAGCAGATAATTTCCTGATCATATTAAGACTTTCCGCGCCTAAAGGGAGAGCAACTGATGTCTCTTACGAAAGTTTGCATATTTTTGGTGCTCGGTTTGGCTACAGTAGCCTCCATAGCGTGCGCCGCGGAGCAGCCATCAGCAGCGTCCGAACCGACAGTTCCCGCCCAGCCGGCATCCGGCCCACTCAACGTGGTGGCCACCGTGTCTCCCATTACCAGCATCGTGGAGAACATTGGGGGGACCCGCATCATGCTGCAAGGTGTGGTGCCTGAGGGCGTAAACTCCCACACCTTCGAGCCCGCGCCAGCGGTGGCGGTTGCCCTCTCGGGCGCCGACCTGATTTTCCTTAACGGCCTTTTCCTCGAGGAACCTACCCTGGAAATGGCCAAGGCTAACTTGAAGCCCGGCGCTTCTATCGTCAGCCTGGGTGAGCAGACTATCACCCGCGACCAGTGGCAGTTCGACTTCTCCTTCCCCGAAGAGGGGGGGCATCCCAATCCCCACCTGTGGCCCGACCCCATCCTGACGCTCCGCTACGCCGAGATCGTTCGGGACAACCTGGTGGCCAGGGATCCAGCCAATGCCGATTACTACCGCGCCAACTATGACGCTTTTGCGGGGCGCATCGCCACACTGGACGAAGCCATCAAGACCATCATCCCCACGATCCCGCCAGAGAACCGCAAACTGCTTACTTACCATGACTCCTGGGCGTATTTCGCCGATCGCTACGGCCTCACCGTCATCGGCGCCGTCCAACCGTCGGACTTCTCCGAACCGTCGGCCCGCGACGTTGCCAATCTCATCATCCAGATCAAGGAGGAAGGTATCCCCGCCGTGTTCGGTTCGGAGGTCTTCCCCAGTGATGTCATGCGGACCATCGCCGCCGAGTCCGGAGCCGCATATATCGACGAACTCTCCGACGACGACCTGCCGGGCGCGCCGGGCGATCCCGACCACAGCTACCTCGGCCTGGAAGTCGCCAACCTGCGCATCATGATCCCGGCTCTGGGTGGAGACGCGTCGGCCCTCGACAACGTTGATATATCGCCGGTCTTTGACGGCGTGTCCAAGGCCGTCTATCCTCAGTAATCCCGTCGCCAAGAGCAATCAGGATCAGGTAACTTACGATGCTGCACCCGCCAGAACTGGCGCACCTCCACCGGCCCGACCCGGACGCCCGGCCCGTGGTGGAATTGCGCAACGTCATCGCCGGCTACAACAGGTCGAAGGTGCTGGAGAATGTGGACCTGAAGATCATGCCCGGTGATTTCGTGGGCTTGTTGGGGCCCAGTGGATCCGGCAAAACTACGCTGCTGCGCGTGATCCTGGGGGCGGTGGACGTGCAGCAAGGCGAGGTGCGGGTCAATGAAAAGCCGGTCCGAAGACGCAGCAACCGAGCCGGATACGTTCCCCAGTTGGAAACCATCGACTGGAACTTCCCCGTCACGGTCGAGGAGACGGTCATGATGGGTCGCACTATGGCCAACCCGTGGCTGCCCTGGTATCGCAAGCACGAGAAGGAACTGGCCTATGACATGATGCAGCGCTTGGGGATCGCCGATCTGGCCAAGCGGCACATCCGCCAGCTCTCCGGCGGACAGCAGCAACGCGTCTTCCTGGCCCGGGCGCTGGCCAGCAGTCCCGATCTGCTGCTTCTTGACGAGCCCACGTCCGGCGTCGACCTCAAGACCCGTGACGACGTGATGCACCTGCTCCATGACCTCAACCACGCCGGCGTCACCATCCTACTCACCACCCACGAGATCAACGCCGTCGCCGTGCATCTGCCCCGCATCGTCTGCCTGAACGGTTCCATAGTGGCCGACGGGCCGCCGCATCGCGTGATCACGCCCCACATCCTGCAAGAAGTGTACGGAGCCGAGATGCCGGTTATCCAGTACCAAGGCATGACGCTGGTCGCGGAGAGCGCGCACTTCTGGATGGATCGCAACGGGGGCGAGCCTCTGTCCACCATCCCGGACGATAGCCACCGAGAGCCGGTGATGTCGCACGTCCACCCCACCTCCGGAAACGTGCCGGAGCATCATCATCATCGCAGCGATTCCGAATAGTCCAGGGTTGACGCCGGTTGATCCTGGCTTGGCTACTCCGTTACGGCGGTCGTTTGCCAATGGATTTCGGTGATATCATGCCCCCCATCTTATTCTGTGTTTTCGTGTAATGGTATTGCTTGAACCTTTTGAGTTCGGATTCTTCGTCCGTGCGATCATAGCCGCCTTCCTCGTGGGCGGCTTGTGCGCTTTCATGGGCACGTACATCGTGCTGCGCAGCATGTCCTACATCGGTCACGGCCTGGCGCATGCCATATTTGGCGGCGCGGTGGTCAGTTCGGCTATGTCGTTCAACTTCTTTGTGGGCGCCACCTTGTGGGGGTTCCTGTCCGCGCTGTTGATTGCCTGGACCACCCGCAAAAATCCAATCGGCTCCGACGCTGCCATTGGCATCGTAACTACCGCAAGCTTCGCCCTGGGCATCGCCATCATCAGCCGCAGTCACGGCTTCACTCAGGACTTCGAAGCCGCCCTGTGGGGAAGCGTGCTGGCGGTGGAGAGAGCCGACATCATCGCCATTGCAGTGGTCGTCGTTGCGGTGGCGGTCGTCTTTTTCTTTGCCTACAAGATGTTTCTTTTCAACACCTTCGACTCCGACGTGGCCCGGTTCTATGGGATTCCCACCGCGTGGATGGACGCCATATTTGCCCTGATGCTGGCCGGCACGGTTGTGGTTTCCATGCGTGTCTTGGGCGTCACCATGATCGCCGCTGCCGTCGTCATCGCCCCCATCGTGGCGCGTTTGATGACGAACAGCTTTGTAAAGATGACGATACTGTCCACCCTGATCGGTATAATGTGCTCGGTTGTTGGCATCTACATGAGCTATTTCATCAACGTATCTTCCGGCGCCAGTGTCGTACTGCTGTCGGCGGCAGTGTTCGTCGTTGCCCTGGGCTGGTCCAGGATCCGGCGGAGTCTCTCTCGGAGCCCGGCCGAGGTACCCGGCCTGTCCCGCTTGCCCGGCGGTTCCGTAGATTAGTCTCTCATCAATTCCCCCAGGAGGTGGCCATGGCCCACGCACATCATCATCACGCGGCGCCATCAGTAGTGGAAGGCCGGACCGGTTTCCGGAGGGGGGCGGCATTCATCATCGGCGGCCTTTCCAGCGGGCATGGGGTCTTTCACTCCATCGCCCAAAGTTTCATCGTGGTGCTGCCGGAGGTCCGAGATCTGCTCCTCGGTGGCAGCGTAATCGCCGTCAACAGCATCCAATCCGCCCGTGAAATCGCCTCCGGTGTGGTGGCGTTGCCCGGCGGCGTGCTTACCGATGCCCTGCGACGCTACTGGGGTTGGGTAATGGCTGTCTGTATGGCCCTGTTCGGCGTGGGCTGGCTGCTGATGGCGGCGGCCGGATGGCAGGTGCCGGGCAGCGCATGGGTTGCGCCGGAGGCATCGGCTGTAGCGACCGGAGCGGCCGCTCCCTTCAACCCCGTGGGGTACGCCTTGTTGATAATAGGCATGTCCGTAGTCGCCATTGCCGCGTCCGTCTGGCACCTGCCGGCTATGGCGGCTTTATCATCCCACTTCACCCATCGGCGTGGTGCGGTGCTGTCCTTCCACGGCGTCGGCGGAAACATCGGCGATGTGCTCGGGCCCGTGATCACTGGGGCGCTGTTGGCAGTGCTGGCCTGGCAGGCCATCATAACCATTTACGCCGCGGTGCCTATTTTCCTGGCCTTCCTGGTGTTTTGGGCGTTTCGGGATATTGGGCAACGGGCGCAGGCGGCAGTGGAAGAACGGGCCGTCAGCACCATGCGAATGCAGATTGACGAGACCAAATTGCTGGTGCGCAATCCCCAGGTTTGGGGCATTACCGTCGTAGCGGGGTTGCGCGGTATGGCCTACTTGGGGTTCCTCGTCATGCTGCCTCAGTACCTGGTGGACGAACTGGGATTTACCATTACCGAGCATCGGAGTTTTGAAAACCTGTTCATCCGCGGTTCTCTCATCGGGTTGCTGGTGTTAGTGGGAATCCTCGCGAGTCCTGTAATGGGGTACCTGTCCGACCGATTTGGACGCAAAATAGTCCTGATACCGGGAATGCTGTTCCTGACTGTCGTTACACTCCTGATGGCGCCATTGGTCAACGGGCCTGAAGACCGTCTGGTGATGACGGTACTTCTGGCAGGCCTGGGGCTTTTCCTCTTCAGTGACCAGCCCATCCTCACCGCCGCCGCCATGGACATTGTGCGCGAGGGAACGGCGGCAACAACTTTGGGGCTCCTCTCAACCTCCCGGTTCATATTGGCTGCGGCGTCCCCTCTCATCGCCGGGTGGTTGTACGGGATCAACTTTGACTACCTCTTCTACTACACCGCGGCTTTGTATTTGCTGGCGGCAGTAATCCTGGCGATAGTACGCCTGCCCCAACTGGCTCCCGTCGACGACCACCACGACGATCACGGCCACGGAGGCCACGATGGTCATGGGGATCACCACGACCATGGGGATCATGACGATCACAGGCAAGGGCATGACCACGGGGGGCACGGTCACCGTCATCACTGATCCCGTGCAATGGCAAAATTCAGGGGCGACCCACCGGGTCGCCCCTACCTTTCGGGCAAAAACGCCCTATGGGGTTTAGTCCTCGTTCTGTTGGGTCTGGCTGCCCTTCACGGTGATGGTGATGTGGGACATGGCGGTCTCACGGGAGCCGTGCCAGTGGTCCTCGCCGGCGGGAATTATCGCCACGTCGCCTTCGGTGACCGTCACTTCCTCGTCACGGGTGGCCACGATGCCGGTGCCCTCGGTGACGATGAGGATCTGGTCGCCGCTGTGGGTGTGGAATTTGTTGCGGACGCCGGCGCCGAAGTGAACGATGCCGAAGTTGAAGTTGTTGCTGTCGTCCGGGTCCAGGATGGCCTGCCGGCCCACGGGCCCGGTAAACAGGGGAGCGGTTCCCTCGGTCCTTTCTACCGCCGACATCTTTACGATTTTCATGGGTCTCGTTTACCTCCAGAATGGGTTCGGGGTCGAATGTCATGAAAATGATACCCTGCGCCGCTTATGTCGTCTAGCAGGTTGGAAGGCCGTGGGATCGGCCGCGCTCATGAGCGGCGCCTCTCGTTGACTCCCGAAACTGCGAGCCGTACACTGCGGGGCCAGTTGACCCCTCGATTCGAGCTGGCTGGAATTCCCCCGAGGAGGTATCCCAATGAGTTTTGACCTGTATGAAAAGGGCATGAAAGTCGAAGCCATCGCCGATTTCGAAGTTCGCGAGGTGATGGCATCTCCGGTGGGTTCTTCGGTGCGCAGCATTTCCACAGGAGACATCGGCGAAGTGCGTGAGAAGCGGACGATCGGACCCGCGACGTGGCTGATCGTGTACTTCGACAGCGTGAAACGTCAGATCAACGTCGACCAGACCAACATTGACAACATCAAGCCTGCCTGAACCCATTGAGGTCTTCCGATATGACCGACAATCCGATCGCCCAGGTCAACACGCTGGTCTTCGATATCTTCGGAACCGTGCTCGACCTGGGCGGAAGTCTATCCGAGCCAGCCGGGAGATTCCTGGCCGAGCGCGGCTCGACGGTTACGGCAGACAGGTTCTGGGACGATTGGCGCGGGCGCCAGCGCATCGAGCAGTACCAGGACAATCTCTATATGCTGGGACACAGCGGCTACCTGGAAACCTGCCGCCGGTCCTTTGTCTACTGCCTGCGCCTCCACGGCGTGGAGTTCGACTACACCGCCGTGGACCGGTTTATGGCTGTGTATGACGATTTGCGTCCGTTTGAAGATGCAGTCCAGGGTCTGCGAAAACTGGTCGACAGCCAGCGATTTGGCCTGGTGGTGCTGTCTAACGGTGAGCAGTCTTACCTGGAGCGCATGGCGACGAACAACGTCGGGATCCCTTTCGATCATGTAATTTCGGTGGAGAAGGCCGGCGTTTTCAAGCCCCACCCGGCCGTGTACCGGACGGCGACCCGCATCCTTGACAAAGCGCCCGGCGAGATCATGATGATCTCCTCCCATTCGTTTGACGTAACCGGCGCGCGAGCGTCTGGGTTCCGGGCCGGTTATGTAAACCGCTACAACCTCCCCAATGAGGAATCCGTTTACCTTCCTGATTTCGAGGTAGCGGACTTCCACGAGTTGGTGGATCGGTTGCTCTCGGCTACAAGGTCCGGAGCTGGCGGGCAGTAGCCCATGGCCTCCGTTGCCGTCGCCGGACGGCTGCGCGCGTTTTCCGCTCTCCGCCACCGGGACTTCCGGTGGTTCTTTCTGAATATCGGGGTGCAGTCCTTCGGCCAGGGCATCCAGTTCCTCGGCATCGGCTTCCTGATCATTGACCTCGGCGGTGAGAAGACTGCGCTGGGTCTGGCGGTCAGCCTCTTCGGTGTTTCCAACCTGGTCTTCACCTTCGTTGGTGGCGTACTCGCCGACCGGGTTGACAGGAAACTGTTCCTGATCTGCTGCGTCCTGGGTAACGCCGTCGTGACGCTGACCCTAGCCTTTTTGGCGTTGACCGGCCTGGCCCAGATCTGGCACGTGTACGCTGTTGTGTTCATCCTGGGCGGCCTGATGGCCGTGCAGATGCCCGCCCGGTTCGCACTCGCGGCGGACCTGGTTCCCCGCGAAGATATGATGAACGCGGTGGCCTTGCACACCTCAGTAGGCCAGATCGGCAATATGTTGGGCCCCCTGGTCGGTGGTTGGGCGATCCAGTACATTGACACCTGGGCCGGGATCATGATCAACGGGGTTAGTTACCTGGTGGGCATCGGGTTCCTGATGATGGTAGCCCGCCCCGCCTCAATGACCCGGCGGAATTCTTCGCCCATCAGCGACTTTGTGGGTGGATTGTCCCACGCCATCAGGACCCCCATGGCGGCGGTGCTGATCTTCCTGTCAGCGACGTTTGGCTTTTTCGGCATGGCCTACATGCAAGTAGTGCCTGCTTTCACCACCGAATTCCTGCGCCTGAACGCCTTCCAAACCGGGGTATTCATGGTGTGCCGGGGCGCCGGGGCATTTATGGGATCCATGGTGGTTGCCAGTTGGGGCGACACCAAGAATAAGGGTCTCCTGATGTACCTTCAGCTTGTGATCTGCTGCATCGGGCTGATCGCCATGGCCTGGTCGCAGTGGTTCTGGGCCGCGTGCATGCTGGTGGCCTTGGTGGGGTCCACCAGCATCGGAGGCTTCTGGCCGGTGTCCAGCTCGATGATGCAGTTGACGACGGCTCCGGATATGCGTGGCCGGATGATGGCGATGATGCAACTCGCCCCCGTATTCCACTTCCTGGGAGCATGGCCTCTGACCTGGCTGGCGCAGCTGTACGGTTGGTCTGCCGCGATCACCAGCGGGGCCGTCGTTCTGCTGGTGATATCGCTGGCCGGCTGGATGTATCGGCCCATGGTGCGGCGGATGAACGAGATCTAATCAGTCAGCCGGCAGCCCGAGGCCGGCCCGGTTGCCCTTGCGCGGGCGGTCATGCCATACTGCGCCGAACGCATCACCAGAGAGTTCTGAAATGGAAACGATTGAGTTGTCCGATTACATCCTTTACGGATTCCTTGCCTTCATTGGCTTGCTGCTCATTGCGATGTTTGTCGTGTTGATTCGCCTGACGAAAGAGAACGGCGAGATCAAAGGCGAACTTAAAGGCATCAATAAGCGGCTAGACGAGCTGACCGAACGTGTGGCCAAGCTGGAACAAACCGTTTTGACTATGTTCGGCGAAGTCGGCGAGATTAAGGGCAGGCTAAACCTGATGCTAATACATCGCCACGAGCCGGAAACCGGGCAGGTAATTCTTACCCCTGAGCAAACCGCGGCCGATTAGACTTTGCGGAAATCCGCCGCGTCTTGCCCGCCGACGCCAGCTGTCGTATATTCTGCGCCAACAGGCGCCCTATCCAATCACAAAGGAGTTCTGCAATGGTTAAACCCAAGCAAGTCGGACATCTCGTCATCAATGTCTCTGACGTGGCGGCATCCACCAAGTTCTACACCGAGATCCTGGGCTTCGAGATCGCTGTCTCGCGCCCCACCGCAACCTTCCTGACCTGCGGCGAAATCCACCACGATTTGGCCCTGTTCCAGGCATCCGAGGATTCGCCGGAAACCCGCAAGGGGAACATCGGCCTCAACCACTTTGCCGTGCAGGTGGAAGACTTCGACTCCCTGCGTGACCTGTACCATACGCTGCTGGAGCACGACGTCAAGGTGGACCGCACGACCGATCACGGTATGACCGGAAGCGTCTACTTCGAGGACCCGGACGGCAATGGCATCGAGTTCTACTACGACAAGTTCGATACCGCCGAAGAGGGTCTGGCCGAAATGCGCCGCGAGGGCCGTGAGAACACCGTTCTGGTAATCGATTAGTACCGACAATACGGTCAAACAATCAGGGGCGGGTTCAAGACCCGCCCCTTTTTGATGCCGCAATATTCGTGCCCCTGCTCAGCGCGCGCCGGCCAGGTTATCATCATCTTCCTCGGGCAGTTCGAACTGGCCCAGAATATCAGCCAGTGTCCCTTCGATACTCGGGTCGAGTTCGACGGGCTCCTCGAAGGGCTGGAACTGGTAATCATTGCGCACCCGGTCGATGTACCGTCGGGCCTCGTCGTTGCGCTGAGCCACCCGGTCCAGCGATTCCAGGAGGCGCGTTGCCTCTTCCTCGTACCGGGGCCTCAGGTCGGACAGATCGATGTCCAATGAATACAGGGCCCGCAGCCGGCGCATGATGTCGTAGAAAGCCCGATGGTCGGTGGTAATACCCAACTGCCCCCCGCTGCCTCCGCTGAAGGGGAACATGGGCGCCATGGCTCCGACCCGCACCATCTCCACGTCCGGATGCTGGAAATGGGCGATGCTGACCAGCGCCATGCCCACCGTGGGCCCCTGCCGTTGCTGGGAACCGTAGCTGGAGAAGAGCATTCCGTGCTGGCGCAGCTCATCAACCATGGAGGCCTTGCTGTACACGCAGGACACCCGGCGTTCCAACTCGGGCGGCGCCGGACCGTTGTAACCCTCGACGGCGGCAATCTTCGGATTTCCCAATGCCGCCGCGGCCTCGAAAAAGGCGTCTCCGTAGAGATCGATCCGATACCAGGGTTCAACCCCGAGGAAGATGACCACACCGTCTCCGGCGTCCCAGAACCCGTTGTCCCATCGCATGGGACGGCTGGGGAGGCCGTCGTCGAAAGCAGCCCTTGGCCGATACAGATCGTGGGTGCCCGCAACCTGGAAGGGGAAGCACATCCTGGAGATCTCTTCGGTCATCTGGCCGATGCGTCTCGCCGACAGCTTGTCGATTAGCCAGCGGGGCATACCACTGGAGATGTTGCCGCCGTCTGACCATTGTCGCCGCCAGCCGGCGATTATCACCCGCGCCTGCGGGGTTTCGTCGAGGGCGATGAGCGGATCGGCCATGACTTTGTCCTCGCGCCGATGCTAGATCAGCTGGGCCGGTGTGAAGATGCCATCCATGTCCTCCTCGGAGGCGGGGGCCTTCGGCGGCTGGTCCAGTTGGTCGTCCATGAACCAATACACCTGCTTGAGATGATGGGTGCTGTGGCTCAGGATTATGTTGAGCAATTCCAAGACGGTGACCTCACCGCCATAGTGGGCGGGCACCACCCGGTCGAACCCTTCGGTGTCGCCGCTGTTGAGAAACTCAGTGATATCGTCTGCCACCTTGAGCGCGTACGATGCGATGTCGTCGGGCTTGGTCAGGTGAGACACGCTCTCCTTACAGGCCCGCATGTCGTCGGTGTTCATCGAACCGCGCGTCCGGCTGGTGTAGGCCAACTCGGGGAAAGACACGATGTGCAGCAGGGTATCCCGCAGCATTTCCGGCCGCCACTGCACCGGCTGAGCAAGCTGTTCTTCCGAGAGCTCGCACGTCGCTCGCGCTGCCGCCTTCAATATCCGTTGGTACTTGTCGGCCAGCCAGGCCGTCTTGCCCGACAGGTCGATGGGAGCATCGTCCAGGCCCAGCGCTGGGATCAGCTTCTTGGGGTAGTACCCGATGATTACTTCCGTCCCGTCAATGATGGTGACGGGAGCGGACAGGACACCCCTGGATTTCAGGTCCTCGCGGGCGGCCTCGTCGGTCAGCAGGTCGTGGTGTTCATACTGAACACCGTTGGTCGCCAGAAATTCTTCCAGCGTCCGGCAGCTGAATCAACCAGGGTTGGTGTAAACGTGGACTTCCCTAGCGGTGGTCGTCATCGCAATTTCTCCTAGTCGGATCGAGCTTATTCGCCGGCGCGGAACCAGTCGGACTTTCGCTCGGCAATCATGATCGTGGTGCAGTTGGTGTTGGCGCGGATGCAGTCCGGCATCACCGATGCGTCGGCGACGTGGAGGTTTTCCATGCCGTGCACCCGGCAGTGCTGGTCAACCACGGCCATTGGGTCGTCGGCCGATCCGATCTTGCAGGTGCCGGAGATGTGCTGGGAGGTGCTGACGACGCGCTTGAGCCAGTCGTTCAGCGTCTCATCGCTCTCCAAATCCGCCGGCAACGGGTCCAGCAATTCGTCGGCGACGTCCTTGTAGTGGTCGCTTTCCAGCAGGTTGACGCACACCCGGACCGCCTCCCGCATCCGCGAAAGGTCAAACTCTTCCTGGAAGTAGTTGTAGTTCAACGCCGGCTGATCGTGTGGGTCGGTGCTGGACAACTGCAAATGACCCGAGCCGATTGCCAATTCCAGGATGCAGGTGAAGCGAATGCCCTCGGCCTCCAGTGGGTCGCCGGCGATGGGCGACGAGAAGGAGGACTGCATGATCTGAATGTCATTGCGCAGGTGGCTGTCGGTGGCGGTGTAGCGGAGGCACACCTGAGTTCGGGGGGCCGATGGGTCCAGGGGAAAGTCGTCCTTCACCTTCACCGGAACGCGGATGTTGGGATGGTCGCGCAGGTTCTGGCCGACTCCCGGCAGTTCATGCACCACGGGGATGCCCATCTCCCGCAGGTGATCGGCGGGTCCGACGCCCGACAGCAAAAGCAACTGGGGCGACGCGATGGCGCCGGAGCTCAGGATGATGTCATTGGCTTCGACCGTGAAGACCTCACCGCCGCTCTCCACTTCCACGCCCACCGCCTTTTTGCCCTCGAAAACGATGCGGCGACAGGTGACGTTGGGACGGATGGTCAGGTTCAGGCGGTGCCTGGCCTCGCGCAGGTAGGTGATCGACGTGCTCATGCGCACGCCGTTGGGGTTGTTCATCGGGACCGGGCCGACGCCGCCCGACTCGGGGTGGTTCATGTCCGGGTCGTGGGGATGGCCGGCGTCGCGGCAGGCGTTCCAGAAAGCGACCTGCGCCGGAAGCCAGTCTTCCTGCCGGTGGCGTCGGACGGGGATGGGTCCGGTGTTGCCGTGGAAGTCGTCGCTGATATCAACGTCGGTTTCCATCTTGCGGAAATAGGGCAGGCAGTCGGTGAACTTCCACTCGTCGTTGCCCAGGGCCGCCCAGGCGTCGTAGTCCTCGGGGACGCCGCGGAGGAGCACCTGGCCGTTGATGGCGGACGACCCGCCGACTACCTTGCCGCGAGGCACGGGCATCGGGTTGGCCTGACCGGGGTTCTGCGCCCAGAAGGTCCAGTTGTGCGGCGCGTTCACCGCTGAGGCGGTCTGGTCGTAGCCGTACTTGAGGTCGTCCGGATAGAGCTCGAAATCTGGGTAGTCCGGCCCGGCTTCCAGCAGTAGAACCGAACGGTCAGGGTCTTCCGTCAGCCTGGCCGCCATGGTGCAGCCGGCTGATCCCGCGCCGATGATGATGACGTCGTACTTCATGGCGTTTCGCCTCCTAGGGTGAACGCTCCGGGATCATTGCTTGGGCGGATTATCGCCCGTATCGCCGCCGCCGGCAAGGGGCGGGCCAATCTCGGTCGCGTCAGCCCAGGTATGATAGACTGACCGCCGATTTCGGAGGCAATGCCTCCACTCGCAAACACGATACATAGGGAGACGCTCCGATGCCCAAGTACCTCTTCCAGGCCAATTACACTACCGAGGGCTTCCAGGGATTGTTGAAGGAGGGAGGAACCTCGCGCCGCCAGGTTTTTGAAGGCTTGGCAAGCGAACAAGGCGGGGCATTGGAGTCTTTCTACTATGCCCTGGGCGGCGCCGATCTTTACATGACCTTCGACCTCCCAGATACGGCGACTGCCGCCGCGGTGTCGATGTCCATAGGCGCCGGCGGCGCCCTCAACATCACGACCGTCCAGTTGATTACTCCCGAAGAAATCGACGAGGCGTGCGGCAAGACGGTAACTTACCGCCCTCCCGGAGCGTAGGCTTCTCGGCAATATTGGAACGCCGCCCGGCCCAAGATGGCCGAGGGACTCATGTCCCCAGCAACGCGCTCCACAAAGATTGCCGCTTATGGCGCAGCCTACGAGACCCTTATCACGGGACTGCGGGAGTTCCCCAAAGAAATGTGGGACTTCCGCGATGAACACGGTTGCTGGAGCATTCACGAGCACCTGGTCCATATCGCCGACAGCGAGGCCAACAGCTACATTCGGTGCCGCCGCTTCATCGCCGAGCCTGGCGAACCGCTCATGGCATACGACGAAAACGGCTGGGCCAGCGCGCTGGGCTATGCTGAGCGTTCCGTGGATGAGGCGTTGGAGCTGTTCCGGATCCTCCGCCAACAGACTTATGACCTGATCAAGACCCTGCCCGATACGACCTGGGCTCACACCTGCTACCACCCCGAAAACGGGGACATGACGCTGGACGACTGGCTGGATGTGTACGCCGTACATATCCCGGAACACCTCCAGTACATGCGAGAAAACTACCATGCCTGGCTCGCCTCCCGCTGAGTTCCCAGGTAGCGGCATTAGCGCCCGCAACGTTCGCCAACCGGTATCAATTGCGCTATACTGCCGCCATGACTCGGTTCATGCCCCGGGGCGGTTTTCGTACCCATCTCGGGGGTGAATAACCGGAAGCGGGCGACCCCGCGATTTTGCAGCACAGGAGATTTGCCATGCAGTTCGGCTTGCTTTACGAATGCCAGCGCCCCTTCCAGGGCACCGAGATCGACTGGAACGCGCTCTACAAGGAAACCCTCGAACAGTGTGAACTCGCCGACCAGGTGGGCTTCGACAACCTCTGGTTCGTGGAGCACCACTTCCTGACCGGCTTCTCCGGTTCTCCGTCGCAGGATGCCATGTTCGGCGCCCTGAGCCGCATCACCAAGCAGATACGCATCGGCTATGGCGTCTGCATCCTGCCTTACCACCATCCGGTTCGCGTGGCCGAGCGCGTGGCGCTGCTGGACCAGCTCACTGACGGCCGCATCGAGGTCGGCACGGGCCGCTCCAACGCCTACGAGCAGACCGGCCTGGGTATCGACCCCCGGGAGACCCGCAACCTGTGGAACGAGTCCATCAGCATGCTCCCCAAGATCTGGACCTCGGACGAGTATGAATACGAAGGCGAGAACTGGAGCGTGCCCAAGCGTCGCGTGCTGCCCAAGCCCTACCAGCAGCCGCACCCCCGCCTCTATCTGGCCTGCACCTCCGAGGACAGCTTCCGCCTGGCCGCCCAGAAGGGCATCGGCGTGCTGTCGTCCGCTTCTTATGCCGTCGAGGTGTTGAAGGAGAAGGTGCAGATCTACCGCGACGCTCTCAAAGACTGCGAGCCCGTAGGTGAGTTCGTCACCGAGTTCTGGGGCAACAACGTCCACGGCTTCTGCGACGACGATGACGATTACGCCAAGGAATTGGCCGCCGAGTCGATGAAGACCTTCTTCGGTCCCGATAAGCCGTATATCGCCGGCCGCATCGGAGCCTACGAAGAATTGCTGGAAGCGTGGGGCGGCGTACCGGACCACCTGTCCGCCGATTTCAGCCGTTGGCTCAGGCAGTCCGACGAGGAACACCAGCAGTTGGCGCAGGACGTTGGCCTATCGCTGGACGCCGGCCCCGGCGCTGCCCGGGCGGCCATCGCCCAGCTGGACGGCAAGACCCTGTCGGATCGCGGCGTCATCATCGCCGGTAACCCCGAGTCCTGCATCAAGACCTGCCAGATGTACGAGGACATCGGCGTCGACCAGGTCATGCTGATCATGCAGACCGAGACCATCCCCCACGAAAAGGTGATGGCCTCCATCGAGAAGTTCGGCAAGGAAGTCATTCCGCACTTCAAGAACGGCAACGGCGCCAAGTAATTCCGTTCAAATCGGCTTACTGCGTAGGGGCGAATATTCATTCGCCCCTACATTTTTCGGGCCACGCCATGGCTGCCACTGCGAATCAACTGCCCGTAAGATTCAACGTTCGAGTCAACCAGTACCGCTACTCCTACGAAGACCTGCTGCGAATCTGGCGGGAAGCGGACCGGCTGGGTTACTACTCCGCCAGCCTGTTTGACCTGCTCACCGTTGACGCTCTGGAATGTTGGACGACGCTCACCGCGCTGCTGGCGCAGACTGAACGAATCCGCGCCGTGCCCATGGTGCTCGCCAATCCTTACCGTCATCCGGTGCTGACGGCAAAGATGGCGGCCACCCTGGACGTCATCAGCGGCGGCCGCATCACCCTTGGCATCGGAGCCGGCGGCAGCCGCAGCGACACAATAAACAGCGGGCTGCCGTTCCCATCCACCCGAGAACGCTGCGAAATGCTCGAAGAGTCGCTGACGATAATCCGACGGCTGTGGACGGAGCCGTTCGTTGATTACGACGGCAAGCACTACCAGGTTTCCGGCGCGTCCATCCAGCCGAAACCGACGCAGACGCCCGCTCCGCCCGTTCTAGTCGGCGGCCACGGCCCCCGCCACGTTCTTCCCACCATTGGCCGCACTGCCGACATCGCCAATGTTGGCTCCAACGACACTGTGGAGCAGCATCGCGGGTACGCGGGCATCATCCGCCAAGCCGCCGAGGCCGTCGGCCGCGATCCCGCCGCCATCGAGCTGACCCACAATGCCGACTGCATCATCGCGCCCACGCAGCGGGAATACGATCTGCTGGTGGCACGATTGGCGGAGGAGGCCGGGATGACTGCAACCACGTATCAGGCGGATCGGCTGCGCAACACCCTTTCCGGCTCGCCGGAGCAGGTCTGTGACCGCATCAACGAGTACGTCGAGTTCGGGATTCGATACTTCTTCGTGGTATTTCCCAATCCGGCGCCGTCGGAGACGCTCGCCCTGTTCGCCCAAGAGGTGATGGCAAAGTTCAATCGTCCGTAGCGCTCACGCGATGCTGGGAGGGGCAAGCCTCGGTTGACCCAACGCCAAAAACAGCACCGCGGCTGCGGCGGCGACGATAGCGATAATAACTATTACCGAAGCTATCTCTCCGGTGACGTCAAGGATCGCACCAGCAGCGGGTGGGGCTAATATTCCTGCTATCGAGGTGAAGATCAATACCATGATTGTATTCGCCCCAAAACTGCGCCTTCCAAAATAGATGCCAACGACGGCAATTTTCGAGGCTCTCATCGCCCCGACTCCAATGCCCACCAAGGCAGAGGCCAGGAAGAAAACCGGCAGACTGCCGATGCCCAAGAGAAGCAGGCTGGTCCCAATCACCTGAATGGCGGCAAATCCTGATAGTGCGTATCGGATTGGAATTAGGTAACCGATCCACCCGCCGACCAGGATGAAAATAACGCCAGTGTATTCCTGAATGCCGAGACCCAGGCCGATCGTACTGCGGGTGACGCCCAAGTCGGACCAGATGTAGGCGAAGTACACGTTGCCGACCGCTTCGGTTGCTGACAAACACCCCGCGGCGGCCATTAACAGCCACAGCTGGCGCGATTTCATGGCCTCTCTCCAGCCATAATCCGGCAAGGTACGGGCGCTCTCCGCTACCGTCCCATCAGGATGCTGTCCGTAATCCTCGGGCCCGTTGAATACTCTTCCGGACAATGGGGTCGCAAGGGCCGCAATTGCCAGAGCCACGACCGCCGCCGTTGTCGTCCACCCCACCGCCAAGACCAAGAGCGGAATCAACGACTTGATAATCGCGCCTCCCGCGTCCACTGCAAACAGCATTACCGCCAGCGCGATGACCAGCCGGCGGCGAAACCAATGGTTGAGGGCGGTTAGGGTCGGCAGGTAAGCACCCAGCAACCCCACCGTGCCTATCCAGGCGAAGGAAAGCGTCAAAAGTCCTGGGGCCTGCACAAATGCTAACAGGGTGACGATACAGGCCAGAGGCAGGCCAACTTGAACCATCCGTCTCGGCCCGTAGCGGTCAATGGCCCATCCGGCAACTGCCCACACGGGAAAGTTGGTAGCAGCGGCAATTCCCAGAACTGCGGGATGCCACCAGTTCGGCTCAATCCCGAAATCCAGTGCAAAGGCTACAACGAATCGAGGGTGAACCAACGCGCTGGTAAGTTCACGCCCCACCAGGATTATGACAATGCCGAAGACAACCAGTCGCCACCCGTAAAACAGGTTGCCGTCGCTATCGCTTCGGAGAAAATCGGAGACGCGCGAGTAGAGCCGCTGCCCCGTCATACTTGCCCGCCGAGCGGGTCAGCCGCCGGACCCGCCGCTCGCGCCTTGCGTGACCAACCGCTGCACGTCGGCGCGGCGTCGCTGGGATGGGGACAGGCGCGGATTGCCCAGGAACAGGAACATGATGGAGCCCGCCGCGCTCACCGCCGCGATGGAAGCCAGTGGCAGCGTGTAGCTGCCCGTGATGAACTCCTGCATCCACGCCACGTATGGCACCACCACGATGAACATTATGTTCATCGGTATCATCGAAATGCCCGTGATACGAGCGAAGCTGCTGCGGCCGAAATACACGCCGCGTATGGCGGTGGTTAGCGGGGTCCTGCCTCCGAATCCGATGCCCATCAGCACGGTGAACAGGTAAAACATGGGCAACGTTTCGGCGGTCAGCAAGATGACCATGGCGACGGATTGCAGGAAAGAAAAACCGAAGATTGCTAATCGGATAGGCACTCGGTCGCCAACTACTCCCCCAACCAAAATGAAAGCCGTAGACACGGCGGTCTGCGCCGAAATGACCCCGCTGATTTGCCCCAGCCCGAACCCGCGTTCCACCATCAGGAGACCCAGGTAGAACATCACGCTGATGATGATGATGGACGAACTGGCGTGCCCCATGGTGATGAGCCAGAAAGCTCGGGTTCGGATGGCTTCCTGCCAGGTGTAGTCCGGCGCCACGGAGCCGCCGTTGGCGTTGCGCTGTCGTCCGGCCGATGCCGCGGTTTCCGGATCGATCCCGTCGGGATGCTGGCCGTAGTCCTCCGGGCGGTTCCGCACCAGCAAGGCCAGGGGCACCGAGGCCACCAGGCCGATGGCGCCCACCAGGAGCGCCGTGTTCTGCCACCCGAGACGGCCCGGTATCTCCACGCCGGCCTTGACGTCCCAACCCATTAACCACGCCATCAACGGCACGACGAAAACGCCGCCGATGCCGAAACCCAGCATGGGTATGGACATAGCGGTTGAGCGGCGCAGCCGGAACCAGTTGTTGAGCGCGGTGTTGGCCGGCAGCCAGGAACCGAGGCCCGCCCCCAGGCTGACCACCACGAAAGCCAGGTAGAACATCCAAAGGCTGTCGGTCCGGCTGAACAGCATGAAACCACCGGCGAATATCACGAGGCCGATGGCAACCATCTTGCGTGGCCCCAGCTTGTCCACGCACCAGCCGGCGATTGGACCCATCACGGTCCCTTCCACGCGCGTCAGCGTGAACGCCCACGATAACTGAAAAGGGGTCCAACCGAAGTTCTGCGACAGAACCGGCAGCCACAGCGAAAGGGCCTGAAACAGCGGCACCGTGCCGATCACCATGATCAGGGCGCCCGTGACGGCCAGCCACCATCCGTAGAACATCCCGCGCACCAACCGGATCGGATGGGCCAGCTCGCTCGCCTGAATCAACTATCTGCTCCCGCTACGTTGCGATAATCGCAATCCAATCCGCCGAATCGGCGAATCCGACGCGCCAATTATACTCCACCGGACATTGGTATCCGTGTTTCAAATATGTAAAACCTCGTGATATTGAGAGACCATTGCACGTCGGGGAGTGGTATCCACGTCAGTATAGGCATATTGCCCGGTGAGCGATTCCAGTGCTTGAATCTGGCGAACACACCGGCGCCGGCTCCTGTTTGCTCTGGAGCCGGCGCTTTGCGGAGTCGGAGAATATGCTACGGGCAGCTGTTAGCAGGTGCTGGCATCCCCTTTGTCGTACAGGTGGCAAGCGGTAGCATGGCCGGGGGTGTATTCCGTCAGGATCGGCACGTCTACCGAGCATCGGTCCATGACGAAAGGACAACGGGGATGGAACGTGCACCCTGACGGCGGGTTCAGCGGCGAAGGAACCTCTCCAGTGAGCACTATCTCTTCCCTCTGGCGTCTGGGGTGGGCCGGCAGAGAAGCGGAGATGAGGGCGCGGGTGTAGGGGTGTTGAGCGTTGGTGAACAGTTCGATGGGCGGCGCTTCCTCCACGATCTTGCCCAGGTACATGACGCCCACTGTGTGGCTCATGTAGCGCACGGTGGCGAGGTTGTGCGCGATCAGGAGGTAGCTGAGCTCGTAGGTTTCCTGTAGTTGCTTCAGTAGGTTCAGTATCTGCGCGCGGATGGAGACGTCCAGGGCGGATACCGGTTCGTCCAGCACGATCAGCTTGGGGCGCGTGGACAGCGCTCGGGCGATGGCGATCCGCTGGCGCTGCCCCCCGCTGAACTCGTGGGGATACCGCTCGGCGTGGAACGGGTGCAGTCCAACCACCTGCAACAGTTCCTGGACCTGGGCACGGACCGCGGAACGGCTGAGGCGCTGGTGCGTGATCAGCGGTTCCGAGACGATCTGATCAACACGCATCCTGGGATTCAGAGAGCTCCAAGGGTCCTGGAACACTGCCTGCACGGAGGCTTTGAAGTTGCGCCGCTCGGCTCCGGTGAACTGGTGCATCGGACGGTCATCGTAATAGATACTGCCTTCCGTCGGCGTATCGGCCATCAGCAACATGCGGCTGGTGGTGGTCTTCCCGCAGCCCGACTCTCCGACCAGGCTGTACGTCTCGCCCGGCATAATGTTGATCGAGATGCCGTCCACGGCTTTCACGGTCCCGGTACGCCGCCGGAGGACATTGCCCCGGAATACCGGGAAGTGGCGTCGGATACCCTCCAGCCGGACCAGCGGCTGTTCGCCCGCGCCGGTTGAAGATCCGGTGGTTTCAGTAGCAGTGGCAACCATTATTCCGCCCTCCAGCACCGCGACACGTGACCGGGGGCCACTGTGAATTCCAGCGGATATTCGTTGCAGCGTTCCCATGCGTGGGGACAACGGGGCGCGAAGGTGCAACCTTGAGGCAAGGCGTCCAGTGACGGCGGCTGACCCTCGATTGACGGCAGCATGTCAACGTCGGTGTCCAAGTCGGGTACGGATTCCAGCAGCGCCTCAGTGTAAGGATGGGCCGGCCGGTCAAACATGTCCTCCACGTCGGACTGTTCCACGATGCGTCCGGCGTACATCACGGCGACTCGGTCGCACATGCGGGCCACGATGCCAAAGTCGTGGGTGATGAAGATGATGGCCGCGCCCGTCTGCTCCTGGATGTCCTTGAGGAGGCGGAGGTATTGCAGTTGGATAGTCGCGTCCAGCGAGGTGGTCGGTTCATCGGCGATCAGGAGGTTGGGCGCGCGCGCAATGGATATCGCTCCGACCACCCGTTGGCGCATACCGCCGCTCATCTGGTGCGGGAAGTTGGTCAAGCGGTCTTCTGCGGCGGGAATGCGGACGTTTTCCAGGAGTCGGATTGCCCGGTCACGCAGCGAACGCCGGGGCTCGCTGTATTCCAGGCGCAACGATTCGACCAACTGATCGCCTACGGTGAACACCGGGTTCAGGGAGGTCAGCGGGTCCTGCATGACCATGCAAATGCCCGAGCCGCGGATATCGCGCATTTCGCCGCGGCTCTTTTCCAGCAGGTTATCGCCCAGGTAATTGATACTTCCCCCGACGATACGCCCCGGGTGCGGAACCATGCCCAGGATCGACCACGCGGTCATGCTCTTGCCGGAGCCCGACTCGCCGACGATGCCCAGGGTTTCGCCACGTTTCAGTTCGAAGCTGATGCCGTCCACCGCTTTCACCACGCCGGTTCGCGTGAAAAAGTGGGTCTGTAAATCCTGCACGCGCAGGATTACGTCCTCTGTCATTCGTTCACCTATTTGCCGACGTGCCGGCCGGTGGAAAATTGCCGTGATTTTTCGCGGCAATATTCTGCGAGGGAAGGCACTGTATGCCACTGCTAACGGCGGGCGCCGTACCTACCGCGCAAGCCGGCAGATAGCGCCGTGGGCATGATCGCCAACTGTCCGGGTCAGCGATGTCCTTCCCGGGGGCCGGGTTCCTCCTATGGAGCAACCATTATACCGTAAGGGTACGACAGCAGAGCCCAGCTGACATTCGATCACCCGACAAGGGGCGCTGGTTAGCTCTCCACTGTGGTCGCGCGTAGAGTCTTCCCAGTCAGTGCGCCCAGTCGGGTCGCCGTTATGGTGTTGCCCAACTCCGCGCCGCTCTCGGCCGACACGCGCACGTAGTTGTCGGTGAGACCGCTCCAGAGCATGACGCCATCGCCGGCGGGTCGGGCTGTTTCCCACAAGACCGGACGGATTGTTCCCTTCAGGTGGGCGCGAAACTCCTGGAACCCGATTGAGGTGGCGGCGGCTAGTTCGCCGGCACGCCGGCGCTTGTCCTGCTGAGAGACCTGATCGAGCATGTGATGAGCCGAAGTTCCGGGACGCCGAGAATAGGGGAAAACGTGGGCGTCGGCGAACTTCATCTCGCGGACCAGGCACAGGCCGGCGGCGTGATTCTGTTCGGTTTCGCCCGGGAAGCCGGCGATGACGTCGGTGGTGATACCGGCATTGGGGACCAGTTCCCGGATGGTTTCCACGGCTCTGCGGAAAGTCTCAGTGTCGTACCGGCGGCGCATGGCCTTGAGCACACTGTCGTTGCCGCTCTGCAACGGGACGTGGAAGTGCGGGCACAGGCGCGAGTCCTCCCAACGCGCCAGGAGGTCCGAACTGATTTCATGGGCTTGCAACGATGAAACGCGCAGCCTCGGCAGGTCGGTTTCGCCCAAGATCCGGTCGAGCAAACTTGGCAGGTCCGTGCCGTCCAGGTCGAACCCGTAAGTTCCAAGTTGTGTGCCCGTCAGCGTGATTTCCTTGAATCCTGCGGCAATGTACCGGTGTATGGCGTTGATGATTTCAGGAGGGCTGATGCTGCGTTCACGGCCCCTGACCTTCGGTACGATGCAATACGCGCAGACTTGGTCACAACCCTCCTGGATTTTGACCATCGCCCGGTTGCGGCGAAGGATCCCGACAGGCAAGGGACTGTCATCGCGAGCCCCGGCGTCAGCAGTAATCCCACGGCGTCGGGCGCTCTCGGATACCGCCATTGTCACCAGGTCAGGTTTCGAGCGATTGCCCACCACCAGGGAGACCTCGAGGATGCGCCGCAGATCCTCCTCCGCCCGTTCGGGATAGCATCCCGCGGCGACGACCACCGCTTCCGGATTGGCCCGGTGGGCGGCACGGAGGGCCTGGCGAGCCTTTGAGTCGGCGGTGGCGGTGACGGTGCAGGTGTTCACGACGATGATGTCAGCGTCGCGTCGGCTATCCACGAGCCTGTAACCGGCGCGGGCGAACTCCTGCGCCAAAACGGCGCTGTCCGCCTGATTCAGCTTGCACCCGTGGGTCTCAATGGCGACCGTACCAGCCTCGACAATTGGCATACCTGCATCGCCGGAGCGAACCTTTGCTGCCCGAGGCATCACGCGCAGAGTTCCGTAGGTAGCCACGTTTCACCCACCGAAGTCTGCCACGTCGTCATCGGGGTCGACGGAGGGCAGGGCATCGTCACCACCCGGTATTCGAGCCACCAAGCGATCGATACCCTCGTCCAGGTCATCCATTGCGAGGATCAGATAGTCGACCCGGGTCCGCCTTTCGCGCACCCGCTCGGCCGCATCCGCCAGGGCTGACAGGTGGTCGAAAGCGTCGCGGATGTATCGGTCTTTCTCCTCCTCGCCGACGCGCTTCACAAATTCCTTGAGCCTGGCGTCGTCGCTGGCGTCCTCTCCGTACCAAAGCGCGACGCCCCGTGACGCAGCGACCAGGCTTCCCCAGATCAGGTCTTCCGCCTGGCTCCACTGGCCGCGTTGCATTGCGACGTGAGCCGATTCCTGCAACCGAATCGCTTGGTTGCGGTATCGGGCCAACCGGGCCGGGAGGGATCGGGAAGGTGATGTTGGTCGGCGATTAGTCATGCTACGCTCTCGATTTTAGCAGACCTTCGTGGCGAGCCCTCGAACCAGGTAGTACACTGGCTAACCGCTGCCGGCCTGTCCCGGGCACCTTACTATCTGGCGAGGTTCGATTATGACAACTGTATCCCCGTTTCGCCACGTGGCCTACCCGGTTCGCGTTTTCGCCGGCGACGACGCTTTGTCCAACCTGTCGGCGGCAGTGCGGCGAACCGGGGCCGTCCGGCCCTTTGTGGTTTGCGGCCAGTCGGTGGCCAACCGCACGGATCTGCTGGATCGAGTGGCCGAAGCGCTGGGAGAAAAGCCGGCCGGGATATTCGACGGCGTGCAGGCGGGCTCACCCGTGCCGTCGGTCATGCAGGGCGCTGAGATGGCCCGCGAAGCCGGGGCTGACTTGATAATTGCCATAGGAGGGGGGAGCGCGGTGGTGACCGCCCGGGCGATCATCATCATGCTGGCGGAGGGAGGCCACCCGCGCGATCACACCACCAGGTATCCAGAGGGACAGCCGCCCATAAGTCCACGGCTGATGGCGCCCAAGATACCCAACATCCTGGTGCTGACCACACCTACCACCGCCGCAACGCGCGCCGGCACCGCCGTCATCGACGCTGATACGGGCCACCGCCTGGAGATGTTTGATCCCAAGACACGACCCGCCGCCGTGATCTGGGACTCCGATGCCCTCCTTACTGCGCCGGCGGACCTGTGCATCAGCGCATCGGGGTCGTTGTTCAGCGGAGTGATCAGCGCATTGCAGGCGCCACGGGTAAACCCCATGGCTGCGGCGGATCTGCTTTCCGCGCTGGGACTGCTGGTGGAGAATATTCCTTTGATTCGCAAAACCGACGCCGACGGGACCTCCCGCGTCAGCCTGTGCGTGGCGTCGTTTATGTACAACCGCGCGTGGGACACGGGGGCCAGCGGATCAGCCCTGGGCGTGGTCAGCGCGCTGGCGCACAGTTTGGACACCCGGTATCCGGACTGCGACCACGGCGCAGCGTACTCGATAACTACCGGGCCCGGAATGAGGTTCAACCGTGACTACAACGCGGCCGGGCAGGCACGGGTCGCAGACGCCCTGGGTGTCCGTGAGCGCGGCGACAGCGATCAGGATGCTGCCGATTCAGCGGCGGCGGCTGTTACCGGGTTTTTTGAAGCCGTAGGCATGCCCGTGCGGCTGCGCGACGTCGGTGTCCCGGCTGAGGGCATACCTCGAATTGCGGAGGATGCACTGACGGATTTTGGCCTGCACCGCAACGTGCGACCGGTGAACGGAGCTGAAGAACTGGAGGCAGTGCTGCGTTCTGCCTGGTAGTGCTGCTAGTCCGGCAACGTCGGCGTTTCGTCCCACCAGGCGGCGCCGATGATCTGGCGCACGTTTTCCACTTCCCAGCGGGCCAGCAATTCTTCGAGTTCGGCCAATATGCGGAACGGGGCGTTCAGGTCCGCCAGGTTCGCGCTGCCGATCTGGACCGCGGTGGCTCCCGCCATGAGGTACTCGGCGGCGTGGCGGCCAGTCATGATGCCGCCTATGCCGATGATTGGAACGTCCACGGCCTGAGCAGCCTTGTGCACCAGGGCCATGGCGATGGGACGCAAAGCCGGGCCCGATAATCCGCCGTACCCGGTGCCCAACACCGCTCGCCCGGTTTCCACGTCGACGTGCATCGCCGGGATGGTGTTCGAAATAGTGAGCGCGTCGGCGCCGGCCTCCACCGCGGCATGAGCGATCTCAGTGATGTCGGGCACGTTCGGGGACAGCTTGGCCCAGATCGGCAAAGCCGTTTGGCGGCGTACTCCGCTCACGGCCGCCTCCGTCAGTCTCAGGTGATGGCTGAATATCGCGCCATCGTCCACATTCGGGCAACTGAGGTTCAGTTCAATCGCCGAAAACCCCTTCACCCCTCGGGTGAACGAGGCCATCTCCTCCCATTGTTCCGGGGTGTCACCGGCCATACTCATCACTATGTTTGCGTCCAATTCCGCCCATTGTGGAGCCAATTCCGCCATCGCCACCTCGATACCGGGGTTGGTCAGACCCACCGAGTTCAGCAGGGTGGTCTCGCCCGCCTCCAGGCCTTCCCGAAACGACGCGGGAAACCAGCGCGGCTCCGGGTTGCCCAGGCGCGGGTTGCGGGTGAAGGTCTTGGGCAACACGGCGCCCAGGGATGCCAGCGGAGCGTCCGGAGCCAGGCCGCGCCCGTACCCGTCGTATCCGAAGGTGCCGGACGCGATCATGACTGGATTGCCCAACGGCAGTCCTTCGGGTTTGCGCGGCGCCAGATCGACGGACAGGTCCATGGTGTGCAGTGGCTCCTTCGGCATGAAGTAGGGGCGAATTTTGGTTCGCCCCTACCTGGTTAGTGCGGGTTTGTCGCCAACTACAGACGCGGGATATCCTCGTCTTCTTCCTCGAAAGGCGAGAAGATCCTGGAGGCGGTCAGCTCAACTTCCCGATCGATTTCGGAATCGTTGTCGGTCAGGGATTGAGCCCTCCGCACCAGTTCGTCCTCTTCTTCCGCGGTCCTGATCTGGAAACCGGCGTCGCCGATGCCCGTGCCGCCAAATGGCGACGGAGCCTGCCCGGCGATCATCTCCTCGTCGATCAATTCTTCCGCGCCGTCGAGTCCGGCGAACTCTTCCGGTATCTCACCGTCGCCGGAGAGCCAGGAGGGAGCCAATTCACCGGCAAAGTCGCCCATAGCCTCCCGCAACGCGAAGTCGTTCTCCGCCTCCAGGAGAGAGTCCAGCCGGGCCGGGATCAAACGGCCGATGATCACGTTCTCCTTGAGACCGCGCAGCCAGTCCCGGTCGCTGGCGACCGCGGCCATGGTGAGGACCTTGGTAGTTTCCTGGAATGATGCTTTGGACAGGAAGCTGTCCGTGGTGAGCGCCGCTTTGGAAACGCCCAGCAGCAACGTCTTCGCCGTCGATGGCTCGCCGCCCTCGGCCAGCACCTGGGCGTTCTGGTCCTGGAACCGGAACTTGTCCACCACGTCGCCGGGGATGAACTCGGTGTCGCCGGCTGTCTCGACCTGCACCCGCCTCAGCATTTGCCGGAGGATAACCTCGATGTGCTTGTCGTGGATGCTCACGCCCTGAGAGCGGTACACTTCCTGCACTTCGTCGACCAGGTAATGCTGCAGGCCCTCAAGGCCCCGGATGTCCAGCAGCTCGCGGAGATCCAGCGGTCCGTCGACCAGCGCGTCGCCGGCCATCACCTGCTGCCCGTCGGTGACCTTCAGGGTCATCTGAGAGCTCACGTCGTATGCGCGGGACTCCTCCTCGCGCCACACTACGGTTACCCCATCCGCGGACACCTCGGCCTCACCCTGGAAGTCGGAGCGGATCTCGTTCACCACGTCGGTATTTGCCAACGCGGCGCTAGTCTCGCCTTCGGCTGCCGGCGAGGGCTCGGTGTTCAGCACCACGGCCAGCAACTTGCCCTCTTCAACCGGTTCGCCCCGTTCCACCAACCGGATTGCTCCGGGAGGCAGTGCGTAGTCGTGGCGTTCCTCTTCGTCGTAAGTGACCCTAATCCGCCTCGAGCCGTTAGGATCTTCCTCGATGGAAATGGCGCCGTCGATATGCGTCAGGACGCCGGCGCCCTTCGGCGGCCGCACCTCGAACAACTCTTGCACCCGTGGCAGGCCCGTGGTGATGTCGGAGCCGGCGATACCTCCGGTGTGGAAGGTCCGCATGGTCAACTGGGTGCCGGGTTCGCCGATGCTCTGGGCGGCGATGACGCCCACCGCCTGGCCGATCTCGACGAGCTGTCCGGTGGCCGGCAGTCGCCCGTAGCACATCTGGCAGATGCCGCGACGGGTCTGGCAGGTCAGCGGCGACCGAACCGGCACCCGGTCAATGCCGGCGTCGCGGATCTTTGCAGCCAGTTCCTCGTCGATCATTTCGTTGCGGTCAACGATGATCTCGCCACTGGCCGGGTCGGCGATCACGTCACCGGCCATGCGGCCGACAATGCGTTCCGGCAGATTGGACAGGGTGGGATCGTTGGGCCGCGGCTCCACGTAGAAGGGTTCCGCGAACTCGCAGTCCGACTCCTGGACGATCACTTCCTGGGAAACGTCGACCAACCGGCGGGTCAGGTAACCGCTGTCCGCGGTTCGGAGAGCCGTGTCGGTGAGACCCTTGCGGGCGCCGTGGGTGGAGATGAAGTACTCCAGCGCCGTCAGGCCTTCGCGGAAGCTGGATTTGACTGGGCGTTCGATGATGCGGCCTTCGGGGTCGCTCATCAGACCACGCATACCGGCCATCTGCTTGATCTGCGAGATATTGCCCTTGGCTCCCGACTTGGCCATCACGGCGACGCCGCCGTAGTTGGCCATTTCAGCCTCCACCACCTGCTGCATATCGTCGGACGCCTGTGTCCAGGTGTCGATAATCCGCTCGTACTTTTCCTCTTCGGTCATCATTCCCATCATGAAGTTGTCCTCGTGCTCGGCCACTTTCTGGCCGGCCGAGTCGAGGATGTCCCGCTTGCGCTCCGACACCTGAATGTCGTTGATGGCGATGGTGATCCCGGACTTGGTCGCGTAGTAGAAGCCCATCTCCTTGATCCGGTCCAGCGCTATCGCGGTCTCCTCGTTGGACAGGTTGCGGTAGAGCTCCGACGTGAGGTCCTTGATGGCGCCCCGGTCCATCAACTCGTTTTTGTATCCCAGGGCGTCGGGGATGTTTTCATTGAAGATGAGGCGGCCCATGGTGGTCTCGATCTTGCCGTCCGTGCCGGCCACCTTCAGCACCGTTATCGGGGCGCGCAGGTCCAGCTGCCCGTCAGAGTACGCGATGCGCGCCTCGTCGATATCGTAGAACACGCCGCCGGCGCCCTTGGCATCCGAGACCAGTTCGGTCAGGTAGTAGCAGCCCATCACCATGTCGAGGGTGGGCGCGACCAGCGGGTCACCCGACGCTGGGGACAGCATGTTGTTGGTGCTCAGCATGACCGAGCCGGTTTCGTAAACCGCCATGGCAGACAGGGGCACGTGTACCGCCATCTGGTCGCCGTCGAAGTCCGCGTTGAACGCTGAGCACACGAGCGGGTGCAACTGGATGGCGCTGCCTTCGATCAGCACCGGCTTGAAGGCCTGGATGCCCAACCGATGCAGGGTGGGCGCCCGGTTCAACATTACCGGGCGGTCTTTGATGACGTCTTCCAGGATGTGCCAAACCTCCGGCGATGATCGCTCGACCATGCGCTTGGCGGCTTTGATGTTGGGCGCCAGGGCGTTCAACACGAGGCGGTGCATAACGAAAGGTTTGAACAGCTCCAGGGCCATCCGCTTGGGCAGGCCGCATTCGTCCATTTTCAGCTCTGGGCCGACCACGATCACGGAGCGGCCGGAGTAGTCCACCCGCTTGCCCAGCAGGTTCTGCCGGAACCGGCCCTGCTTGCCCTTGAGAAGGTCGCTCAGGGATTTGAGCGCGTGATCGCGCTTGCCCTTGACGGCCTTGCCCTGCCGACCGTTGTCGATCAGCGAATCAACGGCTTCCTGAAGCATCCGCTTTTCGTTCCGAATCATCAGACCCGGAGCGCGCATGCTGGCGAAGCGCTTGAGTCGGTGGTTGCGGGAGAGCACGCGCCGGTACAGGTCATTCAGGTCGCTGGTGGCAAACCGGCCGCCATCCAACTGAACCATGGGCCGCAGTTCCGGCGGGAGCACCGGCAGCACGGTCATGATCATGTCCTGCATCCGGTTTTCGCTGCGTCGGAAGGTTTCCAGCAGGCGCATGCGCTTGCCGGCTTTGGTGCGGATTTGCGAGGAGGTGGCCCGCATTTCCAGCTCGGTATAGTACCGCTCCTGGTCCAGGTCCAGGTCCAGCAACTTCAAAAATTCCAGAATTGGCTCGGCGCCCATCTCGGCGTCGAACGCCTCGCCCCAGAAGGGCTTCAGTCGGTCGTAGCGGCTGGTGGAAAGGGTGGTCAGATGCAGGCCCGGCGAACCGCTGCGGGCGATGTAGAACTCGTCCGGCAGTTCGGTCTCATTCCGCGCTGCGGCGGGCAGTTTCAACTCGTCCCACAGCCAGTCCACGTCCACGCTGCGTGGCCGCTGGGACGGATCCCAACGGAGCCACCGCATGGCCTGGATCAGGTCAACGGCTTCCTTTCGCCGCTCGGAGACGGCGCGCAGGAGATAATCATCGACAACGCCGATCAAGTCGCGGAGCACCGGCAATTGCCGCCGCCACAACGAGATTTCCTTTTGCTGATCCTCAGGCGTGATGTCGGTTTGGATGAACTCGATGCGGTCTTCCAATTCGCCGATCACTTTCATGTCGGCGCTGTCAGTCTGCAAACGGTCCAGCAGCGCGTTGAATGCGGGGAGGTTCCAGCCACGCCCTTCCGGGTTATCGTCCGAGCGGCGGTAATTCCAGCTGCGGACCGCCTCTTCGACGGTAGACAAGGAGTGCTCGATCTCCGCCAGGTCGTCCGACAACGGCTGCTGCGCCGTTGGTCCGAAGGATGCGGAACCGACGCCGGTCACTGCGGCGGCTACGCCGCTGACGGAAGGCAGCAACGCCTCATCGTAGACGACAGCAATCTCACCGCGCAGGCGTTCCACCCCGTCGACCAGGTCATCCTGCAACTCTTCGCTGGGATTGCTGCGCCATGCGTTGAAGGCGTCAACCACGGTTTGGGCGCACGAGGATTGCTGTTCCAACGCATCCACGATGGGCACGCTGCCGTGGTGAAGGCCCGAAATCGCAACCGCGACCTGGTCGCCCTCAATCGCGGCCAGGGCCAACTTGTCGGGGGAGTCGATGACCCCTTCGGCCAACAGCAAGTGGCCTACCGCGTAAGTCGCGCGTTCTGCCTTAGTGCCTTCCGCCGCCAGCGCCAGCAGCGCATCCAACTCGGCGGTGAAGTCGCCATCCTCCGGATCCTGAACGCCAGACAGGCGATCCAAGGCGGCCTTGGCCGCAGCGACTACCTGCGGGAGGGTTTGCGACGGGGGGGTGATAATCGTCACAGCCTCGTGCAGGCTGCCGTCCAGCGCCCAATCGCTCACACGATCCGCGATGCGCTGCCACGCGCCGTAGGCAACAGCCAGGGGGCCTTCCCGCAGTTCGTCGACTTCGGTGCTGTGTCGCTCCAGTTGCTCACGCATCAGGTCGATGTCGACCTGGTTGATCACGTATGCCGAGTAATAGAGAACGCGGGTGAGGTCGGACAATTTCAGGTCAAGCGCCAGGCTCATCACGCTGGGCGTGTTTTTCACGAACCAGATGTTGGCCACCGGCGCGGCCAGGGCGATGTGTCCCAGCCGCTGGCGCCGAACGTTTGCCCGGGTGACCTCAACGCCACAGCGGTCGCACACGACGCCCTTGTACTTCTGGCGCTTGTACTTGCCGCACTGGCATTCCCAGTCCTTGGTTGGGCCGAAGATTCGCTCGCAGAACAGGCCGTCCTTTTCAGGCCGCTGCGTGCGGTAGTTGATGGTTTCGCCCTTTTGAACCTCGCCGGATGACCACCCGGTGATCTGCTCGGGAGAGGCGATGGAAATGCGTATCGCGTTGAAATCGGATGAAGTGGCTTCGCGGTTGTCCAGCATTCTGACCATAATCTAGTTGACCTCCGCGGTGAAGAGATAGTCGTCTTCGCCAGGCAGACCCAGGCTGCCGTCTTCCTGCTCCTCTTCGTCCTCCAGTCTCACGTTCAGCCCCAGGCTTTGAAGCTCTTTGAGCAAGACGTTGAAGGATTCCGGGATGCCGGGTTGGGTGATGGGATTGCCCTTGACGATGGATTCGTAGGTATTTACCCGACCGGTTACGTCGTCGGATTTGATTGTCAGGACCTCCTGGAGGTTGTGCGCGGCCGAGTAGGCTTCCAGGGCCCAGACTTCCATTTCACCGAAACGCTGGCCGCCAAACTGGGCTTTGCCGCCCAACGGCTGCTGGGTGATCATCGAGTACGGGCCGGTGGACCTGGCGTGGATCTTGTCCTCGACCAGGTGGATCAATTTCAGCATGTAGATGCTGCCGACGGCTACCGGCTGGTCGAAAGCTTCGCCCGACCTGCCGTCGTACAGTTGGAACTTGGCAAACGTCGGCGGAGAAATCAGCTTGTCGCGGTGCACGTCCAGTGCCATTTGGTGTAGTTCCGCCAGGCCGAGTCCGGCGGGGTTTTCGCCGGCTACGTCCCTGAGCCACAGGTACAGACATGCCTCGCGCGCAAGGCCGTGCTGGGTCTCGTCGTAGATGGCTTCCGGATCGAAGCCCTGCTCGCGCAGCCAGGCATAGACCTTTCGGAGGTCGATTTCGCCCTCGGGGTCGGCGCTGTTATCAGCGGCCTTGGCCTGCTCGGCAAACCACCAGCGGGCCAAAGAGTCTTCGATGTTGTCGTCGTCAGCGCCCTCGAACACGGGGGTCAAAGCCTGGAAGTTCAGGCTCCGCGCTGCCCAACCCAAGTGACTTTCCAGCACCTGGCCCAGGTTCATGCGCGAAGGCACACCGATGGGGTTGAGGATGATGTCGACCGGCGTACCGTCGGGCAGGAACGGCATGTCCTCTTCGGGCAGGATGCGGGAAACGACGCCCTTGTTCCCATGTCGACCGGCCATCTTGTCGCCCACGGAGATCTTGCGGGTCTGCGCGACCCAGACGCGGATTGCCTCGTTGACGTCCGGCGGCAGCTGGTCTCCGGGCTGCTCATCGCCGCGCTTTTCGCGGCTGAGCGCTTTCACACCGATGACCTTCCCGCGCTGCCCGTGCGGGACCCGCAGGGAAGTATCGCGGACATCCTTGGACTTTTCGCCGAAGATGGCGCGCAGCAGGCGTTCCTCGGCTGTCATTTCGGTTTCGCCTTTTGGAGTGACCTTGCCGACGAGGATGTCGCCGGGGCCGACGTCCGCGCCGATCCTGATGATCCCGCGTTCGTCCAGGTCCCTCAAGTTGCCTTCACCCACGTTGGGAATGTCACGGGTGATTTCCTCGTCACCCAGCTTGGTAGACCGGCTTTCAACCTCGTATTTCTCAATGTGAACGGAGGTGAACTGGTCGTCCTTTACCAGGCGTTCGCTGATGATGATGGCGTCCTCGTAGTTGTAGCCTTCCCAAGACATGAACGCCACGAGCACGTTCTGGCCCAGAGCCAACTCGCCGCCGTCGGTGGAAGAACTGTCGGCCAGCGTGTCGCCGACGTTGACGTGGTCTCCCTTCTGGACGACGGGCCGCTGATTCAGACAGGTGCCCTGGTTGGTCCGCGCAAACTTGATCAACCGGTGGGCGTGTTCACGGCCGGCGTCGTCCACCACGACGACTTCGCGGCCGTTCACGGACACCACAGAGCCCCGGACGCGCGACAGCAGCACCTGTCCGCTATCTCGGGCGACGCGACTTTCGATGCCGGTGCCGACGATGGGGGCCTGCGGCTGGAGCAGGGGCACCGCCTGCCGCTGCATGTTGCATCCCATCAGCGCGCGGTTGGCGTCGTCGTGTTCAAGGAACGGGATCAACGCGGCTGACACGCTCATGATCTGAAGGGGAGACACGTCGGCGTATTCCACCGTGGCCGGGGAAGCCAAACGATAGTTGTCTCCCTCGCGTACCTCGACCAACTCGTCGGTGAACTGGTACAGATCGTCGAAGCCGGAGTTGGCTTGCGCGATCCGATATTGCTCTTCAAGGTCGGCCGTCAGGTACTGGACGCTCTCGGGGCGAGTGTCAACAAACGGCGCCACATCGATGGCGAGGTCTCCGGACAGCCGTCGGAGCCGGCGCCAGTGATCTTCGGTGATCGTATCTCCGGCTGCGACGATGACTTCACCCTTGCGGGTGCTTACGTCGGTGGCCACCTTGTGGCCGATGGGATCGAAATATCCGGGTAATCCGGGAGTGCGGCAGTCGCCCAGCCACAACTGTTTGATCACAGGCCAATAGGGGGTCTCGATGAACCCCAGCCGGTCAATGCGGGCGTAGGCGGCCAGGCTGCTCAACAGGCCGATGTTGGCTCCTTCAGGTGTCTCTATGGGACAGATGCGACCGTAGTGCGAGGCGTGCACGTCGCGCACGTCGAAGCCCGCCCGTTCCCGGGTGAGGCCGCCGCGACCCAAAGCGGAGAGACGGCGCTTGTGGGTCAACTCCGCCAGCGGGTTGGTCTGGTCCATGAACTGCGAAAGCTTGTCGCCGCCGAAGAACTCCCTGATGGCGCCGGTCACCGGTCGCACGTTCACCAGCTTCGCGGGGACGGCATCCTCGGGTTTTTCCAGGCGGCCTACCCGGTCCTGGAACATCCGGTGCATCCGGAGCAGGCCAATGCGAACCTGGTCGCGCATCAGCTCGCCGGCCACGCGGACCCGACGGTTGCCCAGATGGTCAATGTTATCCCGGGGCTCGCCGTTGGCGACGTGCTGCGTGATCAACGCCTCCAGCGTGTCGACAATGTCCATCAGGTCAAGCACGCGGCGCTCGTCCAGTTCGATGCCCGGGAGATTGAACCGGACCTTGTGCATATTGCCGTTCGCGCCGCAATTCACCTCGGTTACCACACCGATGATACGCGAAGCTCGAGCGCGGACCGGCGTGAGCCGCCACGACTGGAACGGACCCTGGCTGACGCGCTCGGCGTAGATCAACTGGCCCGCTTCGACGATGCTGTCGCCGGCCAGAAAACGGTTCTTCATAATGGCGACTTCGCCCTGGGAAATGGCGTCGTCGGACGCGGAACCGCCGAAGATCGGTTGTGTGGCAATGGCCACCGGATCTCCCAGAGTCTCGGTAACCTGCTGTTCTACCCGAACCGTGCGGGCGCCGTCTTCCTGCGTTCCAATTAGAGACAAGAGCGTACCGGCGTTGGCGGCGTCCAGCATCGACACGCGTACCGTTTTCTCCTCTCCGGAATCACTTGCAAACAGGTCCACCGGCACGATGCGCCGGTCACCCCGACGCGCCAGGTAGCCGTAGTTAATCAGAGTGTCCACGTCCCGGTCGCAGAGGATCCGGTGATCCCGGCCCGAGGCTGCGAAAATCTCGTCGGCAGTAACCCCGTCGGGTGTCAAGGGTTCTTTCTTCTTTTCCTCCTCTTGCTTGCGCTGCTCGGACCGCTCCTGATGTTTTTCCCGAACGAACTTCAGGATAGTCGTCTGCGCCGCAGTAAGGATCTGCGAGCTGGATCGGCCCAGGCGCTGGTCCACTTTGATGCGGCCGACTTCGCCGAGGTCGAAACGCCGGCCGTCGTAGAAATGGTTCAGTACGAAAGTGCAGGCGGCGTCTACCTGTACCGCCGGTTCTCCTGGGCGCAGCCACTTGTACAGGTTCCGCTGGGCCAGGCCGATGCGATACGCCTGCTGGCTGTCAAAATCACGGTCGGGGTGCATGCGGTCCCACAATGACCGGAGTTCCTCGTCGCGAGGGTTGTAATCGCGGTCTTCAGCCGGCTCAGCGCCGGCGACGAAGCGGCGGCAATCGTGGTTGTCCACTTCCTCGAACAGCGCCCTCATCTCTTCGGCGCTGACGATGCCCAAGGCGTAGAGGAACGTGGAAACACCCATGCGGCGGCGTCGGTCGACGCTGACCGTGATCGTTTCCGGAAGGTTGCGGCGGCGGGCGTAGTAGTGGGTCCAGGTGGACAGCTCGATGCGAGCGCCGCGGCTGGCCGATATGCGGGCCTTGTAGTACCAGTTTTCCAGTTTCCCGCATTCCGGGCACGCCGGATCCTGCGACGGCTCGCGTTCGAAGTACACGCCCGGGGCGCGCTGGAGTTGGCTGACGAGCACTCGCTCCGCGCCGTTGATGATGAAAGTGCCGGTGTCGGTCATCATCGGCACGTCGCCGAAGAAGATGTCCGATTCGGTGATCTCGCCCGTTTCCTGGTCTCGCAACTGCGCTTTGACGTACAACGGCTGGGAAAAGGTAATCTCGCGCTCCCGGCACTCCTCCGGACTGAACTGCGGCGCGTCGAACCAGTGGTCCAGGAAATACAGTTCGAACCTCTCGGCCCGGCGCGACGCCTCGCCATTGGCGAAGCGCCGGGTTATGCCGGCGACGATGGGCGAGCAGTCCCGGAAAGTTTCTGCCAGTCCGTTTGTCTTGAACCAGTCGAAGGATTCGATCTGGCTTCTAATGAGATTGGGCACGTCCAGAACGTTCGCGATGCTGGAATCCGAATAGGTTTTCACGTCGCGAGCGGACAGACCGCGTTCATTCCTGCCTGAGCGTTTACGGGTCAAGACCATGAAACGACCCTCCTGATGGGTGCGCAGTGGGTGGTTAACGAAATTTCGCCTGCTCCTCCGTAGTTCACGAGCAGACACGAAGACACGGCCTGCCGCTGCCGGCAAGCCGCATCGAAGGGCCAGTTAGGGCTGAGGGAGCAGGCGGAACTTCAAAAAATCAGAGCGATGAGTATTCTGCGCATCTATTGAAAGTGCCAATAGATTATCCGATTTGGAACAGATTTGTCAATCTGAAAGCCGTCAAGTTTCAGGCTTTTCCCAAGTCGTCGCCATAATCAGGGTTGCCGGATTTAGGGATTATCGAGATTGAGCAGATGGTAGTGCGTGTGACCGCGATCTTGATAATCCCATAATCCAGCGGATCCCGCTTCTGACGGTTTTACCCGCCGCCGCCCCGGACCTCAAGGCTGGGTTTGGTCATCTCCTCCGGGTTGAGCAGGGCGTCCAGTTCGGCTTCGCTGAGAGAGGTGTCGCTCCGGGCGATTTCCCGGATGGTGCCTCCCGTTTCGGCGGCCTTCTTGGCGATGCCTGCGGCGGCGTCATAACCAATGGACGGTGCCAACGCCGTCCCCAGCATCAGGCCCTTTTCCACCATGGCAGGACCCGTATCCGTTGCGGTGATCCCGACCACGCACTGGTCGGCGAAATTGCCCGCTGAGGCGGCCAGCAACGACACCGACTGGAGGAGGTTGTACGCCGCTAAGGGCATCATCGTGTTCAACTCGAAATACCCGCCGGCGCCGGCCAGGGCGACCGCCGCGTCATTGCCGACCACGTGGGCGGCGACCTGGATTACCGACTCCGAAATCACCGGGTTGACCTTGCCCGGCATGATGCTGCTGCCCGGCTGAACTTCCGGAACGTTGATTTCGCCCAGGCCGGCGCGCGGACCACATCCCAAAAACCGGATGTCGTTGGCGATCTTGTGCAGGCTGATGGCCACGGTTTTCAACTGGCCGCTGGCTTCGACAATGCCGTCCAGCGCGGCCTGCGCCTGGAAGTGGTTGCCCGTTTCGCGGATGGAGACGCCGGTCATTTCCGTAAGCCGGTCGCAGGTTCGCTGCGAGAATTCCGGATGGGTGTTAACGCCGGTGCCGACTGCGGTGCCCCCAAGAGCAACCTCGGCCAGTGCTTCTTGTGCCCTGCGGACCCGGGTGACGCTGTATCCCGCCTGGCCGGCGTAACCGCTGAACTCCTGGCCCAGGCGAACCGGGGTCGCATCCTGCAGATGGGTTCTGCCCGTCTTGATGATCGGCCAGAACTCGTCGGCTTTCGCCTGCAATGCGGTTTGCAGTGATTCCAGGGCCGGCTCCAAGTCCTCTTTCATGCCCAGGAGCGCCGCCAGATGGATCGCCGTCGGGATCACGTCGTTGGAAGATTGCCCCAGATTGACGTTGTCGTTGGGGTGCACCAACCGCGAGCCCAAATCGCCGCCCAGGATTTGCGAGGCCCGGTTGGCGATAACCTCATTGGCGTTGGTGTTGGTGGAGGTGCCTGAGCCGGTCTGGAAGATGTCCAGCACGAAGTGATCGTCGTGCTTACCATCCGCGACCTCCTGGGCCGCCTGGACGATGGCGTTGCCTACCGTCGGGTCCAGGACGCCGAGATCCATGTTGGTTTGGGCTGCGGCCAGCTTGATCAGGCCCAGGGCACGTATGAATTGCCTGGGAAAACGAAGGTCACTGATGGGGAAGTTCAGAACCGCCCGCATGGTCGACGCGCCGTAAAGGGCGTCGGCGGGGACCTCCATCTCACCCATGGAGTCGCGTTCGATGCGAGTTGACGAAGTAGTCATCGCTTGGTGCCATCCTCTACCGTAGGGTTTTCCGTTTTGGATTTTGTGACGCGGGTGTAATCCGTCGCTGGACGCGGCTAATTGCCTTCCTTGATGAAGTCCGCCACTCGCTCGGCGATCATGATCGTCGTGGCGTTGGTGTTGGCGCGGATCACGTCGGGCATCACCGACGCATCTACCACGCGAATGTTCTGCATGCCGTAGACCCGGCAATATTGGTCAACCACCGCGTCCAGATCCGAGCCGGGGCCCATCTTGCAGGTGCCGGACGAATGGTGCTGGGTGTAGGCATTGCGCAACATCCACTGATCCAACGCGGCGTTGGATGCCAGATCCTCGTCCGTGGGGGACAGGCGCTCGGCGACGAATTCACGAAATATGGGCTGTTCCGCGATCCGCAGTCCCAATCGCACCGCTGCCCGCAGCCGCTGGCGGTCCACCGGATCGGACAGGTAGTCGTAGAACAGGTCGGGTTGCACGTGGGGGTCGGTGGAGGCTAGACGCAGGCGCCCGGCGGTGGCCGCGTTTTGCAAGGCCGCGCTGAAACCGAAGTGGAAGTCGTCCGTTTCGATGTTCACGCTGGCCGGGCGGTGCTCGCTGGTCATCAAGATCGGAGAAAGCTGGATGTCCCCGCGCGTTCCGGTGCCTTCCGGGCTGTAACGCAACGCCACCTGGATGCTGGGCGCGTCCAGATCCGGCGGGTCGCCGACCCCCCGGAACAGGCTGAACACCGCCGGGTGATCCCGCAGGTTCTCGCCGACTCCGGTAAGCTCGTGCACCAGCGGTATCCCCATTTCGCGGAGATGCTCGGCCGGGCCCACACCCGATAGCAAGAGAATCTGAGGAGAACCGATGGCGCCGGCGCTCAGGATTATTTGGTCGCCGTAGACCTCAAAAATCTCGCCCCCGCTTTCCGCCTCCACACCCACGGCGGTCTTGTTTTCGAAGAGCACTCGGCGCGTTACTACGTTGCCACGCACCGTCAGGTTCATGCGATGGCGGGCGAGTGACAGGTAAGTCAACGAGGTGCTCATCCGCACGCCGTCGATGTTGTTCAGGGGGCGCGCCGCTACGCCGAACGAGTCGGGATGGTTTTGGTCGGGGTCTTCCGGGAACCCCAGTTCGCGCACTGTGTCGTAAAACGCCTCTGCCACGGGCAGCCATTCGTGCCGCTTGTAGCGGCGCACTGGTATCGGCCCCGAGTTGCCGTGGAAGTCGTCCCCGCCGAAATCCAAGTCGTTTTCCAGGCGGCGGAAATATGGCAGCACCTTGGTGAAGGACCACTCGTCGTTTCCCCATATCGCCCAGTTGTCGTAATCCTCGGGCACGCCCCGGAACAGCACCTGGCCGTTGATGCTGGACGAACCGCCCATGGCCTTGCCGCGGGGGATGATGATGGGCTCTTCCTGCTGCGGCGTTCCTTTGGCCAGATAGCCCCAACTGTGAGGGCCGTATGCGGAACGCCAGACGTTGTTGCCATCTTTCAGGTCGATGGGCAGGTGTTCAAAATCCGGGTAGTCCGGGCCCGCCTCGAGGAGCAGGACCGACACATTCGTGTCCTCTGTTAGTCGGGAGGCCAGGGCGCACCCGGCCGATCCTCCGCCGACGATTATGTAGTCATACTGCAAGGGGTCACCTCCCGACGATCAAATCCCGGTTTGGCGTGACGTTTATCACAGTCCGCAACTGTCCAGCAGGCAATTGAAGAAATCGACGTCGTCCATGTCCCCCAGGGTTTCCTCATGCCGGTCCGCCAGGTGACGCATGATCCGCGGGGTGTTCATGGGAACCAGCAAAGCCGTGGCGTTGATGCTGATGATGCCGATCATAGGATAGGCCGTGAAACGCCCAGCGGCCTGGGATTGCTGCTCGCAGCGCAAGCACCGGACGGTAATTTCTTCGTCACGCTCGTCAAAAATCAGGCGAATCAACGGAGCCCCGTCCAGTTGGGCGTCGTACACTTCGCCGTTGCCGAACTGGTCGGGACCGATGTATTCCGCAGCCAGCGAGTTTGTCCACCCTTCCGGTGGGTACACGACCCGATTACTGTCCCTCGGCATGTCCGGCACCTCGAAAACCAGATAGAAAACGCGTTGCACGATTTTACCCCATCGTCGTTGCGATCCGCCACGCCGAACGCCTGCAGGGTTGCGGTTGCTCCGCACCCGGCGGTGTGGCACCATGACCCTCCTTATTGTTACGATGGTCAGCGCAGTGTATTCAACCACCACAGGAGTGCGCCCATGAGTCTGGATATCTTTGACGTCAGCGGCCAGAAAGTGCTGCTGGTTGGTGCGGGTCGGGGCATTGGGAAGGGCATCGCCCTGGCGTTTGCCCAAGCCGGGGCGGATGTTGCCGTTACGGGCTTGACCCCGACCGGCGTGAACCGGGTTGCCGACGAAATCAGGACCATGGGCGGGACTTGCCTTCCGCTCACTGGGGACGCTACCACCGGCGCTGATACCGACGCTATCGTCGAACGTACCATCGCTGAATTTGGACACATCGACACGCTGATCAACTGCGTCGGAGACGCCATCCGCAAGCCGGTGGCGCAGCTTCCCGGCAGTGATGTACCCGGCATGACCGAAGCCGAATGGCACAGCATCGTCGATATCAACCTGACCGAGGCATTCCAGGGTTGCCGCGCTGTGGCGCCCCACATGCTGGAGCGGAGACAGGGCAACGTGATCAACATCAGCGGCTGGGCATCTTTCCGGGGGCGCCCGATGTCTGCTGCCTATGACGCCGCCAAGGCCGGCCTGATGCGGTTCACCGAGTGCGTTGCCCAGGAGTGGGCGCCCTTTGGCATCCGCTGCAATGCCATCGCACCGGGGTCCTTTCCCGATCCGGAGCAGATGTCCGAGGAGGCTTTCGCGGCCCGCGACGCGGCGGCCGGAGAAACCGTTCCGCTCTCCCGGGTCGGCAGGCTCATTGAGGTTGGCTACCTGGCGGTCTATCTGGCGTCACCCGCCGCAACTTACGTGACCGGCCAGACTTGGGCTATCGATGGCGGAGTGAGCATCAAGCATCCGTAGAACATATTGACCAAATACCGTCGTTCCTGCGCAAGCAGGGACCCAGACGATCACGGCAAGCGGAACGTCAGCTTTGTTTTGTACTTGCTGGATTCCCGCTTTCGCGGGAATGACGGACTGGATGCAGGAGATTCGCCATGACTATGCATTATGAATTGCTGGCTAACCGAATTCTGGAGCGCGCAGTAACCCACTTCCCCAACAAGGAAATCGTGACGAGGGTGGGCGAGGATACTCATCGCTATACCTACGCCGAGATGTTCACGCGCACCGCACGATTGGGCAACGCCCTGCGGGAGTTGGGGATTGGCCCCGGGGATCGGGTCGGCACTTTCGCCTGGAACACCTACCGACACCTGGAAGCGTACTTCGCGCCGGCGACCATTGGCGCGATTACGCATACGATCAACATCCGACTGGCGCCCGACGACATGGCGTACATCATCAATCACGCGGGGGATAAGGCGCTGCTGATCGACCCTGACCTGGCGCCCTTGATCGAAGCGATCGCCGACCGTCTGACCTCGGTGGAGCACTTTGTCATCCTTGGGGGGCCGGACGAAATGTCCACAACTCTGCCCTGCGCTGCTTGCTACGAAACCCTCCTGGATGCGGCGTCGCCTGAGTATCGCCCGGCCGATGTCGATGAATACTCGACTATGGGCCTCTGCTACACCTCGGCGACCACCGGCCTGCCCAAAGGCGTGGCCTACTCCCACCGGGCCGTGTATCTCCATTCCATGACCGCCGCCACCGCCGATATGCTTGCCGTTTCGGAACGTGACCGGATCATGGCTATCGTGCCGATGTTTCACGCCAACTGCTGGGGCTTCCCCTACGCGGCCACGATGTTCGGCGCTTCCCAGATCTTCCCCGGCGTGCGACCGGACCCGCGAGTGATCTGCGAAATGATCGAGCGCGAGCGGGTGACCATCAGCGCCGGCGTGCCGACAATCTGGATCGGCGTTCTCGACTATCTTCAGCGCTCCGGCATAGAGTACGATCTGTCCTCGCTGCGCCAGGTCGTGAGCGGTGGCTCCGCGGTGCCTCTTGCCATTTTGCAGGCGTACCGGGATCAGCTGGGCGTCGAAATTGTCCACGCCTACGGCATGACCGAGGCGGCCCCGCTGATCTCGGTGAACCGGCGGCGCAGCTGGCTGGACGAGATGTCAGATGAGAAACGCCTGGAGCTGAATGCCAACCAGGGGGTTGTCGCCCCCGGCATCGATATGAAGCTTGCCGACGAGAACGGCGACGAATTGGCCTGGGATGGCGAACAGCGCGGCGAACTCTGGTTCCGCGGACCGTGGCTGGCGGACCATTACGTGGATGACGAGCGCAGCGCGGAGACCTTCATCGACGGGTGGTACCACAGTGGGGACATCGCCACCATCGACGCCAACGGCTACATCCAGATCGTCGACCGGGTCAAGGACATGGTGAAGAGCGGCGGCGAGTGGATTTCGTCGGTGGACCTCGAGTCGGCGATCATGGCCCACCCGGATGTGCTGGAAGCTGCCGTGATCGCCATCCCTGATCCCCAGTGGCAGGAACGGCCACTGGCCTGCGTGGTGGCGCGTTCGGAAACGTCAGGCCAGTTGACCAAGGACACAATCCTGGATTTCATACGGCCCGACTTCGCCCGCTGGTGGCTCCCCGACGACGTGGTGTTCATCGACGAAATACCCAAAACCAGCGTGGGCAAGTTCGACAAGAAGGTGCTGCGGGAGCGGTTTGAGCATCACCGCTGAACCCATCGGATGAGCCAACCATCGTCCGGTTCGCCGGCCATCTCGGCCGTCGGTCTGCGCAAGGACTACGGTGACCGCAGCGTTCTGAGGAGCGTTGACGTATCCGTGCCGTGGGGCCTGACCGCGGTGCTCTTCGGACCCAACGGGGCGGGCAAGACCACATTGCTGCGTATCTTAGCCGGGCTCTCGCGTGCGGACACTGGCGAAGTGCAAATCGCCGGGCTGCGGATGCGCCGTTCCGGCGGGCGAGCGCGCACCCTGCTCGGTTTCGTTGGTCACCAGACCCTGCTGTACAGCGACCTGACTTGCCGCGAAAACCTGATCTTCTATGCGAAACTTTACGGCATTGACCGTCCCGCCAGCCGCATCGACAATGTCCTCGAGCAGTTGAACCTCGCCGACCGGGCGGAGCGCCGGGTGCGCACTTTGTCCCACGGGATGCAGAAGCGCTTGTCAGTGGCCCGCGCAATCCTGCACGAACCCGCGGTGCTGTTGCTGGACGAGCCTGAATCGGGTCTCGATGCGGGCTCGGTCGCGTCCCTTGGCGACCTCCTGAAAGATTGGACCGCGTCGGGTAAGAGTGCTTTGCTAACCACGCACAGCTCCGAAATCGGACAGGCCTGGGCCGACCGCATCTTCAGGCTGGAGCGGGGGAGATTGGCAGAGGAGATGCCTTCGCCTGGGGATGCCGCCGCGGCGTTCACCGCCGCAACGCCCGGCGCCGCTGACGGCTGAGGCGGCCCAATTGGATCGTTGCCCATGCGACTGCTCAGCGCGACCCTGGCGATAGCGTGGAAGGATGTCCGGCTCGAGATCCGTTCCCGAGACACCATCGTTTCCGCCCTGATCTTCGGGCTGATCGTGGTCGTAGTGTTCAATTTCGGCCTGAACCGGACGCCCGGAAGTCTGGCGCCGGTGGCGCCGGGCCTTCTCTGGGTAGCGTATGGTTTCGTCGGGGTGCTGGCGATGAACCGTGCGTTCGCGCGGGAGCAGGAGCAAGGCGCGCTGGATGGGTTGCTTGCGGCCCCGGTCAGCCGTGATGCCGTTTTCCTGGGCAAGATGCTGGGCACGCTGGCATTCATGCTGGTCATCGAGGCCGTCCTGCTGCCTGTATTTGCGGTGATGCTGGGCTTGCCAACGCTGTCTCCCACGCTGGGACTCATAATCCTGCTTGCAACCGTCGGTTTCGCCACCGTAGGGACTTTCTTTGCCGCCATCGCGGCTCAAACCCGGTCACGAGAAATTCTGCTGCCCGTTCTCTTCTTCCCGGTGATTGTGCCGGTAATCATCGCGGCCGTGGAGGCCAGCGCCTTGGTGTTGCAGGGCGGGCCAATGTCGCCAGTCTGGACGCGGTGGCTCCCGCTGTTGGTGGTGTTTGACGCACTGTTTTTGGTAATATGCCCGTGGATATTCGGGTATGTGTTCGAGGGATAGCGTAGCTTGGCCGCAATAACGGGCCGTGGCCCTTTCAATAGCCCGATTCGATCCTCCCTGCGCGATCCCCGTTCCTGGCTGCTGGCGCTTACGGCGGCCCTGACCATCATCGACGGGTATCTGATCTTCATGGTGGCTCCCACCGACCTGGTGCTGGGCCATATCCAGCGCATCTTCTACATCCACGTCCCCATCTCCATCCTGTCTTTCCTGGGGTTCCTGGTTTGCGCCGTGGCCGGCGTCGGTTATATCATTCGGCGAGGTGAACTGTGGGATCGCGTGGCTCATGCGGCCGCAGAAGTCGGCGTCGTCTTCGTCACGCTGGCCCTGGTCACCGGGGTCATCTGGGCCCGGCCGGTGTGGGGGGTCTGGTGGACTTGGGAGCCGCGGCTAACCACGACGTTAATCTTGTGGCTGATCTACGTCGCGTACCTGATGATCCGGCACTATGCTCCCACCCCGCAGCAGGGACGGGCCTGGTCGGCCGTGGTCGGCATCATCGGGTTTGTCGACGTGCCAATTGTCTACTATTCCGTGCAATGGTGGCGATCGATCCATCCCGTGCAGGTGATCGGGCCCGAGGCGGCAGACGACGCCCTTGAGCCCATCATGGCCCGGATCCTCATCTTCTCATTGATCGCCGCGCTTGCGCTGTTCTCGTATCTGTTGCTGGAACGAGTGGCTCTGCGGGGAGCGGAGGACGCCGTTTCCACTATCCGCCGTCAAGGAACCTACGACTAGAATGTCCGTGCCACCCAATAACCTGCCGTTCCTGTTCGCCGCTTTCGCCGTCGTGTGGGCGGTGTTCTTCATCTACGCCGCCTACATGTCCTGGCGTCGTCGGTCGGTTCAAAGGGACTTGCAAGAACTCCAATCGACGGTCGAGGTTGCGGACGAACCCGACGCAGACGAGGCGGAGCGAACCGAGTAGGTATAATGGTATGTGATCCACCTGTCGACGAGTATTGATTTCCCATGCAGACTGACCCCTACACTGGATCCGTTCCCGCCGTCGCGCAAGCCGTGGAGGAGGAAACCGAGCGTTCCGCGTGGCGTAGCCATCGCACCCGTCTGCTGATCTTGGGAGGCGTCATCGCCCTGGCGGTGGCCTACATGGTGTACGCCGCCTTCCCCGGGAACACGCTGTACTTCGTCACCGTCAGCGAGTTCATGGATGATCCCAAACTTCAAGATGGCCAGACCCTGCGAGTAGCCGGCGCCCTGGCTCCCGGTACCTTTCGCCGGGAGGATGGGTCCACGCTGTCCCGTTTCAACCTGGGCGACAAGGTGGCCGAGGTGCCGGGGATCGCCCCGGGCAGCCCGCAGATGGAGGCCAGCTATGTCGGCGTCCTGCCGGACCTGTTCTTTAACCCACACTCCGAGATTATCCTGGAAGGTCATTACGACGGGCGCGAGGGGATTTTTGCGACGGACAACATCCTGGTCAAGTGTCCGTCCAAGTACCAGTCGATGCAGGCCGAGAACCCTGATGTCTTACCGGGAGCTGTGGCGCCCGCCCAGTCCTACTGATTAGCCACTGACCAATCCCTGGCTGGGAACTCGAAGCTGGCGGCCGCATCGCACAGATAGATAAAACGAAGGCGGCGCCTCTCGACGCCGCCCTGTTGTACTGCCAGGTTTTAGGGCAGGACTAGAACGCGTAAGCGTTCATCAACTGCTCCACGGAGCGCTCGCGGGCCTTGGCCCGTATGGTTTCCATGTTGGCTTCCAGCGACCCCCGGGTCTCGTCCTTGTAGATGACGCCCACAGGCAGGCCGCCCTGCTGCACCAGCTCGTACGCAGCCTGCTTGCTGGACGGGTCGTGGTCTTCAGGAATGTCCCAAAGCGCCGGGGCGATGCCTTCTCTGGCGTTGCCTTTGATCAGCTGGAAGGTGTCGTTGTAAGTCACACATGGCGACTGAACATGGATCATCGCCATCCCGTCGTGGTTCATGCCCTCGTTGATTAGTCGCGCCAGGACGCGGGGCTGGCCGGAAAAGCCGGACGCGATGTACGACATGCCCAAGGTCAGGTACAACTCCAGGGGATCCAGGTCCTCTTCGACCTTCCCGAAGGGCGTGCTGCTGGTGACTGCGCCCATCTCGGTGGTGGGCGAGCTCTGGCCCTTGGTAAGACCGTATACGCCGTTGTCCATGATCACGGCGGTCAGATTGACGTTGCGAGCCGCCTGCGGGGCAATATGTTCACCGCCGATGCTCAGGAAATCGCCGTCTCCGGCCACGATGATCACGTTCAGCTCTGGCCGGGCCATCTTGACGCCCATGGCCACGGGGAGCGTCCGACCGTGAATTCCGTGGATGCCATAGGGTTGCTCGCCTTCCAGAAGGTGCACCAGGTTGCCGCTGCACCCGATGCCGGCCACCACCACGTTGTTTTCGATGGGCAGGCCGGTTTCCTCCAGCCGGTTGATCATGGCGAATTCCAGCGCGCGGCGCACGCCGAAGTCCCCGCACCCGGGGCACCATTTGAAGTCGTATTCCGGGTTCTTCTTGCTCATGCCCGTGCTTCCTCCATGTGTTCCGCCATGATCTCTTTGACCTGTTTCACCAGGTCGCTGACCTTGAAGGGCAGGCCGGTGTATTGCGTAATCGGCGTCGACGCGACGCGGTGGAACCGCAGTATATTGGCCCACTGTCCCTGGTAGTTCAGTTCAGGAACAATCACCAATTCCTTGGCTCGAAGCTCCTCGCGCAGCTTCGGCGGGATCGGGTGCAGGAACATCGTGTAGTACCAGGCGATGTCGATTCCCTCTGCCCGCAGAGCGTCGTACGCCTCCTTGACCGGTCCCTTGGACCCGCCCCAGGGCATCAGCGCAATCTTGGCCTGGTTGTTATCGCTTTCATAGTGGTCTTCTTCGAGGAGCTTCAGTTTGCTGAACCGCCGCTCGGTCATCTGGATGTGCCGGCTCGGCAGGTGCGTGGTGTCGCCCATCTCGTCGTGTTCGCTGCCGTTGGCCACGTATGCGCCCGGCCCGCCCGGCAGTGGCATCGGCGACAGTTCGTGTCCTGAGTAACGGTGGTAGCCGTTTCCGCCTTCATAGGTCAGACGCTCTTCCACCGGAACCTTGCTCAGGTCGGGCCGCGGGATGTTCTGCACCCGCTCCGCCATGGACATTTCGCTCATCAGGATGACGGGCCCCTGGTACCGTTCGGCCCAATTGATGGCCTGCACCGCGCCGTAGAAACACTCTTCCACCGAACCCGGCGCGATGATCGGCATTCTGACGTCGCCGTGGGCTGGGAACAGGCAACCCATGAGGTCCGACTGCTCGGTCTTGGTGGGCAGGCCCGTCGCCGGTCCGCCACGCTGTACGTCGACCACGACCAGGGGTATCTCGGCCATCCAGGCCAAACCCAGTCCCTCGCTCATCAGCGAGATGCCGGGTCCTGCGGTCGCGGTCATGGACTTCTTGCCGGCGTATCCCGCGCCGAGGATTGCGGTGATTGCTTCAATTTCCGAGGACACTTGGTACGCGAACTTGCCTTCGCCAACCAGGTTGCGCTCCATCCAGAGCAGGATGGTGGTAGCCGGCGAAATCGGGTAGCCGGCGTAGAATTGCAGGCCGGCGTGCGTCGCGCCCAGGGCGATGGCCTCGTTCCCCTTCAGCATCAACTGCTGGTAATCCGGGGGATTCGGCGGGGCCAGGTCGCCCAGAACGAAACCGCTTTCCGCCGCGTTCTGCCGGCCCAGCCGCATGGCCTCGATGTTCGACGAAATGATCTCGTCGTCGTTGTCCCGTCCTCGGCGGAACCGCGCCTCTACGAAGTCCTCGAGGTACTCCGCTGGCATGTGCACCAGCTGGGCCAGTGCGCCGATGACCACCATGTTAGCTGCGCGGTTATTGCCGGTCGAGCGCGCCAGGGTGTCGACGGCCAGGCCGAAGGAGCGCGGGTCCGTCATGGTGAAGTCGTCGGCGTTGTATATGATGACGCCGCCTTCGCGCACCTCTTCGGCGTGGGTCTCGTAGGCTTCCTCGTTGAACGCGACCAGTACGTCTACCTGGTCGCCGGAACTCAGAATCGGTTCAGTGCAGATCCTGGCCTGGGTCCAGGTGGGCCCGCCCAAAATTTGGGAGGGGAAGGTCGCGTAGGTCAGGGCATGATACCCAACCTGCGTCGACGCCTGGGCCAGTCCTTCGGCCGAAGTAACGACGCCCTGTCCGCCTTCACCGGCGAACCTGACGACGAAGTCGTTCATTAGCATGTGGAGGTTCCTCCGAAACGGCCGTTATCGGCGAAAACAGGGCCGGCTTGATCCTCTACAGGGATCCACACATTTCAGAACACAGTCAAAAAAACACCTACCCACGTCCATGCGGGAGGCGCCATTGGCTGTCACCTAAAATTTGGGCCACAAACTCGTCGTGCCGCATTCGACATCGTTTATCGCGAACACGATAACGCCGTCTGTTGATCGCACGGAATATAGCATCGGCCTTCGATAGTTGTCAATTTTGCGCGCCCACGGGCGCTGCCAGCATTTCGCCATTTGGCCCAATGGCCGCACGAATCGCCGTCTGGCTAGCCAGACACTATGAACGTCACCTGCCACCGGGTCCATCCTGCGGCTGCTTGTTGCTATAATGTCTCAATTATGCGAACCAGCATTGACGTGATCATACCGTGCCTGAACGAAGAACGCGCACTTCCCGGGAGCGTTTGCCGGCTTCACCAGTTTATGTCATCCAACATGGATGAATACGACTGGAACATCGTGGTCGCCGACAACGGCTCCACCGACGGCACATTGGAAGCCGCCGCCAATCTCGCTGACCGGTTCCAAGAGGTGCGCTACATCAGCCTCACCGAACGTGGCCGCGGCCGGGCCTTGCGCCGAGCCTGGACCGACAGCGCCGCGGACGTCATGGTCTACATGGATGTCGACCTCTCCACGGACTTGGCGCACCTGCCCGAAATAGTGTCAGCAGTTGCCAATGAAGGGTACCACGTCGCGATCGGCTCCCGCCTGCTGCCCGACTCGCGAGTCGTCGGACGAACCCTGAAGCGTGAAATAACCTCACAAGGGTACAGCCTGTTGTTCCGGTCCATGTTTTTCACACCGTTTCGTGACGCGCAGTGTGGGTTCAAAGCGGTCAGCCGGAGAATTGCCCACGATTTGGCGCCGCTGGTTTTGGACAACGGATGGTTTTTTGATTCGGAGTTGCTGATCCTCGCGCAGAAGTGCGGTTTTCGCATCCGGGAGATACCGGTGCGCTGGACCGACGATCCCGATACTCGGGTCCGCATCATTCGGACCGCCTGGGAGGACGTAAAGGGCCTCCTGCGGCTCAAGTTCGGTGGCGTCGGCAAGGTGCGCCAACAGTTGCGCGCCGCCGGCAAACTGTAAACAACGCCCTCATCATCCTGACTTGGGACCCCATCACACGGATTGCCGGATGACGGCGGCGCAGCCAGCTTACAGGAGGTCTCTTTGCTCGACCTGATCATCGAGCCGATGCAATATGGATTTATGCAGCGTGCGCTGCTGGTCTCCGCTCTGGCCGCCACTGCCTGCGGTATCGTCGGCACATTTGTCGTTCTGCGTGGGATGGCTTTCCTCGGCGACGCAATCGCCCATTCGTCCCTTACGGGCATGGGGGTCGCCTTCGTGTTCGGGGCCAACGTGTTCCTCGGGGCGCTGTGTTGGGCGGTACCGGCTTCGCTGGTGATATCAGCCCTCTCCCGGCGCTCTGGTATCCGAATCGATTCCATTATCGGCGTGATATTTGCCGGCGGCTTCGCCGTCGGCGTGATTATCATCAACTCGTTGCAGAGCTATGCCGGGGATTTGCATGGAATCCTGTTTGGCAACGTGCTGGGAGCGTCATGGCTGGACGTTTTGAGCGTTGGGATGCTGGCGGTAGGGGTCATGGCAGTGGTGCGCGCCGTCTATAAAGAATTGGTGTTCACCACGTATGACGCCACCGTAGCGGAGGCCGCCGGCGTACCGGTGCGGTTTCTCGAGTACATGTTGCCGCTGCTGGTGGCGCTGACGACGGTTGCCGCCATAAAAACGGTGGGCAACGTGATGGTCATGTCCCTGCTGGTTGTGCCGTCGGTTACGGGCACGCTCCTGGCTCGACGGCTGTCGTCGATCATGGCGGCCAGCATCGCCTGCGCCCTGCTCGCGGTGGTTATCGGATTGTACTGCTCCTATTACTTCGATCTGCCAACAGGACCCACCATCGTAGTGGTATCGGTCGGATTGCTCCTGCTGGTGGCCGGGCTGTCGCCGCGGCGAGGCTTCTTGTTGTCCTGGATCCGCCGGGATCCGTCGGGCGCCTAGCGGGATGGCTCGCTCCGCCGCCAGACGCTGGCGAACCGCGCGATGCCCTGCTTCCAGGCCAGCGCCGTGACGAAAAAGATGGTGGTCAGCAGGGCCATAACCGGGCCTGAAGGCAAGTTGAAGTAGAAGGACACGTACAGCCCGCTGAAGGCGGCGGCAACTCCCAATGCCACTCCCAGCAGCAACGCCCGGTAGAAGTTCCGCACCAGCAGCAGCGCGGTGGCCGCCGGCGTTATCAGCATGGATACCACCAGCACGATGCCTACAGCTTGAAGCGAAATCACGGTCACCACCGCCAGCAGGACCAGAAGGGTGTACTCCAGCAAGCTGGTTGGCAACCCCATGACCAGCGCACCGGTGGGATCGAAATTAGCGAAAAGCAGCTCTTTGCGGATGATGAAGACCAGCGCCAGGACCGCTCCCACCAGGGACAGCGTGATGTAGACGTCGGTTTGCGACACTGCGAGAACCTGGCCCAGGAGAATGTCCTCCAGGTTCACCGGCAGCCCGCGCGCGGCGGTCAACATGACCAGTCCCAGGGCGAACAGCCCGGCAAAGATTATTCCTACCGAGGTGTCCTCACCGACGCCAACGCGCTTGACCAGGTAGCCGATCAGCAGGGCAACGGCTACGGCCACGGGGACGGCCCCGGCGAAAGGGCTGAAACCCAGCATGAAAGCAGCCACCATCCCCGGCAGCACCGAGTGAGCCAAGGCGTCGCCAACGAAGCCCAGGCCGCGGGTCACCACGTAAACGCCCAGCACTGGGCACATAACTCCCACCAGTAGGGATACCACCAGCGCCCGGCGCATGAAACTGTACTGGAGGGGACCCAGCAGTCCTTCGATTACGGCATCCATGACTGCCCCTGCCCGAACATCACAGTGGGGTAGAAAGCGGCCGTCCCGGTCATGTCCCAACCGGGTAAGGAGGCTGGAATTGCTGCCTCCGCAGATTGATGCGCTCCAGCGCCTCCGGCTCGCAATTCAGGGGCAGGTAATCATCGCAAATCTCGAACATCTGGATGATGTCGTGAGATGACATCAGGATGGTGTGGCCCTCGTCCCGGAGCCGGAGCAATACGTCCAGCAGGGCAGACTGAGAGGGGATGTCCACCCCGGAGAAAGGTTCATCCAGAAGCAGGATGCTGGCGCCCTGGGCCAGGGCGCGGGCGATAAATACCCGCTTGCGCTGCCCTCCGGACATCTCGGTAATCTGAGCATTGCGGAAGGGCGACATCTCCACCGTTTCCAGGGCCCGCCGGACGATCTCCCGGTCCGAGCGGCCGGGCCAGCGGAACCAGCCGGTGTTCCGCACTCGCCCCTGCATCACCACGTCCCACGCGCTCATGGGGATACGGGTGTTGATCCGCTCGTACTGGGTCGTGTAGGCCACCTGCCCACGCTCATCTTCGGGCGAGCGGCCGTTGATCAGCACTCGGCCCGAGGTGGGACGTATCAGCGACGCAACGGTGTTGAACAGGGTGCTCTTCCCCGCTCCATTAGGACCCAGCACACCTACCAGGCATGCGGGGCCGACCTCAAAACTGATCCGGTCCAGCACCAGCAGCCCATTGACGTGCACAGTCAGATCCTCGAAGGCCAGGCGAGGAGCCGATCCGTCCGCGGCCATGGCTACTGCAGCGCCTCCACGATCACCCCGACGTTGTAGCGCATGAACCCGAGGTAGTCGCCGGCTGCGCTGCCCGGCTCGCTCAGCGAGCTGGTGCGCAGAGCCGAAACTATCTGCACGCCGGTCTCTTCAGCAACCCTCTGCGACAGTCGGGGAGCGAATATGTCCTCGGAGAAAATCGCCGGAACACGTTCCCCCTTGATGTGCTCCACCAATGCCGTTATCTCCTGGGCGGTGGGTTCATCCTGGCCGGAGGGTGGTTTGACCGCTCCCACGACTTTGAAGCCGTAACGGTGGGCAAAGTACCGCAGGCTGTCGTGGGAAGAAACCAGGAGGCGACGCTCCTCGGGCACCGCCGCAACCTGCTCCTCAATCCAGGCGTGGAGCGTGTCCAATTCAGAGGCGTAGGCGGCGACATTGGCCTCGTATTCGGAGTGGCGGTCGGGGTCGGCGGCGGCCAGGCTTTCGGCGATGCCGTGCACCGCGTCCTTGACACGAATAGGGTCGAACCAGAAGTGCGGGTCCAGTGGCTCGTGATCATGGCCGTCATCGGCATCGCCATGGCCGTGGTCATGACCGGCATTACCATGATGATGATGATCGGCATTACTGTGGTCATGGTCGGCGTGGCCGTGGTCATGATCGTGGTCGTCCTGTTCGTACTCCAGGAAATCGATGTATTGATGTAAGGACACAATGGCGTCGCTGTCTTTGGCGACCCTGGAAACCAGGTCGTTGACCCACTGGTCCTCCAGCCCCTGTCCGATGGTGACCACTACGTCGGCCTCGGCTACCTTGGCCACGTCCTGCGCGCCGGGTTTGTAGTTGTGGGGGTCCGCATCGGCGGGCAAGAGTGACGTCACCACCACCCCGTCGCCGCCCACGGCCGCCACCCAGTCGGCGATTATGTTGAGGGTGGTCACGACGGTGAGCTTGCCGGTGTCGGCGCCGGCCGCCGTGTCAGAGTCAGCAGGTTCATCCGACGCGGCGCCGGCACAGGCCACGGCGGTAACCATCAGAGCAAGAATCAGGGCCGGCAGCATCAACATGGGGCGCACACGAGCGGCTATTCGACAACTACAAACGGGCTTCCGTCCGGCGCTGGGCATGAGGATTCCGGAGCACATGGAGCAGCAGAAGGACGAGGAATCAGGCCAGTGACTTCCCGGTTGCAGGGTACTCACGTCAACCAACCAAGCAGTCAATCTGTTGGATGCGAAGCCTAACAACAAGCGCCGTTAACAGTCAAATGGCCGTACGTGGGCGGCCTTCCGTTCCAGGTAGTTTCTCTGCATGGATGTACAGGATGAACAGGGACGTCAGAATCAGGATAGGAGTTACGCACTTGAGGTTAAAATTTCGCCCTTGAGCCGGCTGATCCAAGTACGAAATTGCTCTCAACTGCGTAAGTCCAACGACGAAATCGAAAAGCCCGATGAATCGATGGCTGACGTTGAGCGTTCAGTCTATGTCTGATACAATCTCGGCGGCCAAGACGCAAACGACTTTCGAAATCACGACCCTTGGCAGTGAGCCTCCTTCTCAATGAGCGCCGACGTTCTGGCAACCGAACCCCGCGAGTTCAACAGCCGCCGCAGACGGCTGATGGAATCCCTCTCAGACGGCGTGATTGTCCTGGCCGCAGGACATGACGCGGCTCGCAATAGCGACGTCGATCACGAATATCGCCAGCCTTCCACCTTCTGGTACCTGACCGGGTTTGATGAACCTGATGCCGTGGCAGTGCTGCGCCCGGGTTCCGACACTCCGTACACCCTTTTCGTACGTCCCTATGACCCTACCTTTGAGATCTGGGTGGGCCGTCGCGCCGGCGTGCGGGGCGCCGTCGGGCCCCTGGGAGCCAACGCTGCCTACCCCATCGAACAGCTGGACAGTCAACTGCCCAAGTTGCTGGCTGACTATGATACGGTGCATTACGCCCTGGGAAGCGACGACCGCGCGGATGGGATCATCTCCGGTCTGGTCAAGCGTCGCCGCGCCATGGCGCAGCGAGGCGCGAAGCCCATTCGGCGGATTGAGGACCCCACCCCTGCCATCGATCTTATGCGCCAGATCAAGACCGACGATGAAATTGCGCTCCTCCAGCGGGCGATAGATATCACTGCCCACGGCTTCGATGCCGCGATGCGTACCGCGGCGCCGGGGGTTCACGAGTACGAGGTTCAGGCGGCGTTGGAACGGCCATTCCGACAGCTGGGTTCGCCACGCAACGGTTATCCTTCCATAGTGGCCGGGGGAGCCAACGCCTGTGTCCTCCATTACATTCGAAATCGGGATGCGCTGGGCCCTGAAGACTTGCTGCTCATCGACGCCGGGGCTGAGTACGGTTTCTACACCGCCGACGTGACACGAACCTGGCCGGTCTCCGGCAAGTTCACCCCTCCGCAACGGGCGATTTACGAGTTGACCCTGGAATCCCAGCGGAAGGCAATTGCCGACGTCAAGCCTGGCGCCGGCTTCGATGACGTGCACCGAACAGCAACCAGGACGTTGGTTCAGGGCCTGATTGATCTGGGGATAATGTCCGGCAGTGTCGATGGCATTATGGAGCAGCAGTCGTATCGCGACTACTACATGCACGCCACGTCGCACTGGCTGGGACTGGACGTACACGATTGCGGCCCCTACCGAGATGATCGGGGCCAGGTACGATTGCGACCCGGGATGGTGCTTACTATTGAGCCGGGGCTTTACTTCGGCCCTCAAGCCAAGCAGGCTCCCGACATCTATCGGGGTATCGGCATTCGCATCGAGGACGACGTGCTCGTAACGGAAGACGGTTGCCGCGTGCTTTCGGAAGCCATACCGAAGGACCCGGATGAGCTTGAAGCCATTGTGTCGGACTCCCGATGAGATCGTTGGCCGTTGACTGAATGTTCACCATGTCGGTTATCACGGGCGCTATCGTGACGAAATTGCCAAAAGAAGTTTGGGCCGCCGCCGCACCTGATGTGGCGGGCGCGGTGCCGGTATTCCTACCGCCTGCCGCGACTGAACCGAGCGAGATTTCGCTTTTTGTTTCCACGGGGGATTCGTCCCCCGTTATTTTTTGGCCGGCCACAGTCCGGGTTACCGACCCGCCACGCCAGGAGGGATGCCTATTGAAGACTGCGGCGTTCGGCCCGTGGGGGCCGCGATTGGCCAAGGCCAATTTTCCCAATCCACATAAAAATCGACCCACCTTCCACTTGCAGGAGGATTAATGAGTTCCGCCACGATGGCTACTCTAAAGCAAATTCCGTTTCGGTTGCTGCTGACCGTTGCCGCAGTGGGCTGCGCAGCCGTTCTCATGGGAGCCGCTTGCAGCGCCGCCGACGAGGCTCCCGGCGCTTCTGACGGATCTGCCTCTGGCGGCGCGACGTCCGGCGGTAGCGCTGCGATCGCTACCACGGGCGGTTCCATGACCACCGGTTCGACCGGATCCACCGGTTCCGGCGCCGGTCAGCCGGAAAAAGCGATCGACCCCAGCATGTACGCCGGTTTGTCCGGGGACATACCGATTGATGGTTCGTCGACGGTGTTCCCGATCACGGAGGCGGTTGCGGAGGAGTTCGGGCGTCTGACCGGTGACAACGTTCGGGTGGTGGTCGGCATCTCCGGCACCGGTGGCGGCTTCAAGAAGTTCTGCGACAACGAGACGGTGATCTCAGACGCCTCCCGCCCCATCAAGCAGAAGGAAGTGGACCTGTGCGCCGCCGCCGGCGTCGAATACATCGAGCTCCCCGTGGCCATGGACGGCCTCTCCGTGGTGGTCAACTCCGCCAACGACTTCGTCGACTGCCTGACCGTCGATCAGCTCAACCGGATCTGGAGTCCAGAGTCGGAGGGAGTGGTGACGCACTGGAACCAGGTGGACCCGTCCTGGCCCAACGAAGAGATCAAGATGTACGCGCCGGGCGTGGACTCAGGGACGTTTGACTACTTCACGGAAGCGATCAACGGTGACGGTGGCGTGTCCCGTGGCGACTTTGTAGCCTCCGAGGACGACAATGTGCTAGTGCTGGGAGTGTCCGGAGACAAGTACAGCATCGGTTACTTCGGGTACGCGTACTACGTGGAGAACCAGGACAAGGCGAAGGTGGTGCCGATTGACGGCGGGAATGGGTGCATAGCGCCGACGGACGAGGCGATCAACAACGGGTCCTACGCGCCGCTGAGCCGGCCGCTGTTCATCTACGTGCAAGCGGACGCGGCGCAACAGGAACACCTAGCGGAGTTCGTGCGGTACTACCTGAGCCCGAGCGGCCATGAGTTGGCGTCGTCGGTGGGGTACATCCCGTTCCCGCAGGAAGTGTATGACCTCAGTCTGACCAAGTTCAACTCCGGCGTGGTCGGCACGGTGTTCGGCGGCGACAACGCCTTCAAGGGGTCTGTGGTCGACGGACTAATGAAGTAACCCAAAGTACCGTTCAGCCAGCGTAGGGGCGAATGTTCATTCGCTCCTACTGCTTTTTGCGATCACCGATTATCGGGATCCGGCGGAGAAAACGCCGTCCATAATCAGTCGCGCTCCAGGAACTCTCGCACCTGTTTCTCCAGCGGCTCGCGGTCGTAGACGCCCAGCAGCAGCGCGGCGTTGCGCATCCAGTCTCCCTGGAAATACCGTTCGTAAAGCACCTGCCGGCCGGCGAAGGAGCTGCACGCCGCGTCCCACGCCAACCGGAAAAGCCGCACCCGTTCCTGTGCCGTCGCGGTATCGGTGTCCAGGTAGGTGTGGAGCACCTCGGCCATCGGCCCGCCGAAGTCGCCTTCCGAAGGCAGGGCCATCAGGCTGCTGGACCCGAGCAGTTGGATGATCTCCGCCATCCTGGGGTACATTTTGATGAAGAGGTTGCGCGCCACGTTGAGCGGCACCCGTTCCGGCAGCATGACACCCCAGTCGTCGATCTTCGCGTTGACCTCCGATTGAGTCAGCAGCGCCTTGGTGATTTCCAGGTTTTCCACCAGTTCGCCGAGCAATCCCTGCACCTGCGGTATGTCCCCGCTGCCCAGGGTTTTCACCATCAGGCTGGCGATACCGGTGATGAACTCGCATTTGGCGATGTTCTTGGTCACGACCTGGTGGCCGGTGTGCACGTACTGCCCGGTTTCCGCCGACATGTTGTTGCACTTGTGCCGGTCGCCGTACATGAAGACCCGTTCCCACGGCACCAGCACGTCGTCGAAAAAGACGATGGCGTCCATTTCCTCGAACCGGGATCCCAGCGGGTGGTCGAAGTGCGACTTGCCCAGGTCGAAACTCTCGCGGCAGATGAACTTCAGCCCATCAATCCCGCATGGCACCGCGAAGGCGAAAGCGTATTTATGCGCGTCCTCGTCCCGCGCCAGCAACGACGAACGGGTCGGGTAGACCATGATCTCGTCCGATAACGGCCCAAGGGTTGCCAACACCCGGGGGCCGCGCACCACCAGGCCGGCATCCGTTTCCTTCACCACGTGCAGGGCGACGTCGGTACTGTAATCCATTGACGTGGCTGACGGCGCCCGGTTACGTTGCAGGTTCACCAGCGTGTGGGTCATGCACAGGTCGTTTTCCCTCACGTGCTCGTAGTAATTGACCACGTTCTGCTTGAACTCCGGCCGGTTCTCACCGAAAAAATCACCGGCCGCTGCCATGGACATTATCGTCACGTTCAGGAAGTCCGGTGTACGACCCATCATCCCGTAGCTGGCGTGGGCCCACCGCGACATCATCTCCCGCCGGCACGCCAGGTCGTCCTTCGTATTCGGGATGATGAACGATAGACCCACCGGGTCGCCCGTGGTCGGGGACGGGTAAGTCATCGCGCAGTCGGCGGCGTCATTGTGCTGCATGTCGTAAAGCTGCGCGATGGACCGCGCTCCGTTGGCCAGACCCGGAAACTCGGTCACGTCCTCCACCCGGCGCCCGTCCATCCAGATTTCGCGCTTTTGCCGCTGTAGGCCGGCCAGATATTCGGCCCCCGTTCGTGCAGGCATGGTATCAACCTCCCCCTTTCGATTATTTGGGTCTGGCCGTTATGAGTAATTTCGTGTGCGGCGGCTCCCCGATCACGTGCCCAGGTATCGCTTGAGCCAATTCATCGCATGCACGTTGAAATCCGTGCATGGGCTGTGGGCGAGGTCTGGATATACCAGTAGCGACTTGTGGGCCTTGATGCGTTCAAACACGGGCATGATGGTGTCGTAGGGACAGGTGGTATCGGACATCCCGATGTTCACCAGTGTCGGGCATTCGATGGCGTCGGCAAGGGTCATGGCGTCAAAGAAGCGCAGGGTGTCCAGTATCTCCTGACGCTGTTCCGGGTGCTCTTGCGCGTAGTTCCGCAACTCGTGGTACGGTGACGTACCGATGTCTATCGCCAGCGGGTAGTTGCACATGAAAGGCTCTTCGGCCACTGCTGCCGCCAGCCTTTGGTCCAGAGCCGCGGTTGACAGCGTAAACCCGCCGCCCTGGCTGCGGCTCCACATGCCGATACGACCGGCATCCACCTCATCCCGTTCGACGAGGAAATCGATGCCCCGCACACAGTCCATGTACGCGGCGCGGTAGTAGTAGTTCTCCCGGTCGGTGACGTTGTAGGTGAGTTTCGTGCCGTGGGGAAGGTCCCATTCGGGTATGCTTTCGCCCTGGGCGCGGGGGAACAGCGTCAAGACGGCGAAGCCGTGCATCACCACGTGGTACGGAATTTCCTTGGCGCCTCCATAGCCGGGCACTGCCAGCATCGCGGGAAACTTGCCCGATGACGGCAGGTCCCGGGGCACCGTGTAGAATCCCCGCAACCGCTGTCCTCCGTAACTTCGGATGGTCACGTCCCGGGTTTCGTACTCCCGCCCGCTGAGCTTCTCGTTGGGGGAAAGTTCAGCGCCCGCAGGAGTTTCGTTCAAGATCGCCCGCGTGGCGTCCCAAAAGTCCTTTACCGCCTGGTCCATGTCCGTCCCTCCTGTGTGCAATTGAGGCCGCAGCCGAGTTCCGCTATCGACGCGGACGCGGCGACGTTATCCTTTGACAAATGTTATCACGGTGGCTTCAGCCGCCTCCGGACTCTGCCCGGTGCGGGTAACCGTATTCCGAGACTAGGAAGGGCACGTATTCGTTCACCGCACGGATGATCCGATCACTGACATGGGACGGGTTTTTCTCAAACCCCTCTATCGACGCCACGTATTCTGCCAGTCTCGGCTCGAATTCCGCATAGCCTTCCAACCCCAAGGCATCGTATATGCGCCGTATCTGCCCAACCTTGTCCTGTTCCAATTCTTCGTACTGTATCTCTACAAGACGCCCGGACGGTATCAGTTCCCGCTGCTCCAAGTAGGCAATCGCCATGTCCCGGTATACCTCGAGCTGCTTCGTCAGCAATCCGTCGAAGTCCACCCGCTGCAATGCGTGCCAGTCGTTCATGAGCCTGATCAGGCGCTCGTAGGAACGCACCGTATCGTAAGGGTCCCGCTGGATGTAGACGAACTTCGCGCTCGGGAACAGTTCCAGCAGCGCCGTGATGCGGCTGGTGTTGGAGGGCGATTTCAGCAGCAGGGGTTTGCCGCCCATGTGATAGCTGGCAGTCTTGAGCAATTTTGTGAACTCACGCTGCCATTGGGCCTGTTGCGGATCGTCCAACCGCTCCTTGACGAAGAGGTAGTCCAGCGTGTCCTCGGCTGTACGCGGGAAGTGCAGGTAGGCGTAGGGGCTGAGCCCGGAGCTGCACATCATGGCGATCTCTTCTTCCTGGGGCATCGCGAAGTCCACCGGGATGTTGTCCACACCCCGGTTTGGCGGGAGGCTCTTCTCGATCATCCGCCGCACTCGGTTCTGTCCGGCCAGGAAAACGTCCGGCATTGCAGCCTGGTACGTGTTCACGAATCCCCAGCTAGGGTCCATGGCAAGCAGGTTGTGCAGCAGCGTAGTGCCCGACCTCCAGAACCCCAGGAGGAAAAGCGGCTCCGGGTGCAGCTCTTCTCGGGCGATGCGCCGGCCGTAGGCCATGCTCTGCCACAACCGCATGGGCGCAAACAGGGCGTTGCAAAACAGGAGCCCCAAGTACCGCGCCATGAACTCCCGGTCCACGCCGTGCCTGAACCCCAGGCGCAGCGCCAGGGACAGTCTTCCGGTCGTCAGGAAACTGTTGAACCCGGAGGCGAACGTCGCCGATCTGGAGGACTCGCCAGGACGATACCCTACCCGACGGAGGCGCGACGGTCGGCTGGTTTGGGATCGCTCATTGGTCAGTCTCGGGCTGGCCATCTTACCGGCTCCTGCGTGATTGAACCCCGTGCTTTCATTCGTGCGCGTGAGCCGATGATATCGGCCCCGTAACGGTTGTCAAACCCATATCCGCCTTGAAGCGGTCACAACGCAAGTACGCGCCGCTGGCGGTTGGCGTGTAAAATCGCCCAGTGCTCGCGGTCACAACTCCGCCGGCGCGGAGTGTATTGCATGGCACGCTTTGGCGTCCGTCCCACATCACCGATGCTCGAGGTTCTCGGCAACCCGCGTTTTCGAGCCATCTGGTACGTGGTGAACGTCGCCGAGCTGACCCGCTGGATGGAGCTCCTGGTCACCAGCCTGCTCGTCTATTCCCTGACCAATTCTGCCCTGATGCTAGTGCTGGTGCTGGCCTTTGAGAACCTGCCCCGGCCCATATTCTCCCCCTTCACCGGCATCATCGCCGACCGTTTCGACCGCAAGAAAATCTGGTTCAGTTCGCTGGCAATCAAGGCGGCGGCCGGTATCGCGCTGTTCGTTCTCCTGCTCTTCGGGCTGATCGCGCCGTGGCACGTTTTCGCCGCCATGCTGCTGCAGGGCATCAGCCGCGCCCTGGAAGACCCGGCCCGCCGCACCGCGATTTTTGACGTCGTGGGGGAACGGCGGGTGGTCAACGCCCTGTCCATAGACTCCATGAGCGGCACCGTGGGGCGCATGATTGGCCCCTTCGTCGGCGGTTTCCTCGTCGAGCACGTCGCGTATCTTTGGCCTCACTATGCCGGCTACACCTGGACCTATGTCCTGATCGTGGCCATGCACATGGCATCCATGGCGTTGGCAATCCGGGTGCGCATCCCCCCGGTGGAACGGCAAGGGCGGGTGGAACCCATCTGGAACAGCCTGGGTGACGTGGTTCGGGCGGCGTTCGGCCACCGGCAACTGATGGGAATGCTCTTCATTACCATAATGATTAACGGCCTGACCTTCCCGGCCCGCCAGTTCGTGCCGGCCATTGGGCGAGATTATCTGGAGGTCGGTGAAACCCTGATTGGCCTGTTGGCGGCGGCAGAGGCCGTAGGGCAACTGGTAACGGCGTTTATCCTGGCGTCGGTGGGAACGGTGCGCTATCACGGGCGCATTTTTGCCGCCGGTGCGTTTACCGCGATGGTGTTGTCAACGGTCTTTGTCTGGTCGCCATGGTACGGTGTCACCTTCGCCATCCTGGTGCTCAGCGGGATTGGCATGTCCTGTTTCGGGACGATGCAGGGAGCCATCACCATGCGGTCTTCGCCGCCGGAGATGCGGGGTCGCATGGTAGGTTTGCAGAGCCTGTGCATCGGCATCGGCACCCCGCCCGGCGGGGTGTTCATGGGTTGGCTCGGTGACCAAATCGGGATCCAGTGGTCGGTCACCTTCAATGCCCTGGCCTGCATTGTCATCTCCTTGCCGGTGCTGTTCCTGACGCCATTGGTCACTCGGCCTTCCCCGCCGCCGCCCGAGAGCCGGCCCCAGTCTCAGCCCCGGCCCGCCTGACGCCATTGCCCTGCGAACTACCGCTCCCGCGGTCCGAAAGCTGACCGTTAGGCTCTCGATTGCCACGTGCCGTCCCTGCCCTGTGCTAAAATCCCGGTGTCTCTTTTGCGCCGAGTAGTGAGCCGCCATGCCTCCCAAAGCCGCAACCAAAACCCGCCGGACTCGCCGGTCGAAAAAGCCCGGAGTCACGATTTCTGACGCCATCCGGCTGCTGACGGACGAATACGGGCCGTTCGAAAACGAGCCGCGGCTCGACCCAGCCCATGAGCTTGTCTTCACCATCCTGTCCCAGCATACGTCGGACCGGAACTCGGAGCGGGCTTTTCGCAACCTGATGCACACCTTCGGCACGCTGGAGGCGGTGGCGGAGGCCGAGGTTGCAGAGATCGAAGAAGCTATCTCCGGAGGTGGACTGGCCCGCGTGAAAGCCCCTCGCATCAAGGAAGTGCTGGGCATGATCCTGGACCTGAACGACGGGTCTCTGGACCTCCACTTCCTCGCCGAAATGCCCATGGACGAAGCCAGGGCCTGGCTGCGCCAGCTCCCCGGCATCGGCCCCAAGTCGGCTGGCATCATCCTCAGTTTCTCGCTGGGCATGCCGGCCATGGCCGTGGACACCCACATCTACCGGGTCAGCCAGCGGTTGGGCATCATCGGCCCCAAGGTCAGCGCCGACAAGGCCCACGAGATCCTGGAGGCAGCCATGCCGCCGGAGGACGTGTACCCCTTTCACGCCGCTTTCATCACCCACGGCCGCCAGGTGTGCAAGGCGCAGCGACCCCGGTGCGGCGACTGCGTGGTCAACTACGGTTGCCCGTCGCGCGACGAAGAGGCGATACGGCAGGCCGCCGCCAGCGCCGAACCCACCGAGACTGAACCCGTATCACGGGAAACCGCCAACAACGACCGCCCCGACGGCCAGGCTCCCGGGCGTCGCCGACGACGCCAGGATGCTGCCACTCCCGTTCCCCACACCCAGGTCGTCAAGGAGCTCCAACCGTGAAAGTCGGAATCATCAACGTCACCGGATACGCCGGGTGCGAACTAGTCCGGATCCTGCGCCACCATCCCGAAGTGGAAATCGCCTCGGTCACCGGGCGGAGCGCCGCCGGTCAACCCTTGGGGGAGGTGTTCCCACACCTGGACAACATGGACCTCGATATCACCGCAGACCTTTGCGATGATCTCGACCTCGTATTTTCCGCCCTGCCGCACAAGGCTAGCGCGGAAGCCTGCATTCCTCTGCTGGAGCAGGGGGTCAAAGTTGTCGATATATCGGCCGATTTCCGCCTCAAGCAAGCCGACGTATACAGCCAGTGGTACGGCGTCGAACACCCGGATCCCACCTACCTGGAGGAGGCAGTTTACGGCCTCACCGAGCTGAACCGCGACGCCGTGGCTGACGCCCGCCTGGTCGCCAACCCGGGGTGCTATCCCAGCAGCGCCATCCTGGCGCTGGCGCCGGCCATTCAGAACGACCTCATCGGAAGCGACATTATCGTCGACAGCAAATCAGGCGTTTCCGGCGCTGGCCGCACCCTCAGCATGACCACCCACTTCTCCGAGGTGAACGAAAACGTCATGGCCTACTCGGTCAACGGGCATCGCCATCTCCCTGAAATCAGCCAGGAACTCGATTCGATCGCCGACGACTCCGTGAACCTCACCTTCCTGACCCACCTGATCCCCATGACCCGGGGTATCCTCAGTTCCTGCTACGCGCCGCTGCGGGGGAACATAGTGCAGGACCCGGACGCGAACGCTAGCATCCGTGCGCTCTACGAGGAATTCTACGCCGGCGACGCTTTCGTGCAGGTGACCAACGCGCCCCCGCAGACCAAGCAGACGCTGGGGAATAACCAGTGCCTGGTGTACCCGGTGGTGGATCCGCGCACTAACCGGCTCATCGTGATCAGTTGCCTCGACAACTTGGTCAAGGGAGCAGCCGGCCAGGCCGTGCAGAACATGAACCTGATGTGCGGCTTTCCCGAGGAGATGTCCCTGGAAGCGCTGGCCGTATACCCGTAATTCCGGCCCCTGTGGTACACTGGCTTCGCGTCGCAGGCGCGACGCAGAGCGCCCCGGTCGTCTAGCCAGGTCAAGGACGCCACCCTTTCAAGGTGGAGATCATGGGATCGAAGCCCATCCGGGGTACCAGCAAATGAAAATGCCCTCCGCTTTTGGCGGGGGGCTTATTTTTGGCGCCTGCCGAGCGCTGCGGCGCTAACCGCCGGCGAAGAAATCGAACACGTTGCCCAAGGTGGATGTGGTCCCCTTGTAAATCTCGGTGTACCCGCACTGCTTACACGAAACCGTTGTGAACTTCTTGTTCTGGACGTCGAAGATCTTGGCGAAATTGTCGCCGGTGGCGCGGAACTCGTCCGTCTCGTATTCGGTATGTTGGCACTTGGCGCACTTATAGGTCGTGATGGTGGTTGCCATAGCTATCCTCCTGTCGCCTATCTTGAAACACGAAAGCCGCGGTCATTTATCCCCTCGAGAACCGGATCAGTCCAGTCTCTCCGTTGATGGTAAATTCGTACTGGCAAAGAACGTCCCGGCCGATGATGGCGACCCACGGGAGGCGCTGCGCTCGCAGGGGCAAACCTGGAATCGGGGAACGGATAGTCAATTCCAACGCAGGGATGTACAAATTGGCGCGGAACCGCGGATACGTACCCTGGCCCGTGGCCCCGGTTACGCGATGCGTCGTTTCGTCCTCGGCGAACTGCATAAATCGCGCCATTGCAATGTCGATGTACGACCGGGACGCTCCAGTGTCAAGCAGCGCCAAGCCATCCTCGCCATCGATATTCACGAGGATGTGAGGGCCTCTCCTCAGGATATCCGTGGAGGGGAGAAAGTATTCCACTGTTGCGGCCAAGTTTGCTACTCGCCATAGGAAATGATGATTGCCGGCTCTACCCCAACCTGTTGGACAAGGTAGTGAAACGGGTTCAAGCCGCAAGCTTGAGCGTCCGCATCAGCTTCATGAAAAGTCTCGTAATTTCCCACCAGGCGGCCGTCATCGATGACAACCCACTTCCCAAAGCAGTTTTTTTCGAGTTCCTCCCGCATCTCTTCATAAACCCTCATCTGGTCAATCATAGGATGTTCCAGCTTTCCCAAATGCACCATGGCGTTCCCTCCTTCCCAGCAATTTGCGCCCTTAGAGGGTGTCTAAAAAGGTTCCAATTGGGGAGGCGGTATTCAGGCGTGATGGGTGGGGTTGGTCGTAATGTTGAGGCATGAAAC
>DAOUHZ010000007.1:0-28456 GCA_034428455.1 Dehalococcoidia bacterium
CCTACGCACGGGTCACCGGCAAGCCGGGCCTGTGCTTCGCCCAGTCGGTGGGCGCCGTGAACCTGGCGGCAGGTCTCCAGGATGCCTACCTGGGGGTATCGCCGGTGATTGCCATCACCGGTCACCGTCCGCCGATGCACCGGCACCGGAACTCGTACCAGGAGGTCGAGCACTCCAAGCCTTTCGCCTCGGTTACCAAGTACAGCGCGGAAGTGGAAACCGTTGAGCAGCTTCCCCACCTGCTGCGGCAGGCGTTCCGCGAGGTAACGACGGGACAGACTTTGCCGGCGCACCTGGACTTCTCCGGCATCTCGGGAGACGTGATCACCGATGGTATTTTTGACACCGACGTGATCGTGGAGGAACCCTTCACCCAGCGGCCGGCGTTCCGGCCGGCCCCAGAGCCGGAGCGGGTGCGCGAGGCGGCGCGAATACTGTCGCAGGCGGAGCGCCCGGTGATCGTGGCCGGCGGCGGCGTGACGGCGTCGGGCGCGGAGGCCGAACTGGTGCGGCTGGCGGAGATGCTCAACATTCCGGTAGCCACCGGACTGAACGCCAAGGGCTCCATACCGGAAAACCACCCGCTGTCGGTGGGTGTGGTCGGCAGCTACTCCCGCTGGTCGGCGAACCGCGTGGTGTCGGAGGCGGACCTGGTGCTGTTCGTCGGCAGTCATACCGGCAGCCAGATCACACTGGACTGGCGAATACCGGCGGAAGGAACGCCGGTCATCCAGATCGACATTGATGCCAGCGAGCTGGGTCGGTCGTATCCGGCCGCCTACGGGCTGCAGGGCGACGCCAAGCGGACGCTGGAGGCCATGCTGGACGTGCTGGAGCCAACGGGCGGCAACGCCAGCTGGGTTTCGCGGGCGCAGGAGCACGTGCAGAACTGGCGGGACGAGCACGAGCCGGTTCTCACTTCCAACGCGGTTCCAATCCGTCCCGAGCGGCTGTGCCAGGAACTGACCGACTTCCTGCCGTCGGACGCGGTGCTGATAGCCGACACCGGGCACGCCGGCATCTGGACGGGCAGCATGGTCGACCTGAACCATGAGGGCCAGTCGTACCTGCGCGCGGCCGGTTCGCTGGGTTGGGGTCTGCCGGCGGCGCTGGGCGCCAAGTGCGGCGTCCCGGACCGGCCGGTGGTGTGCTGGACCGGGGACGGAGGTATGTGGTACCACATCGGCGAGCTGGAAACGGCGGTGCGCTACGGCATCAACGCGGTAATCGTGGTGCACAACAACGGCGGCTTGAACCAGGACCGGCGTGGCGACGAGGCGGCCTATGAGGGACGCGAGGGCGGCAATTCCGGCGAGCTGTGGCGGTTCAACGACACTGACTTCGCCCAGATCGCCGAATCCATGGGCGCGCTGGGGATACGGGTTACGGATCCCAACCAGATCAACTCGGCGCTGGACCAGGCGGTGAGCGCCAACCGTCCGGCGGTGGTTGATATCGTCAGCGACGGCGACGTGGCCGCCGCGCCACCCTGGGGGCCGTAGCGTCGTCAGGTCGAACCGGTCGGCGTGGCGGTTCAAAGACGCCGGCGGGCGTACTGGCGCATCGTCGATGGTGCGCTGTCAGCCTGCGCCAGTATGTGGGTTGCGATTGCGCTCAACCGATGCTCGACTTGCGTGGAGTGGCCGGCGCTGGGCTTCCTGTCCGGCCTGGCCGCCGGTCCAACCGGCGTTATAAAAGTGGCCACCGCCCTTTTGTTCCCCGTTGCGGTGGTTTTGTACGGGGCCTTGCCGGAAAAGTCGCCAAAAAAGCGGACTGTTCGGGCAAGGTTCCAGCAGATCAGGGCGATCGCGTATGGATTTTGGCGAATTGGAACGGGATGTTGATGAGGAAGTTGTCATCCCAGCCGGCCCGTTTCAGTTTGCCCCGCTCTGTAGTAGATGCGACTGAGTTCCGGTCCCATCCCAGTGCGGTCGCGTACTAAACGCACCGCCTGCCGTAGCTGGGACAAGGCCCCCAGGGCCAGCAGCCAATCTTGACCGTGCCGGCGTCACCTAGCATGTCCTTGTCCCACTGGGCAACGTATCGCCCGTCGGTGCCGGAGGGCTGCACCGGTTGACAGCACCGGTCACTCTCCTGACAATGGCCACGGAAACCTTGACCTTGGGCGGCGCTCAGTCGCCCGCGTTAGTCGCGGCGTCGACATTACTGAAACGCCAATCAAACGCAACACAAAGGCGCGGGGTTAAGAATCGCGCCGGGCGTCCCGATCCTTGAACCGAACTCCAGTCCGTTACGACCTGATGGCCTGCAACCTTGTGCTGGCCTCCATAGCTGCCGTGTTGATGGCCGCCGTGGGCAGCAGCGTCAAGGTAGTGCAGATCCTCGAAGGGGTAACCGTTGCTGGCTTCGACATCGACTTAGGGCTGGGCGCCGCCGTCAATCCCGGAGTTCTGACGGCGTCGTTGGTCATCTTCTTTTCCGCGACGGCAGCCCTGCTATGCGTGATCCATAACCGGCTTCCTGATCCCACCTTCGGTCGGACGTTGACGAGTGTCGTCAGTTGGTTCGCAACCATCGCGGCGTTCATGTTCTTCATCCTGACGCTAGCGCTGGTACCGGTTGCCTTGGCGGTCGAGGTGGGTTTGTGACCGGAGACAACCGATAAAATCCGCGAAACTGCTGACTTTTCGGACAAGCCCGATGAGGGCTGCGTCGGAGTCCGGGTATAAGGTGATTTTCGCAGTCAACCTCGTTGGGCGGGCCGTGTCGCCGCGATGATGATGGAGCCTTTCGGATAGTGTTTGCGGAGGAAAGACCTCGCAGTAGATCTACTGCGAGGTACGACCAGGGTGTTGCGGGTGGTATCAGGGTCTGCTGGTTGGGTCGTTCGGAATCCAGGTTCTCGGTTTCGGCCGTCAGCCGGTCTGAGATGGCGGACTGACATCTGGGTAGGAACAGTGGTGGGCTCCGCCGCGGACGTGGGCAATGGCGTTTGCGTCGACGAGCACGCGCTGGCGCAGGCAACCAGGATAGCGCTCAACAAAATCGCCACGGCGAGCGATTTTACGTGGATCGCATATCTTCCTTCCGGTGAAATATCAAGCCGCTGCAGTGGCTCGCGTTCCATCGAGTAATTTCTACGGCGCGCCGACAGACTTGAGGCGAGGTTGACACAACCTATGTGCTGCGCCCCATCGTGACGAGCGCCGTTCCCGCGCTTCGGTCATCCCCGGCGGGCGCAGGGCGATGGCCAGACCAATCCCGGCGAAAACCGCGGTCAAGATGAGACGGACCAGCGGGAATCGTTGATGCAGCATCTATGATGATGGTATTGATACGTCACGTCATTGTATGAACAAATGTATAATTTTGCCAGTCCACAGGATGACCCGGACCACCACCGGCTTGGGTGAGCGATCAAGGAGCACGGGATGACCCAGTCAGACCAACGTGATCGGGAAATTGAAGCGCTTCAGGCACGCCTGTCGCGGCTGAGTGAAGCGAGCCTGCGCATCAACGAGAGCCTGGACTTTGACGTGGTGATGCAGGGAGTATTGGACTCTGCCCGTTCTCTGACGGGAGCCCGCTATGGCGTGATGACCCTTCTCGATGATCGTGGGCAGGTGCAGAATTTCCTGTCGTCGGGTATGACCGGAGAGGAGGCCGAGCAGGTCTGGCTCATACCCGAGAGCTGGAGGCTTTTCGAATATCTGAGCGGTCTCTCCGAGCCGCTCCGGATCCCCGACCTGGTGGACCAGGCCAGGTCCCTGGGCCTCGCCGAATTTCGACCGCCCCTGCCTGTCGGACAAGCGGTTCCGTTCCTCGCCTCGCCGGTGTTCCACCGGGGCGAGCGGGTGGGCAACATCTTCCTGGCCGACAAGGACGGCGGCGAAGAGTTCACGCGCGCAGACGAAGAGACCCTGGTCATGTTCGCCTCCCAGGCGGCCTTGGTCATAGCCAACGCGCGCACTTATCGGGACGAGCGGCGGGCCCGAAACGACCTGGAGACACTGGTGAACACCTCGCCGGTGGGTGTGGTGGTCTTCGACGCCCAGACGGGAGCGCCGGTGTCCTTCAACCGGGAGGCAATGCGGATCGTGGAGATCCTGCAGGAGCCTGACCGGCCCTCGGAGGACCTCCTCGACGTGGTGACTTGCGTGCGCGCCGACGGACGGGAACTCTCGCTCAAAGATTTCCCCATGGCCGAACTGCTGAGCGCTGGGGAAACCGTTCGCGCAGAGGAAATCGTCTTGCGTGTTCCCGACGGCCGGAGCGTCAGCGTCCTGGTCAACGCCACGCCCATCCACTCGGAGGACAGTCAGCTTGCCTCATTCGTCGTTACCCTGCAGGACATGACGCCGCTGGAGGAACTGGAGCGGCTGCGCGCCGAGTTCCTGGCCATGGTGAGCCACGAGCTCAGGACGCCGCTGGCTGCGGTCAAGGGTTCGATTACCACCTTGCTGGAATCCGCCTCCGAACTTGATCCCGCCGAGATGACGCAGTTCTTCCGCATCATCCGGGACCAATCGGACCAGATGCGGTACCTGATCGGCGACTTGTTGGACGTAGCTCGCATCGAGACCGGCACCCTGTCGGTGGCCCCGGAACCGTCGGATGTCAGAATACTGGTGGACGAGGCCCGCCTCAGGTTTGTCGGCGATGGCAACATGGACCATGTGCAAATGGACCTGGCGCCAAACCTGCCCCTGGTGATGGCCGACAAGCGCCGCATCGTCCAGGTATTGAGCAACCTGCTCTCCAACGCGGCCGGGTACTCGCCGGAGGGGTCGACTATCCTGGTGACCGCCACGCAAGATGGCGTCCACGTGGCGGTCTCCGTCATCGACGAGGGCCGGGGCATTCCCGCTGATCAGATTCCGCAGCTGTTTCGCAAGTTCTCCCGCGCCCATGGGGCGGATACCGGGTCGGGTGTCGATGGGTCGGGCCTGGGGCTTGCCATCTGCAAGGGGATCGTGGAAGCCCACGGTGGCCGTATCTGGGCCGAGAGCAACGGACCGGGCCTGGGGGCGAGGTTCACCTTTACGTTGCCGACCGTGGAGGAGCCCGTGGCCGCCGCTCCGGTCCTGCCCCATCAGCTTCCCAGGCGAGCCAGCGCGAGCCAGGTGCGTGTGCTGGCCGTGGACGACGACCCACACGCTTTGAGATACGTCCGCGACGTCCTCACCAAAGCGGGCTATGCGCCCATCGCCACCGGAGACCCCAACGACGTGTCCCGCCTGATGGCGGAGGAGAAGCCGCACCTGGTCCTGCTGGACCTGATGCTGCCGGGCACCGACGGCGTTGCCCTCATGAACGACATCCACCGGATCTCGAACGTGCCGGTCATCTTCCTGTCGGTGTACGGCCAGGACGACGTCATCGCCCGGGCCTTTGACCTGGGGGCGACGGATTACGTGGTCAAGCCCTTTTCACCGACGGAACTGGGAGCCAGGATCCGGGCGGCGTTGCGAAAGCGGTTGGAATCCTACCAGGGCGACGCGTCCCGACCATTCGCGGTGGAAGGTTTGAGTATCAACTTTGCCGAGCGGAGGGTTACGGTTGGGGAGGAAGCCGTGAATTTAACCGCCACGGAGTACGCGGTGCTGTATGAGCTGGCAGTCAACGCCCCTCGGGTGCTGACCCACAGCGTATTGCTCCAGCGGGTGTGGGGGCCGGAAAGAGTCGGTGAAGCCTGGCTGGTGCGCGACGTGGTGAAAAGGGTCCGCCAGAAACTTGGAGATTCCGCCGGCAGTCCGAAGTACATATTGACTGAACCCCGCGTCGGTTACCGCATGGCCAGTGGGAGCACGGATGTAAATGGGTAGGCGCGTGAGGTCCTAAAACGGTATTCCGGGAAGCAACGGGTGACGGTCAGGGCGGCCAGCGTTCGCCGTCTGCATTGGATGGTCTCGGCGACGCCAGCGTGTACGATGCTCCGAATTGGCAGCTGTCCGCTGCTCCAGCAACCGCGCGTAGGGTTCAAAATAGCCAAGCGGCTCCAACTCGCCTGGTTTGGGAACGAGGCGAATGGAATTTAGACATTGTCCAGCTCCCTGCGCACTCGGATCCGGCGAGCGTACTCCAGCACCGTGAGGCCGACCTGGTCGGCCCGTCTTTTGAACTCCGCGGCACACGCGATCGCGATCAGGAGGTTCTGGAGTTGAATTGTCTCGTCGTGCTCTCTTGGCGTGAGGAATGTGTCGAAGGCCTCTTCCATTTCCCGAGCGCTGAACTTGGAAACCGCTTTCAGCAATTGGACATCCAGACCGTTCAGCGTTTCAACGATGCGTTCCAGTTTTTGGTCAATGGCAGTGTCAGGGTGATCCAAAATGGCCCCCAACTCGTCGAGCAGGTTCAAGCTCGATCCCGGAGCCTCTTCTGGGTTTTCTGGCTGGTCGGTCATAGGAGCCTCCCTATTGGCGTCTGCCAGCCGCAACCTGCTGCCGCTATCCTCGTCCTTCGCCAGTCCGGATTACTGCGCTCACCAGAGAGCCAACACTGGTGCGCAGGTTACATTATCGTATCTATGAAATCCATATAATTTATGGTGATATATCTATGAATAGTTATACTAACCGTCTCTGCGCCACGACTCCGTTATCATCCCGGGCGTGTTGCTCTCCGCCAGGCTGACCAGTTCCTAATATTCGATGAAGCGCCCGACGCCGTCCTGGTCGAGAATGGCTACGCACAGGTTCGTCCCGACCTGCACCTTGCGAATGTCCGGGTGGCCGGGGCATCGTGCGGTAATGCCAACGGTTCCACCCCGTTTCCGGGCCGCGAGATATTTGCCTCGCAACTGCGCCGGCGGTGGGGAGCATACGCAACCGGCGCAGCATTGTTCCGAGTCTATATTGTCAACCGCTTTGCGCCGTTGCCACGGCGCGGTCCGGCCGCTGTCGACGAGTGCGGGGGCCATTCAGGACGTTGCCAATGAACGTGTATCGGATGAACAGTTGGTAGGTAACCAGCAGAACGGCGGTGACGCCGGCGCAGGTCAGGATGTACTTCAGGTGGTAGCTGATGGGCCAATCGACAACCACCCAGTGAGCCACGATAACCAGCGGCAGGTGCGCCAGGTACATCCAGTAGCTGGCGTCGGAGAGGTAGCGAACCGTGAAGCTGGCACGGGAAAGCAGCCAGCGGAACAGTCCCATCATGCCGAAAGCCGTCAGCCAGGCAAAGGCCGTTTCCGCCAGCGCGCTCACCGCGGTCAGGCGGTTGCTGAACATCCACACGAGTTCGGGCAATTCACCATGGGTAAAGGGCTCGGCCTCCGCGGCGTACTCCCGGAGCAAGAGGAAACCGATGCAGAAGGTGATGGCCGCGGGCAGCAGGGCGATGGTCCACCAGCGACGCACCGCCACGCCCTGCCGGTAGAGAAACGCGCCGAAGAAGAAGAAACAGGTGTAGAAGACAAAAGTTGCCGGCTTGGGTATCAGGCTTTGCAGGGAGTCCGCCCCGAAGATCGGCTCCTGCATCAGGAGAGAAGCCACCACTGAGATAGGAATGGTGAGCAGCCAGATTTTCGGGTTGCGGAATTGCACCCCCATCCGGTCCAGCCGACTGGGGTCCAAGCGTATTCCCAAGCGGGCCAAGACGCGGAACAGGGGCGCCAGAACGATGGCCGGCCGGGCCAGAACGATAAAGATTCCAACCATCAGCAGGAGGTTCCAGAGGAACCAAAGGTGCATGGTTGCGAAAAGCCAGATCAGCGGCAGGGCCCAGAAGGGGAAGTCGTAAGGATGCTCCCTCCCCGAGGTCAGGGCCATGGCCAACGCAGTGAGCGGGATTATCGTGAAACATCCCACCGCCAGCGGCAGCCCGAGGCGCTTGAGCCGCTGCATCCCCAATGGGTGCAGCCCGCGCCGTTCCCAGAGCAACACGCTGAACAGACCGCTGAGCAGGTAGAACACCGGTGTGCGCAGGCCGTGGGTGATGTCGAGGATGATGTGGTACGTCGGGTCGTTGCCCACCGATTTGTCGTGCACCGGCCAAGGGTAAATCAGTTCGGGCAGCACGAAGAACGCGCCATGCAGCGCGATGCCGAGCAGGGTGGCCACGGCGCGCAGCGCGTCCAGGTCGTGATAGCGCGGAGCGGATTGCGGGGCAGCCGCCATGATCCTATCCTCCCTTTTGCCGCCATCGTGTCAATCGAATTTTGAAGCTGCGGTTTGGGCTGGGCACGGGTATGGAGTCGAGTTTCATTTGGTAGTCGGGCGGGTCAAGGGCGATTTCTGCCCGATGCAGGATCGTCGCGGTGATGAGTGTCATCTGGACCTGCGCCGCTCCCTGTCCCAGGCAGCTGTGCGGCCCGAAACCGAAAGGCGCGTACGCCCCGGGCTGCCCGTGCTCCCGGCGTTCCGGCAAAAAGCGGTCGATGTCAAAACGCTCCGGATCCGGGTACAGCTCCGGTAGAAGATGCGCCACCGGCATGGCCGCCCACACCGACGTGCCCGCGGGGATCCAATAGCCGGCGAACTCGAAAGAGTTCGCCACCGTCCGCACCATTACCGGCACGATGGGGTGCAGTCGCAGGGTTTCCTGGATTGCCCGCTGGGTTACCGGCATATTGTTCAAGGCATCCGCAGTCGGTCCACCGTCAGCAAACAGGTGATCGGCCTCCTCACGCACCTGCTCCAGCACGTCGGGGTGCTTCAGCAGCGAATAGAGCATGAGGGAAGTTGCTGACGATGAGGTGTCCGCGCCGGCCAGATATGGCCCTACGGAGTCAACGAACAGGTCGGTGTCCGTGATAAAGTCGGGCGCCGAATGCCGCGTTTCCATCAGGATGTCGGAGAGATTGGGCCTTTGCCCAGCGCGCAGGGCCGGCTCGTGGGCGGCCAGGACTTGCTCGAAGAGCGCTTCGACACGCCGGCGCGCGCGCCGAACCTTTGGCGTATATGCCATAAACTTGGGATACATCCTGGTCATATAGACCATTTCCAACGCGTGGATGAATGTCAATATGTCGTCAACGTGTTCCTTGGGAGATATGCCGGACATCAGCGTGCCCAGTTGGTCCACGACCATACGCTGCACGCTGGGATAAACTGAAACCGGACGATTTTCCGGCCATTGCCGCATCTCATTGTCCACAATGGACACGGCCTGGGGCAGATCCTCCACCAGTTGCCCGCGGGAGTAGCCGTCCCGCATGAGCCGTCGCAGGCGCACGTGTTCCGGCCCATCCATCCCGGCAAGGACCCTGCTGCTGCCGAATTGCTGGGCGAACCCCTGCCATGCCACGTGATCGGTATGCAGGCAATCCCGACCTTCTCGCATCAGAAATCGATTCGCTTCCGGCCCGGCCAGCACCAGCCACTTTTTGCCGAATAGCGACACTTCAAACACTGGGCCCAGTTTTCGATACTGCTCCGTTAGAAATCCGTTTATCGTTTTGCGGAATTGCAGCGTGTGGCCGATGATGGGCAGGTGCCCCGACGCCCGTGGCCAACCGCCTCCTTTCTCCTTGACGCCCCGGCGTCGAGCGTAGGCTTCCGCCAGCGTCAGGTTGCGAATGCCATCAACCACCGATTGGCTCAGCATCTCCAGGCGGGAAATGAGCTCGATGCGCGGGAGCGCGGCTTCATACTCGTCAGGCGACAGGATGCTTGAGAAAATGCCGCAGGCATGGGCGAGGCCGATGATGACTGTGTCTCTCGAGTCAGGGATTATGTCGGTGAAGATGACCTCCAGGATCCGGCTCCGGGTTTCATCCACTAGTTGACTCTGGGCTGCCACGTGGCGGCGAGATTGAGACGCGCGGCGGGACAGAAAGAAGAACCCGCTCTCATCGGCTTCGACCATGCCCCGCGCGGCCAGGCCGGCCAGGACCCCGGCGCGAAGTTCCGCGGAGCTTTGCGCAACGCGCCTGACCCAGAACTCCGGGCGGCGTGCGCCATCGCGTGAAACCTCAACGATGTCGGCGAGGACCGGGTCCAGGAGCTTGTCGCCCAGCGGTGTGGGGTCGGTGGCGGTCAGCGCATCAGCGCTCACGTCGATGCGGTGCCGCATATCCAGCTCGATGAGCACCGCTCCCGTCAGCGCGTAATCCAGGGTTCGCTCCGGGACCGCGGTGTATTCGCCGACGTGTTCGTCCATCAGCAAAAGCAGCAGTTCTTCGGCAATGTTCATCTTGATCAATGCCTCCTTGCCCTTGCTGCCCTGCGATCCTCAAAGCGGTGACGCCGATCCTGCGACGTTATTGTCGGCCCGCTGCTTCCTTCATCTATCGTGCGCTGCCCGCCGTCCGTGGGAGTGGCCAGAACGTGGCGAAAGTCCTTGATGTGATGGTCTTCGCAGAGTGTACCCCAACGCCCCAGTGCGAAGATGACTGTTTAGGGGCGCCGTCTCGGGTTGGTCTTTCCCGAGACGCATTTCTCGGTTGTTCCCTACCTTGCTCGCTACTCTATCCGGCGACCGAGTCACCAGAGGTTACATCCTGGGGTCTATTAGGTAAGTATTACTCAAACCCCTCTAGCGTATGAATCTGTGCTGGAACTCTGCCCGGCGGCTCCACGGCCGCACTTCAGGACATCTGGAACCGGCGGTCTCGTCGTCGTCGGCGACCGTTTCACCTTGGCCCATCGGTGCCGGAATTCCTGCTTAAAGCATAACATCCGACCCGGACTATGGTGCATCGACCGTTAGGACAGGGATTAGACTCTGACGATTCGGCCGGCTCCTTTGCGATGGCCAGCATCTGCTCTTCGACAGGAGCCTCTGACCACGGCCACTCAACGGCAGGTAATGGCCGATGGTGTCCGTCCCGCGGTCGTCGCGGTCGCGGATCCACTCGTAGACCTCCACAGGATGGTAGGATCGGACCGGTCCTTGCCCGCGCCGGTGCGGGGCGCGTGGTATGGAACGACATCGTGCTCGGCGAACGCGCGGCGGTCATCGGGGCCAAGGGGCCAGTCGCCGAGGTCCTTGCCGCCGGCTACCTCTCCGATTTCAGGCAAGCCCCTGGTGCGGAGGTATCACAATGTTCTTTGCCGCCGGAGAAACGGTTGAACGCTGGGGCGCGGATTGAGACGCGAAAGCGGAAGCCCGGGGCCGCGAAGAAGTTGCCGCGCTGCTGGAGGAGCATAACGTACAGCTCCAGCCGGAAGTCCTCCGCAAATTGACCGGCAACGGAGGATTCAGACTAATCAGTTTCGGGCCGGTCCAATCGCCCTCTCCAGGAACCGGCTGGCAGCGGCATAGTCCCTCGCCCCGCTGCGCCGGATGGGCGGGACCAGATAGCAGTCGGTGACGCCGGCGCCGCGCAATTCTTCCCACACCTGCAGGGCAATATCCACGCCGGCCCGGCCGGTGGCCAAGTCATCTGTGATCCACCGCGGAACGCTGGTGAATGACACGCCGTCGGGTTCCATCAGGCCGACACCGTAGAACACGGGCACCGATAGCGCGTCTCCGTAAGCGTGCGCGTAGGCATCGGTAAAGCGGGCGATGTCCGCCGGGTCGAATATGGGCTGGGTGATCAGGAAGTCAGCCCCGGCATCCACCTTGCGCGCCGCCAGCCGTGCCTCCCGCTCGACGCCCCCTCCCAGGTCGACGGTAGCGCCGATGCAGAAATCGGTGGGTGCGCGGAGACTGCTGCCCCGGTGGTCTGAACCAGAGTTCAGGCTGGCGATGGCGGCGATGAGTTCGGTGGGCCGGTAGTCGTATACCGCGGCCGCGGTGTCCCTGGGCCCGAAAGGATCACCGGCCACAACGATAACGTTTTCCAGGCCCAATGCCTGCGCTCCCAGCAGCAGGGATTCCAGTGCCAGGCGGTTCATGTCCCGTGTTGCCAGCGTAAAGATCGGGTCTGCGCCGTGGCGGTCGCGCAAGACGGTGGCGGCTGCGACCGGGTTCGTTCTAACCGCGCGCCCCGGGTTGTATGCTGCCGAGATGAAATCAGCCGACTGCGGCGGGGCCGGCAGGTCCTCGGGGCGGCCGGAACGTGGCGGCGAATAGTCGCAGATGAACGCCGGCCGGCCGGTCTGCGCGTGGATGCGGTCGACGACTTTCGCCACCGGACGGACCTGAAACCCTTGCGCCAGGCTGGGGGGCGGCCGGCTAGCCGGGCAGGCCTTCGAATAGTTCGCGGAAGCGGGAGATGGCCTGCTGCTCGGAGCGGCCCACGTAGTAGCGGATGCCCTGCACGTATTCGACGACGTCGCGGGGCAGCATGAGCAACTCGTCGCGCGGCTCGTTGAGATGATACAGGCCGTCAACTCCCTCTTCGAGACCGACATACAGGGTGTCTTCCAGGATGGCCTTTTCCCGGTCCTCCAGATCTTTGCGCATCACCCACTGGCTGAAGACGAAGGGCAGGTTGGTCCACTGGGTCCATTCCGAGCCCAGGTCGAAACGGTGGGCGAAACCGCGAACGCCCCGGCGGCGACGGAGGGCGCGGTTGCCGATCAGCACGAAGGCGTCGAAGGTCTCGTCGGGGCGGATAACGTCGCCGGGTCTGGCGGCGAACTCGCCCGGCTCCAGGCCGTACTTTTGGCGGAGCAGCACCTCGAGCAACTTGGCGGCGGTGACGTCCTCGTCCGATACGCCGATGGTGACGCCGCCCAGCTCTTCCATCGGATATTGAGAGTAGAGGCACACGCTGACGGCGCGGCTCAGGGTGGAGAAGCAAAATCCGCCGACAGGCTCGAAGCGGTCTTCCAGGCGAAACACGTCGGAGAGGTGGGCCGGACCCGCGTCGAGTTCGCCGTTGTCGAGAGCGTCGCCGAGTTGACGCGGGGTGGTCTCGCGCAGTTCGAATCCGCGACGCGCCATGTCGAAGTAAAAGGGTTCGGATTCCAGATACGGCACACGGCCGACTCTAATGGGCATATTGTAGCCACCGTCAGGATCGGGAATGGTCCGCGACAACCGGCCTGGGAACGGCCAGAAGGCCAGTCCGCGGGACGCTAGGATTTTAGGGCGGGTCGATGCGAGGGTCAAGGAAAGGCTCTCGCAATCGCCGTAGCGACGGCGGATGACTTCTCGCAGGTCCGGCCGAATGAAAGATAGGACGGCAGGTATAATTGCGAACACATTGAATGAACTGGAGGCGACGCTTTCATGCATATCACCAACGTAGAGGCGGACATCGTTCGGATCCCATTGAGCACGCGGTTCAGCGGCAGCGTGTACCAGATCGAATCGCGGTGCACCATCGTGGTTCGCGTGCACACTGACGAAGGACTGGTGAGCGAGGTCTACTCGGGAGACGAGCGGACGGGTTATGAGTTGCTGAAAGACCTGGTGGTGGGGCCAATGGCGGAAGCGGTGCAGGGCGAAGACCCCATGGCCATCGAGCGATGCTGGCAGAAAATGTTTGCGCTGACCCCCCACATTGGCAACAAGGCGATCGCGATGCGGGCCGTCGCCGCCATTGACGTGGCCCTGTGGGACATCACCGGAAAGGCGTTGGGTGTTCCGGTGCGGACGCTCCTGGGCGGGTACGCCGACCGGTCTCCGGTGGTGCGGTTTGCGTACTACGTGCAGGGACGGGACACCGCGTACATGGTCGAGGACCTGCTGCACCAGCGGGAGCGCGGGATCGGCGGCGTGAAGCTGAAGGTGGGCGGCGTCGCCGTGGCCGACGACCTGCTGCGGGTGCGGGCGATTCGGGACACGCTGGGCGACGACTTCATCATCGTTTGCGACGCCAACCAGGCGTGGACGCTGGACGAGGCGCTGGAGTTCGCGGGGCCGGCTCGGGAGATGGGGCTGGCCTGGCTGGAAGAGCCGTGCCGGTGGCAGAACGCTGACAACGACATGCGCCAGGTGCGGCTCCGCACCGGCATCCCGGTCGCCGCCGGCCAGGGCGAGAGCAGCTCCTGGGGCGGGCAGCGACTGATGGACGCCGAGGCGGTGGACATCCTGAACATTGACGCGGCGATCTGCGGCGGGATCTCGGAATGGAAGCGGGTGGCCGGCGCGGCACAGATGCGCGGCGTCCGGATGGCGCACCACGAGGAGCCGCAGCTGGCGGTGCAACTGCTGCCGGCCCACGCCCACGGCCTGTTCGTCGAGGTGTTCGAGGAGGAGCGGGACCCGGTGTACTACCAACTGAACAGCGTTCTGCCGGAGTGGGACAACGGCGAGATCGTCGCGCCCGACGAGCCGGGCATGGGGCTGCACCTGGATGCGGCGGTGCTGGAGGAATACAAGGTTTATTAGGGCAGGATCCAGTTTGCGGAACATTGAAGGAAGGCAGGTGGCATGGGAACGTTCAACGTCGATCTATGGGTTGGCAACCTTTTTGCAGAAGCAGGGACCACCGTTTCCGCGTTGGTGGATACGGGCGCCACTAACACCATGCTGCCGTCGAGCTTGTTGCGGGAGCTGGGAATCGAGCCGGTGGAAAGCAGGTTCGCACGGGTGGCCGACGGGCGGCGTGTCGAACTGCAAACCGCCTGGGCCAGGTTCTCCATCCAGGGGCGCAACGCGGTGGCGCGGGTCTCTTTCGGGCCGGAAGGCGAATACTTGATGGGAGCAACCACACTGGAAGACCTGGGCATGGTGATCGATCCGGTGGATGAGCGCCTGATCGTCCTGGACGATTTGTTGATGTGATGCAGTGAAGGAGCGGAAGTTATGGAACTCTCTGGCGATGAAGTCGCGGCCGTCGGGCGCAAGATCTACGAGGGCATCCGCGAGGAGATGGAAGCGAACCACTGGGGCGAGTTGGTGGTCATCGACATCCACAGCGGGGACTACGAGGTTGGTGAGTACACTGGCCTGCAAAGCGATATGGAAATCACCAATCGGTTGATGAAGCGGTGCCCCGACGCCTTCACCTGGGCGGAACTGGTGGGGAAAGAGCAGTACATTTCTGCCCGACTGGGTTGGCGGGGAACTATGGAGTATCTCGCCGCAAAGAAGAAAGGAGGCCCATGATTAGTGGCCGAGTGATTCCGGTAGCGGACGATGGTCCGGGGCTGGAAGCTCGCGTTGATGTTGGCATCGCCGGCAGCAACTCGATTTTTCAAACTGTGGCAGTCGTAGTGGATACTGGATACTCAGGCGCCCTCACGCTGCCTGAGCTAATTGCCCACGAGCTGGGTTTGCGCAGTACACAAAGAAGGTACGTGGTCCTGGCCAACGGCCAAACTGAACAGGTGGGAGCCTGCGCTGCCCGCTTGCTTTGGAATGGGCAACCCATCGACGTACTGGCGCATCTAATGGGAGACAAGCCGATGATTGGTACCGTCCTGCTGGCAAACTGCCGCCTCACCATCGACTGGTGGGACGGCGGCGACGTGATCATTGAAGAACGGATGCCGCCCGCAGAGTGATGCGGACGGCTCAACGAGGAGATTCTGCGATGGTGGATTTGGGAGCGATTGAACGGGTTAGTTTGCGCACGGTTTGGCCCCACGAAGAGCACGACTTTTCCAAATGGTTGGCGGACAACCTGGACAAGCTGGGAGATGCGCTGGGGTTGGATTTGGAGTTCCGGGAGCGTGAAGCTCGTGTTGGACCGTTTTTCCTAGACGTGCTGGCCCACGACCGGGACAGAGACCGACCCGTGATCATCGAAAACCAGTTGGAGGCCACCGATCACACCCATTTAGGTCAGTTGCTGACTTACGCCGCAGGCCACGACCCTTACGCAGTAGTATGGCTGACGCGAGAATTTCAGGAGGAGCACCGACAGGCGCTGGACTGGCTAAACCAACGGACGGGAGAGGACACAGCGTTTTTCGGCGTGGTTGTTGAGGCTTGGCGGATCGACGGCTCCCGTCCTGCTCCGCATTTCAAGGTGGTTGCTATGCCTAACGGCTGGCAGAAAACGATGGCCAGTGCGCAGCGTGACAGGCAGGCAAGGGCCAATGCCGAAACGACGGAACGCCGACGTCAGTTTTTTGAGGGACTTGACCGCGGATTATTGCATGAGCACGCGCTCACACCGGGCGGCAACGACCGTCGTTGGAGATGGCAAAGGTTTCGTCCAGACTCTTCCTGGCGAGACCACGTCTATTATGGTGCGAGTGATGAACCCCTTGGCCAGTTTTATGGGAAGATCTGGGTTCAACTCTACATAAATTATGCCGACAAAACGCGGAACAAAGAACTGTTCGACCAACTGGCTGAGCGAAAGGAGCAGATTGAAGATGAACTTTCGGAACCGCTGGACTGGCTGCGACAAGACAGTCTGACGCAATGTCGCGTTTTGGTAGTGCGAGAGGGCAGTTTTGAGGGGGACCTTGAGGCCACCAGGCGATTACAGGATTGGGTGGTGGAGCAGTTGATCGCGTTCCAGCGTGTGTTCGAACCACACATTGAAGAGCTGGTGGAGTAACCGTTCCGGGCTACTCTCTCTCAATCATCATACAAGGAAATCAGCATGGGAACTTTCAGCGTCGCGGTAACCGTCGGCAACCCGGCTTCCGCCGCCCGGGAAACAGTCAGCGCTCTGGTGGATACCGGCGCCACCTTTTCGGTTATGCCGGCCAGCCTGCTGCATCGCCTGGGCATTGCGCCGACCCGGACGCGGCGGCTCCGGTTCGCCAATGGTCAGGTCGAAGAACGTCAAACCGGCATGGCGTTCTTTGAGATCGAGGGTGTTGATTGCGAGGCTATGGTGGTCTTCGGCCCGGAGAACCTGCACTTGCTGGGCGCGACCACGCTGGAGGCTCTGTTGCTTATGGTTGACCCCATCAACCGGCAACTGGTTCCTGAAGTCGGTCTGCTGATGCGCGGCGGGAATGACGACGCTTGCTGATGACGAGGCCTCATGCCAACTCAGGAAGCCGACGGGGAGATACCGGCGGCGGCCACGTTACAGCAGCAGCATGGCGTCGCCGAACGAGTAGAAGCGGTACTCGCGGCGCACCGCTTCTTCGTATGCGGCCAGGATGCGCTCCCGGCCGGCAAAGGCCGACACCAGCATCAGCAGGGTGGAACGGGGCAGGTGGAAGTTGGTGATCATGGCGTCCACCAACCGGAACCGGTGGCCGGGGAGGATGAACAGGTCGGCATCGCCCGCGGACGCTTGGATCTCTGGCGCTCCACCTGCACGGGCGTCTCGCGCGACATGCTCCAGCGTACGGACGGTGGTGGTTCCGACGGCGATGATGCGGTCGCCGCGCTGCCGCGTCGCGTTGATTGCCTCCGCGGTGTCCTGGGGTAGCTCGAACCATTCGGTGTGGATCTTGTGCTCGGCGATGTTTTCGCCGTGAACCGGGCGGAAGGTGTCGAGTCCGACGTGGAGGGTCACCCACGCGGTGGACACCCCTTTTGAGCGAATGAGGTCCAGCAGCGGCTCGGTGAAATGCAGTCCCGCAGTGGGAGCGGCCACGCTGCCCGGCGTGTCGGCGTAGACAGTTTGATAGCGGTCCGGATCGTCGGGGGTCTCCTTGATGTAAGGAGGCAGCGGCAGTTCGCCCAGCGCGTCCAGAGCCGATTCGTCGCTGACGCGCACCAAACGCAGGCCGTTCTCCAGAGAGGCGAGAATCTCGATCTGCGCACTGCCTGACCTGTCGCGCGCTTCGACAGTTACTCGTGAGCCCACCCGCAGCCGACGACCGGGGCGTCCCAGAGCCTGCCAGACGCCGGGCTCCTGGCGGCGTACCAGCAGCACCTCGACGCGCGCTCCGGAGCGAGTCTCCGTGCCGTAGAGCCGGGCCGGTATCACCCGGCTTCGGTTGAAGACCATGAGGTCGCCGGGACGCAGGTACTCGGTCAGGTCGCGGAAAGTGCGATGCTCCAGCTGGCCGTCGGGGCGGTTGCGGTCCAGAACCAGCAGGCGAGAAGAGTCCCTGGGCTCCGCCGGAGTCTGGGCGATGCGCTCCTCGGGCAGAAAGTAGTCGAAATCACCGGTTTGCATCGGCGCTCAGGCGGGCGGCCTCCAGCGTGTTGCTGAGGAGCACGGCGATGGTCATCGGGCCGATGCCGCCGGGCACTGGCGTGATGGCCTCGGCTTTGGCGGCGACGGCGTCGTAGTCAACGTCGCCCACCAGGCGGTAACCGCGTCGGCGGGTGGCGTCGTCCACCCGGTTGATGCCCACGTCGATGACGACGGCGCCTTCGCGCACCATGTCGGCGCCGATGGCCCGGGGCACCCCCATAGCAGCCACCAGGATGTCGGCCTGGCGGGTGATGTCAGGGAGGTTCCTGGTGCGCGTATGGCAGACGGTGACGGTAGCGTTGCCTCCGGGCGCCCGCTGCATCAGCAGGGCGGCCAGGGGTTTGCCCACGATGTTGCTGCGGCCGACGATCACAACGTGCTGGCCGGCGGGGTCGTAGCCGGAGCGCAGCAGAACCTGCTGCACGCCCGACGGAGTGCAGGGCAGGTAGGCCGGCTCACCCTGGAGCATGCGACCCTGGCTTGTGGGATGGAGGCCGTCCACGTCCTTGCTGGGGTCAACGCGCTCGATGGCAGCATGTTCGTCCAGGCCGTCCGGCAGCGGCAACTGGACCAGAATGCCGTGGAACCTGGCGTCCTGGTTCAACCGGTCGATCAGGCTCAGAAGGTTGGCCTGGGACACGTCCGCCGGCATGTAGAAGATCTCTGAGAATATGCCGGCTTCCTCACACGCCCGGCCCTTGTTCCGCACGTACACGCCGGAAGCGGGGTCATTGCCCACGAGGACGGCGGCCAGACCTGGCGTGGGACCGCCGGACGCGACCAGCTCGGCTACTCCGGCCTCCACCTCCGCGCGCAGGTCGGCGGCGATTTCGTTGCCTTTGAGGACGCGAGCGGGCATTGAGACCGGTGGTATCAGGGCAGGTCGAAGATGTACTGCCGAACCGGGAAGGAGAAGCCGGGCAGCACGTCCTCGCCGTCCAGCGTTTCAGGGTCGTTCAGCAGCTGCGGCTGGGGCTGGCCGGCGCGATAGATATGCACCTGCCGGTTGCGGGCGTCGATGAGCCAGCCGAGGCGGGCGCCGGCTTCCATCCACAAAGCCATCTTATCCTGCAGCGGGCGGAGGTTATCGGTTCGAGAACGGATTTCAACCACGAAGTCGGGCGCGCCTTCCACAATCGTTTGCCACTGGTCTTCCGGCAGGGCGTCGAACCGCTCTTGCGTAATCCAGGCGGCATCAGGCCCCCGGATTTCGCCGGAAGGCAAGCGGAACCTGACGGTTTGTGATGATGCGCTGCCGCCATTCAGCAGTTCCCAATTGGTCAGAACAGTCGTCATGTACAGTTCTTGCTTGTTTCCCTTGTATCCGGTCATAGGCAGTATCAGCAGCTCCCCTGCAGAGTTGACTTCCATTTCGTAAAGGTCGTTCTGCTCGCAGAACTCGATGAACCGCACCGGGAAATCGGCCGCCCGGTGGTCGATGCCCAGGGCGGAAAGGTCCAGGCGGATGGTTCCGGCCGGCTCGGCCACAGGAACGCCGGCGGAGGGTGACGCGACGGTTGGTTTCGGTGCGGTCGTCATGGCAGTGAAAGCCCTGCTCAGTGGTGTTGTCATCATACCACCAGCGTTTGCCAAGCGTGTTCCGTGGCCCTACAATGCCCGCTATGCGCATCGTTTCATTGCTGCCTAGCGCCACGGAGATTGTGTTCGCCCTGGGATTGGGTGATTCACTGGTTGGCGTTTCGCACATGTGCGATTATCCGGCGTCGGCCCGTGGGCTGCCCATCGTGAGCCGGAGCGTGCGCAGCAAGTCCCACCTCTCCAGCGCGGAAATCGACGCCATCATCCAGCAGGCCCGGGCGTCTGGGAACCCCGTGTACATTATCGACGAGGACCTTTTGCGTCGCCTGCAACCCGACCTGATCCTGACCCAGGAGTTATGCGAAGTGTGCGCGGTTGGGGCCGGCTCGGTGTTTGAAACGGCGGCGAAAGCGCTCGACTATCAACCCGAGATTTTGAGCATCCGGCCGGCCAGCCTGGACGACATATACGGAAATATCCAGCGCATCGGCGACGCCGCGGGGGTGACAACGAAGGCCTGGCGCCTGGTTGGCAAGCTGCGGGAGCGCGCCGGTTACGTCGCGGAGCGCGCCGAAGACGGGAAACGACCGAAGGTGTTCTGCATCGACTGGCTGGAACCCCTGCGCAACACCGGACAGTGGACGCCGGAACTGGTGGAACTGGCCGGCGGAGTGGAAGGACTGGCCGAAAAGTGGGGGAAGTCCCGGGAAGTGGGATGGGACGAAGTGGTCGAGTACCAGCCCGACTACGTGATGGTGATGCCCTGCGCCTTCAACATGGACCGGACCATCCTGGAAACGGCCCGGTTGATGGAGCGGGATGAGTGGAATGCGCTTGACGCCGTTCGGGAAGGTCGGGTCTACCTGTTCGACGGCCAGATACCCAGCCGGCACGGGCCTCGGGTAATCGACGTGCTGGAAGGCTTGGCCGAGGCGATGCGTCCGTACCGCTTCGAGGGACTGACGCGGCCGGGCATATTCAGACCCGCATCGCTGCGGCAGCCGGCGTTCCTGGCTTAAACTGCTTCATCCGGCCCGCTTTGACCACATGAGGAAGCGCATATGGCGTTGTACATGATATCGCTGGAACACGCACCGGAACGGTGCCCTGGGGTCGACCTCGGCGTGCGCGACCGGGTCCTGCGGATGTCGGCGGAGCTGACCGAAACGTTGGCGAGCCGGGGTTGCGAATACCGTGGCGGCTGGGTGGGGAAGTCATCGCATCAGACCTGGCTGGTCCTGGACGGGCCGGACGCCCACGCGGTGGACGACGCCGTGATCGACATGGGATTGGCCACCTGGAACCGGACCGAGATCTTTCCGATCATCACCATGGAAGAAGCCTTTGGGGGGCTGCCCACGGATTGATGACCATCCGTCAACCGCAGACCGGACCCTGCTGGGCAGCGGACGATTAGGGTGACTCTTTAGAGGAGAACGGCCATGAGCGAAAACATCTACCATCGCCGCCGGCGCATGTACACGGATCCCGCCGACATCGGCAAAAACAAGATGGCCCCGGCGCGCCGGGTTGACCTGGGGGCGGTGGGTGATTTCAAAGAACTGCCGGCGCGAGTGCGGTTGGAAAACGGGGAAGAGCACTGGCTGGCCAAGGCCCGGGACGGACAGTACCGGCTGCTGTCCATGGTGTGCCCGCACGCCTTCGGCCGGGTCGTGAAGTGGGACAAGAGCTTTCTTTGCCCCGACCACGGTTGGCGCTTCGAGGAAGGTCAGGGCGTCTGCGTGAACGGGCCCCGGGCGCAGCTCTTCTACCACGACGTGAAGGTGGAAAACGGCCGACTGATCGCCCAGGTTCCCGCAGACGACGACCCGGCGGTCACGCACGCCCCGCCACCGGCTTGGGCAGTGCCGAAGTAGGGCCTGCGGAACAATGCGCAACTGAACTGGAGCGGCGCGTCGGGAGGCATACCGGTGAAGCAATACAAACTGTCTTACGTGATGTACGAACCCGGCGACAACACTGAGGATGATAAGTACATGGCGGAAATACCGGCGCTGCCGGGCTGCCGGGTCTGGGGAGATACCCCCGCCGAAACGCTGTACATTCTGGAAGGCGTAGCGGAAGCGTACATACAATCTTGCCTGGAACATGGCGACCCCCTACCCCCCGGAGTAATGGCGAAACCGGCGCAGACTGGAGAGGTCATAGTCACGGCGTGACTTACCGGGAAGTTACGCGCAAGTTGCGGCGATTGGGTTGCCGGTTTGACCGGCAAGGACGCGGCGACCATGAAATGTGGATAAACACCGAGAATCACGCCAAAGCTGCAATCCCCAACTGGGGCAGTCGCGACCTGAAGGCCGGGACGGTGAGTGGGATATTGCGGCAACTGGGCATATCGCGAGGCGATTTCGAGCGGGCGTAGGCGTCGTCGGACTGGATTTTTGGCCCGGGGCGGCGGATTATGCTCTTGTGATATTCTAGTCAACTGCAACAAATGCCAAGAGGATGACAACAGTTGATGTGTCAGAGAGTGAAGACACCCGCACTAATCGCGACCTTAATGCTTGCCCTCCTGCTGGCTGCTAGCATCGGCGACGTTTCGACCGTAGCGGCCCAGGGCGGTTCGTCCACTCCGGGGAAACCGATAGTAGTGGCGGGGCAGAGGGATGGCCAGGTGGTTGTCTCGTGGGAGGCAGTTGAGCAGGCGAGCTATTATGTCATCGCCTGGCTGGCTCACGCAGATTACAACGCAGACATCGCGGCCGGCCGGGATTGGCGCAACTCCATCTCGTATAAGGCTATTGCCAACAGCGGCCAGACCTCGCATACCGTCACGCGGTTGGATCCGACGACGCAATACTGGTTCACCCTGGGCGCGAGGTCCGAGCGCTACAGTCGCCCGCAGTGGTCGCCATGGGCGGACTTGGTGACACCGAGCGTCGACGACGTGGCCTGCACCCACGACCGGGACGCGCTGGTGGCGCTGTACGAATCCACCGATGGAGCAAGTTGGAGGAATAGCGTCAACTGGCTTAGCGAGACTGAGCCGATCGGCAATTGGTTCGGCGTATCCGTCGACGGCAACGGCTGCGTGCTGGTTCTCTACCTGGACAACAATGAACTGGTTGGCAGCATCCCGCCAGAGCTGGGCAATCTGGTCAAGCTGGACACTCTGGACCTTGACGGCAACGAGCTATCCGGGGAGATACCCCCTGAACTGGGCAATCTCAGCAATCTGACCGTCCTTTCAATGGATCACAACGAGTTGAGCGGGGCGATTCCGCCGGAGCTGGGCAATCTCAGCAACCTCACCGATCTCGAGTTGTGGAACAACGAACTGACGGGTGATATTCCGGAGGAGATTATTGGCCTCACCAACCTCAGGACGCTGGATCTGGACGGCAACAAGCTGACCGGGACGATTCCCGCGGCGCTGGCCGGTCTTGAGAACCTCGGGGCGTTGTGGCTCAGCGATAACGAGTTCACCGGAAGTATACCGCCCGAGTTGGGCAACCTGTCCAGGCTGGGGTACCTGGGTATCAGTAGGAACGAGCTGACCGGTGAGATACCGACCACGTTGGGCAACCTCTCCAACCTGCGGGGCCTGACCCTCCGCGACAACCAGCTGACCGGACCGATACCGGAGGGGTTGGGCAACCTGGAGCACATGAGGTGGATCTCGCTCCGCAACAACAAGCTGAGCGGCACGATTCCGGCGACCCTAGGCAATCTGACCGACATGGTTTATCTGGGCCTTAGCAACAACGAGCTGACCGGGACGATACCGGCGGAGCTCAGCGGGATGACCGACATCGAAGGGTTGGTCCTTTCCGACAATTTGCTGACCGGGCAAATCCCTCCGGAGTTGGGCGATTTGGCCGAGTTGGAGTTTTTGTTCTTGAACGGCAACCGTCTGACCGGCGGGATACCGAAGGAGTTGGCCAATCTGGCCAAACTGGAATATCTGTACCTCCTCGAGAATGAACTGGAGGGAACCATCCCCGCCGAGCTGGCCCAGTTGGGCGAGTTGAAGGTCCTGGACTTGAACCGGAACGATCTGAGCGGGCAGATACCACCGGAGTTGGGCAACCTGGCCAAGCTGGAGGGACTGCACCTGGACAACAACCAGTTCAGCGGCACCATACCACCCGAGTTGGGCAACCTGGCCAAGCTGGAGGAGCTGCACCTGGACACCAACCAGCTGACCGGCGAGATACCCGAAGAGCTCACCAATCTGACTGAACTGAGAGTTCTGTACGTGATCAGGAACCAGCTGACCGGGTGCATCCCGCCGGCGTTGCTGAACGTGGACGAGAACGACCTGGATGAGCTGATGGAAGGGCGAGGGTTGGCGGTGTGCGCGGCTACACCGACCCCATCGAGCTGAACCGTTACAGCGGATCGCACTCTCAACATGGACAATTCAATCTCAACCATGCCCGGACTGGATGACGGAAATTGATTAGTAGAAGAGCGAAAACGACCTCATTGATTGCGGCGTTGATCTTTGCGTTCCTCCTGACCGCAAGTATCGGCAACGCTTCGCCGGCCGCGGCTCAGGGCGGCTCGTCCACACCGGGGAAACCGCAGGTGATGCCTGGGCAGGACGATGGCCAGGTCACCGTTTCGTGGGAAGCCGTTGAGCCGGCGAATTACTATGTCATCGCGTGGCTGGCTTATGAGGATTACAACGCAGCTCTTGAGGCCGGCCGGAACTGGCGGGACTCCATCGTGTACGAGTCGTTTCCCAACGACGGCCAGACCTCGCATACCGTGGAGCGGTTGGACCAGACTGCGCAATACTGGTTTACCCTGGGCACCAGCTCCCGACGATTCAGCAAGCCCCAATGGTCGCCATGGGCCAGCTTGGTGCGGCCCAGCGGTCCTGCCGCGGCCTGCGCCCCGGACCGGGACGTGCTGGTGGAGTTGTACAACTCCACCAATGGCCGGATTTGGACGAACAGTCTTAACTGGCTCAGCAATAGCGTGCCCATAGGCGAATGGTTCGGCGTATCCACCGACGGCAACGGCTGCGTGGTGGTCCTCTACCTGGACAACAACTTCCTTTGGGGCACCATCCCGCCGGAGCTGGGCCGTCTGGCCAAGCTGGACACCCTGGACTTTGACGGCAACTTCCTGCGCGGGGAGATACCGTCCGAGCTGGGCAATCTCAGCAATCTGAGCGTACTGTCGCTGGATCTCAACTGGTTGAGTGGGGAGATTCCGCCCGAGTTGGGCCGGCTGACAAACCTCACCGATCTCGAGCTGTGGAACAACGAACTGGAAGGGAAGATACCGGACGAGATAGTTGGCCTCGGCGAACTCAGGACGCTGGTCCTGAGTGACAACAAGCTAACCGGCACGCTTCCGGCTGCACTGGGCGATCTTGAGAACCTTGGGGCGCTGTGGATTAGCGGAAACGAGATCACCGGCAGCATACCGTCCGAGTTGGGCAACCTGTCCAAGCTGACCGACTTGGGCCTGCACGACAACGAGCTGACCGGCGAGATACCAGCCGAGTTGGGCAACCTCTCCAACTTGCACGGGCTGTATCTCTATGAAAACCAGTTGACTGGGAAAATACCTGCCGAGTTGGGAAATCTCACCGACCTGAGCGACTTATTCCTGCGCAACAACCGGCTCACCGGCGAGATTCCGACCGAGTTGGGCAACCTGTCCGAGCTGGAAATTATCACCATCCGCAACAACCAACTGGACGGTCCAATTCCGAAAGAGTTAGGCAAGCTCTCCAAACTGGAGACGCTGTACGTTTCCGACAATCGGCTGGAGGGAACGATTCCCGGCGAACTGGGCGATTTGGCCGAGCTGAAGGAATTGCGCCTGAACGGCAACCGGCTCACCGGCCAGATACCGGCAGAGCTGGGCAACCTCTCGAAACTGGAGGAACTGCGCCTGCTCGAGAATGAGCTGGTGGGAACCATCCCCGACGAGCTGGCCCAGATGGGTGAGTTGAAGGTTCTGGACTTGAACCGGAACGATCTGAGCGGGCCGATACCACCGGGGCTGGGGCTGGGCAAGCTGGGTAAGTTGGAGGGATTGCACCTGGACAACAACAAGTTCAGCGGCCCGATACCGCCCGAGTTGGGCAACTTGGCCAATCTGGAGGAGCTGCACCTCGACACCAACCAACTGACCGGCACGATACCCCGGGAGCTGACCAAGCTGACCAAGCTGAGGGTCCTGTACGTGACGCGAAACCAGTTGACCGGGTGCATACCGCCAGCGCTGCTAGCAGTGGACGAGAATGACCTGGACGATCTGATTGAAGCGCAGGGGCTGGAGGTTTGTGGTCCTGCCGCCACCGCGACGAGCGGAAGCGTTGACTCAGGCGCGCGAATCCTCACAGTGTCCGGCTCCACATTGCCGGGCGCTGCGAACGCTTCAGATAGCTCCGAAGGGAGTACCGACTCCGACGATCCCTTCGAAATCAAGGTGGGCGGGCCGACGGTAGATAAATAGCAAGGTGCACGACCATGCCTGCATTCAGATGTTGTTGCGTCTTCGCTCCTGAACCCTTCGAATCCGCGCGACTGGAACACCGAGCGCCTTGGTATTATACCGGGCGCCTTGGTATTAACCGGAAGGCAGCTGAGCAGCTCTTGTTGGCCGAACCGCGCTGCCTTCGTTTTCGGCCATCTGATTACCACATTATAATCATTATCAATTTTGAGCGAGACGCCCGTTTTTGGTTGACACACCCCCTCAACCCCATTAAACTAGCGGCAACCGTCGTAAAGCCGGGAACGAAGCATGGAATCCCGGCAAAAACGGCATCAAATCGTAGGAAGGAGGCACAGGATGTCACACAAGGATGACCTGGCATTGATGGCCCACCTGATGCGGCGCGCCGGCTTTGGCGCCAACCGCGCAGAGCTGGAGCGATGCGTTGCCCAGGGTTACGAAGCCACTGTGGAAGAGCTGATTGATCCCCCAGCAGGCCGCGAGGGCGGAAAGATGGCTCTCCTGCTCCGGTATCACCCCAGCTTCTTGCTCCCCGGCGGCGTGCCCTTCTCCGGCCAGGCGAACTGGATGTACAACATGGTATCCAGCGACCGACCCCTGGAAGAGAAGATGACGCTCTTCTGGCACCACGTCTTCGCGACCGGCAACTCCAAGGTTGACAACTGCGACCAGTTGCTCGAGCAGATCGACATGTTGCGCGAGCACGGCATGGGTAACTATCGGGACATTCTGATCGAACTGTCCAAGAACCCGGCCATGATTTTCTGGCTGGACAACAACGAGAACCACCGGGACGCCGTGAACGAGAACTGGGGCCGGGAGCTTCTCGAGCTGTTCTCCATGGGCGTTTCCAACTACACTGAGGTCGACGTTCGCGAATGCTCGCGGGCTTTCACCGGCTGGACCATTCAGGCCAAGCTGCCGCGCGCTCCGTACGGCCGCTATCCTTGGAAGTTCTCCTACAACGAAGCCGACCACGACTTCGGTGAAAAGACCTTCCTGGGCCGCACCGGCAACTTCGATGGCGAGGACATCATCGACATCATCCTCGAAGAGCCGGCGACCTCCCGCTTCATCTGCCGCCACCTCTACAACTTCTTCGTCGCCGACGAGCCCCAGGTTCCCGCCTGGACCATCGAGCCGGCCCGCGACGAGGACGCCCTGGACGAGATGATGCAGGTCTTCGAGGACTCCGGGTTTGAAATGAAGGCCGTTCTGCGCCACATGTTCAACTCGCAGTGGTTCAAGGATGCCCGCTACCAGAAGATCAAGAGCCCGGCCGAAGTGGTGGCCGGCACGCTGCGGATGGTCGGCCTGTTCGAGAACCCGGATCCCGGCGTCCTGAACATCGGCAAGGAGCCCACCTACATGGGCCAGTCCATCCTGGACCCGCCGTCGGTGGAAGGCTGGCACACCGGTCTGGAGTGGATCAACTCCGGCGCCCTGCTGGCTCGCATCAACTTCGTGGCGGACCGCGTGTCCAACCCCGATCTGCCCGGCATGCAGGACATCATCGACCGGATGCAGGGCGAAGGCGTGGAAACCCCCGACCATCTGCTCAATGCCTGCACCGAGTACATGGGCTTCGTTGAGTTGAGCGAAGAGACTCGTGGCCAGCTGGCCGAACACGTTCGAACCGGCGGCAATGTCGACTGGAACGATCGGGGCGCCGTGGCGACCCGCATCGGCGAGACCATGTCTCTCATCAGCGCCACCACCGAGTACCAGTTCGGCTAAACCCGAGCGGACATCGGACGGAGCCCGCGCCTATCCCGACCCGGTCGGCTGTCGTCGCTCCGTCCCAAAGCCAACCACCGAATCTCAGACTATCCATTAAGGAGCATACACAATGACCTCCACCAAGAAAGATCCGGTCATCGTGGTCCTGCAGCTCACCGGCGGCAACGACTATTTCAACACGGTGATCCCCTACAACGACGCGACGTACTACGACAACCGCCCCGCGGTTCGCTACGAGCGCGAAGACATCATCCCCGTCAATGACGAGCTCGGCTTCGCCCCCACCATGGGCCCGATGAAAGAGCTGTTCGACGAGGGCAAGCTTGCTGTCATCCATGGTATCGGCTACGCCGACAGCCCCCGCTCGCACTTCCGCAGCATGGACATCTGGCACACCTGTGAGCCGGACAAGGTTGGCACTGAGGGCTGGGCCGGCCGCGTTGCGCGCGAAATGGACCCCAACAAGGAAAACGTGCTGACGGCCATCAACTTCGGCCACGGCCTGCCTCGGGCCCTTGCGGTCCCCGGCGTCCCCGTCGCCGCCATCGCCGACCTGAGCACCTACGGACTGCTCACCGGCATCGCCGACGTTGACCAGCGTTCCAAGGCCCTGGACCTGTTCTCCAAGATGTACGCTCCCACCGTGGGCGGCAGCTTCGTGAACGACTACCTGCGGTCCACCGGCACCGACGCCATGGTCGGCGCCGACATCGTGAAGGTCGCGCCGGAGCGGTACTCCAGCAATGTGGAGTATCCCAACAGCCCCATCGCCTCGCACCTGCGCGACATCGCCCAGGTGTACATGGCCGACTTGGGCACCAAGATCTTCTACACTCAGCACGGCAGCTTCGACACCCACGCCGGTGAGGCCGCGGCCCACCCGGTGCTGTGGAAGGAAGTCTCCGAGGGCATCAGCGCCTTCTT
>DAOUHZ010000008.1:0-10320 GCA_034428455.1 Dehalococcoidia bacterium
CTAAGAGGGTGTCCAAAAAGTTGACTGTGAATTTCATGCGAAAGATGAAATTGTGAAGAAATTCCCCCTCACCCCAACCCTCTCCCGCCAGGGGAGAGGGGGTTTTTAGACACCCTCTAAGAGGTACCGCAGCTGGATCGCACGATCCTCCACTCGCCACCCTTCGGGCCGGCCCCACGTGCTCGGCCCTTTCGATTTTCTCCAACTGCTTCAGACGTACCTCACCAGTTGCGTGTCGTTCGGCGCTGGTACGCTCGCTCTGACGGCGATCGTCTGAACGTCTAGCCCACCGGGGATGTCCCTGGCGTCCTCCAGGATTTCCAGCACGATGTCCTCCATCAGCTCGATGGCGAACATCATCCGTTCTCGGCGTTCAGCGATTCTCACGTGTCCTCCGGCTAGGGTTCGTCAGCTCTCGCACGGGCTCCAATTGAGCTCATCGAACAACTCATTGACCTGCTCCTTATAGAACGGTCTCAGGTTCGATGCGGTGCAATAGTGTTCAATGGACCTTTTCTTGAGGGTTGTCGTGCCGAGCGGCGGGTTCGACCAACCGGCCCGGCGGGGCACATCCAGTTCGAGAAAATACGCACCGCCCAGCTGCATGTGGATCTCGGCGTCCATCTCCCGGTGGGGCATATGCTTGAGCGCATACTCCAGGAGGTCGACGGGGCTGCGGGTGCCGGGATGGAAAGCCCCGCAGTGGCTTCCGTTCCACACCTGTCGGGTGAACAAGACACCAGCGTTATACGCGGCTACGGGCATCCGGGACCCGTCGTGTGCCTGGGCTTCCTCCACGAGGTCATCAAACCGCCGGCCGGCTTTGCAAAGATCGCCGTCCGCGGCATAGGCGAAGGCGCTTTTGGCCTGGTCAACGTAATCGGGGTTGGTATGGCTGAAATCGACCAGCCAATTGTTGGTTGCTTCCTCCGCGTCTTCGGGCACATACGCCGTCTCCGCGATGAGCTCGCAACCGAGGACCAGCAAGGTGATCAGAGAAATGGCGAGAAGTCTAAGCATGGTGCGCTCCTCATGACTGCGATGGGTAATGCGCGTCATCGAGTGTTTCTCCTCCAGCGCCGCTCCAATAAGGCCGCCACCAGAGCGATCAAGGCCAACACTCCGATCAGCACGACGGCCAGCAGCATGGCCACTGTTGGATAACTGGGCTCGATGCGAACCACCACCACGGTCCACTCCTCGGGCAACGACCTGCTGTAGAGCACCGGCCGCTCATTGGTCTGAGGAAGGTCACCGACCCATCCGCGCATCCCTTCCCTACCATCGGCAACGGGAGCCTGGCTCAAAAAGGACTCGGCGACGTCCGGCGGAAGTTGCACCATGAGGGGCTCGTCGTATTTGTTGCTGAACCCTATCTCATGCAGGGTCCGTTCCAATACGGTGACGGTCTCAAGGCTGGGGTCGAGATATCCATATCGGACGACCGAGCCCTGATGGTGAGCCACGAATTGCACCACGGAACGGCGTACCGCCTCGCCGTTGCCGAACGGCCGTAGGCTAATAACCGCGGTGGTCTCGCGTCTTCGGAGCGCTACCAACCACTGTGGGTCTGGCGGAGGAATTTTGACCTCAGGACCATAGCGATAAGTCACATCGCTCCAGTCCAGTTGGGCATTGAGGGCGTGTTGTACAGCCAGGACTGCTGCCGAAATCACCAGCACGGCATCGGCGAACATTCCCATCCAGGGCAAAGGGTTGTTGAGGGCGTTAGAAACCCTAACGCCGAATCCAGCAGACTGCATGGAACCTCCCCACGACCGCAGGTTGGCGCGTTGCTACACCCGCCGAGCCCATACGCAAACGTCGTGGAGAGGCACGAGACGCCAATACTGCATACGTTTGCGTAGGACCGGCCGGATGTAGCCGGGGAGGGGTAGCTGGTGGGCTCTCTCCGGGTGTAGCAAGGACTACGATAGCGGTCGCTTAGTCAGCGTGTCAACAGGGACCTGTCATCAAAATCAGCGCCGCTCCGAACGGAAAACGTTCGGAGCGGCGCTGCAGTCAAACGCGGTCTGGTTTGCTAACGGGGCGGTCCCCGCGACGGCGGCTCGTCAGCCGGCGTCGCGGCCCTTCCTCCCCACGTGAGTACCTTGCCGCGCCACGAGAGGACCTTGCCCTTCCACATAAGCGGCTTGCCGGATGCCTGTAGGTTTTTCATTTCCGTCCTCCTCCCGATGTGGACGACTGCCGTAGGCGAGAAAATGGGCGAGGTGGCGGATCTCGCCCACAGTTGCACACGGGTTTATCACCAGTATTCCAGGTCATTTGTTGGCTCAAAAATTGGCGATTGAATACCTGGCTACTTGGCCTCGCGGACTGCGGCTAAACGCTGAATGATTCCTGTCCCGTGTAGGTCGATTTCTGGAGCCTCTACTTCTACCAGCCCGGTCACGTGGCATTCGCAGTCGCACCCTCCGGGAACTCCTATCAGCGCGGGGTGTAGGTTCTCGCAGTCGCACTCGTTGTCGCGGGCAGACACGAGCATTGTGGCCCTCGCGGGGTTTCCGCAAGGGTAGAACTTCTTCGCCATCATTCCTCCTGTGAGGTTACGGATGTAATTCCCACATTGCTCTGCACATTCTCCGCTGACCTGGTAGGCGAGAAGCCTACTAGAACAATTGTACCATTTTTGTAGGCTGGTTGTCAACTCTAACGAACCACTGCTCCCGCTTGGTATAGGTTGCCGCGGACGTATTTGATGGCGTCAACGGTGATGCTCGGCACGTTGGTCTTCGGGCTGAACACGTGGACGTCGCCGTCGCTCGGGCCAAGCGGGAAGGCCGTGCCGACCGTCAATGCGGCCGTCACGCCGGACAAGTTGCCCAGCATTACCCACTGCGTGTTGGCTTCGTCGTACCGGGCGTAGTCGCCGGCCGCCGCGCTCGTCAGGGCCGTACCGCTCCCATCGACGTAGTCGGACAGGTCGCTGGCGACCGCGGCGCCGAAGAAGTGGACGTCGAAGTTGCTCGGTTTGTCCGGGAAGTCATTGCCGACCGTCCATGTGGCTCCGGGCGCCAGAGCAACATCGGGGATGGCAGCCAGCGTCCCTCCCTGCTGCCAGCGCGTATTGGCGTCGTCGTAAGTGGCGTAGTCGCCCGCCGACACCGTCGTCAGGGCCATGGCGGCAGCATCAACGTAATCCGACAGGTCGGCGATGACGCCGTCAAACTCGGTTTCGATGACATAGCGTCCGGACGGCCGCTCAGTAGGCCGCGCCACGAAGAGCCACCCGGGCGTACCGACCGGGGCGTCGAAGTCGGTCGAGAAAGTCTCCTGGTCACCGTCGCTGATCGTCAGGCGGACAGGATCGATAGGTTCATCACCGCTCACGTGGACGAACAAAACGGCTCCGGGCGCGGAGTTGTCAACGGTGTCGGCGATGCCGATGGCGTGCTTGTGGCCGACCGGGATGCCGGCGCGGGTCGGGATTTGCGGATTGTAATCAACCATTTGGTTTCCTCCTGAAGTGTACGAAATGCAGATTTTCTACTAGTTCAGCGCTTGCTGCCTCGCCCTTATAGTCGGAGTGCCGCCCCTGACGATTGCGCGTGCTCCGCCAGACAAACCAGGTAAACCTCCATCGATGGTTACACGTATCCCACCGCCCACGGTCACCGGGCCTGCCCTGGCGTTCTCAACGACGTTCGATCGCAGGGCAGGCCCGGTGACATCCTCGGCGGGGGCATAGGCTGCGCTGAGCGCTCCACCCCGAGCGACCTCCGCTGGGACCCAGCCGGCTGAGCTACCGGGCAACCCGAACGACGCAGCCACCGCCGTCGCGGCCAGGGAGCTCAAAAACGCTGCTCCACCGGTTGCCAAAGACAAAACCGGACCTGTCAGCCTGGCGATTTCGACCGGCACAAGGTCCGCGTGAAGGCCGCCGGCACTGATGCGATCGGCTGGTACGAGAACTGCGTGAAGGCCGCCCACATCGGCCTGGCCCAGGGCCTGGACGGCGTGAAGGCCGCCAGCAGTGATGCGATCGGCCGGTACGAAAACGGCGCGAAAGGCGCCGGCGTCGGCCTGGCTCGAAACCTGAACGCCATGTCCAGGTAGCTGCTGGTGCAGTATTAAGTTGAACATACCGATGTTGAAGCCCATCATTGTCATCGCAATTACTCCGCCGACAGAGTCCAGCCGGAAACGTTGGACATGATCGATGCTGCGTCCGTGTAGGCCGCCGCCGCCCCGTCCACCATGAGCGCGTCTCGGACAACCTCTACGCGGGCATATCCGGGCGCGCCAAAATCAGGCAGAAGCCTGTCGTTTTGCGCCTGTCGCACCCAGGTGGCTCCGTTGTACCTGAATTCTTGGCGAGCGGACGCCGCGGTCACGGAATCCCCTTCGCCATCAACCGCGTTGGTCAAGCCAGTGGCGTCCGCTCTAAACAAGAACCTCTCACCCGCTACAGGATTTCCAGGGAGAGCATCGCCAGCGTTCACTAACTCGTTTTCGATTCTCGGGGCATCCATCAGGCGAACTCGTGTGCCAACTCCAAACTCCCCCGGTGTTGTGTCAAGGCCGTTGTGGCCAGGTTGCCCCCTGGCGACCAGTAGTAGCGTTGGTCCTAGCACCGTGAGTACCCGGACGATTTCATCCTGGGCGCTCGTCGCACCAGACAGGCGCAAGTAGTCATCAACCTCAACCGGTATTTCGGACCTTAATGAGATGGGCGTGGTGATGCTTGAGACTACAGCCGAGGCCAAATTTGAAGCCTGAAAAACTGTCCGGTGGAGACCCACGTACACGCGACCCTGGGCCGGTGCAGGCCCCATCGTTGCGCCGCCGGACAGAATGCCCTCCATCGCCATCAGAGCCCCGCGCAGCGTATACTCGCCGCCGAATTCTGCATTCCGACGGCGCCAAAGGTCCTGAGCAGCGCTATGGGGTTGCTCCAGACGTATGGCGCCGGCCTCGAATGCGGCCGGACGTCCTCTTGAGAATGACACGGCCGGTGTGAGCGGTGTGGCAGCCAGCAACTCTCCACCGGCTGGGTCAGACCAGAATCCCAAGCCTGAGATCCCACGAGCCAGTCCGTCGCCGTCCCCGCCATACGTCCAGGTGTAAGGTAGAGGCTGCCCGCCATTGAAGGCGATTTCAGCCGTGTTTACGGCGACTGCCATGATGGCTCTCCTACTGCGGCGTCAAGACCCAGCCGGATCGGTTGGCCTCGAAGGACCCCTGGTCCGTATAGGCGGTGGCCACGCCGGCCACCATCAGCGGATCCCGTGCGATGGCGACGCGAGCGTAGCCCACCGCGCCGTACTCCCTCAGCACGCCCTGGCCCTGGCTCTGGCGAACCCACGACGTGCCGTTGTACATGAAGAAGTCGTCGGCGACTGCCGCCGTCACAGCGGCTCCGTTCCCATCTATGGCCGTATCGGTCGGGATGACCGCACTGGCGCTGAACACGAACCGCTGATTTTCCACCGGCGACGCCGGGAAGGCACCGCCCGCGGCGACCAATTCGTTGGACTGATCCGGCCCCTCCAGGAGGGTGACGACGTTGCCAGCGTTGTGGTCAGACTCGGCCGTATCCGACCCCACGAAATCGGGCTGCGCACGAGCTATTGAAAACTCTGATACCGAGCGAACTTCGGTAACACGCACAATTTCGTCGGTTCCGCCGGCGTTGCCGTTTATGCGCAGGAACTGGCCCGACTCGGCCTGCAGTTCCACGGTCAGCGTGAGCGACGTGCCCCCGGCCAGTAGGGGGGCGGCCAACATAGATGTCCGCGTTTCACACCGGTGGAAGCTCAGGTACGCTTGGCCTGCCGTGGGGGCGTCTGCGAGCGTACTGCCTCCGGCCAGGAACAATTCCAGGACCCGATAGGCCCCGTCTCGCGAGAGCTCGCCCGACGAACCGGCGGCGTGGTCGCGCCACCGCCCGGCGGTGTCAGTGTGCGGCACCGTCAGGTTCAGCGACCCGGCCGGGATCTGGACCGGCTTGCCGCGCTGAAATACGGGCGAGAGACTAAAAGGGGTAGACATCAGAATCTGCCCACCGACCGGTTTAGGCCAGTGCGCCCAGTGGGTTACGGGCATGGAGGCAGCGCCATCATCGCCATTAGGCCAAGACGAGCTCAGCGGATCGCCACCGTTGAACTGAATAAGATCTGTGTTTTTTGCGACCGCCATGATTTACTCCTGTGGCAAGCTCGGTCGAAGCGTGGACCGATCGATATAAGCTTGGAACGCCAGCTCGGGCCGTCCACCGATTCGGCGGACGAGTCTCTGCTGCTCCTGATCCAGCTCCGGCGGGATGCGTGCGACCCAGATGATGGCGTCGGGATGTCGAAGTTTCATCCGTCGCACGCCATAACGGATGCGCGAGGCTAGCAGGTAGTCGCAGGAGTTCAGGTCGATCAGCGCATGCCAACCTGAGTGTCGCGGCTTCAGGCGGGGAGCCACCTGCTCCTCGTAGATTCGCTGACCAGAGGCCAGAAGCTGCTGGAGCTCAGGCGTCATGGTCGTATGAAACCTGGTGACCACACTCGACCTCCGCAGGTGTTGACAGCCCGCCTACGGTTGACGTATAATGAAAATGGATGTCTTTACCTCAGTTGGATTGTACACGCGCCGGGGGCTTGAATCAAGCGGTTTCCAGTGGTAGTATATGAATAGAACGTAAGTTCGTACACCAAAGTCAAACGTGTGCCGTCCAGGGTTGAGCTGGGCGGCACGTTCACCACAGGAAGCGAGGTTCCTGGTGGCTACCGTTCAGCATACAATCGCGGATTTGCCTCCGCAAGCCGGCCCGTGGCGAGTGCTTGCAGAGGCGCTACGCGTCGCTGAGCACGAACCTCTGATTTCCTCCCTTGCCCAGCACGACTGCGCCAGACAGCTCTGGCGGGTCGTGCTGTTGAAGTATTGCCTGGGCGTGCCCTCGGATACCGCCATAGCGTGCCGCCTCGCCGGCAGCCCGGCGCTGCAGCATCTGTGTGGATTCCGTTGGTGGATACCGACCAACGACCTCATCGGCTGTTTCGCCGACCGGCTTGCTGAACACCAGGGCCAGGTCAACATGGCGACCATCCAGGTGGTCCGCCGGCTGGCCACTCATATTGACCACCGGACCTCGGTATGGGCGACTCCCGCAGGCTCCGTCCTGTCGGTCTCCAGCTCGCAGATCGACGATCACTTCAAAGCTCACGCGCTGGTCGACGGCCGGTATGGCTTTCCTCTCGGCATGGTCGTCATGCCGGCTGAGGATGTCGACGACGGACCGATGCTGCCCGTGCTGGTCGACAAGGTTCGTTCGGAACATCCTTGGATCGAAATCGATTCCGTCCTGGGCGGTCATGCCTACGACCGCCGCGAGAACATCCGGTACTTGAGGCGCCTGGACATCAGGCCGATCATTCCGGCTCATCCGACATATCGTCGGAGAGAGACGGCCGATTGGTACTTCTGCTGCGCCAAGCGGTTTTTTCTTCTGGACCAGCCGGGCGGTATCGACGTCGGCCTGCATGTGGCGCTGTCGGTGCTGGCCTATACGGCGACGGTAGTTTCCGGGGTCGATCTAATGCGGATCAAACCGGAATAGGAACGCCGTAGTCAAACTGTCAACAGTAGGAAGCGTCACTTGTCAACAGACAATTTCGTATTTTGTCAACAGAACAAAAGAGCGTGTGATGATTTTGCAAAAAAACCGGCAGTGAGGGTTGAAATAATGCCGACATTTGGGACAAAAAGGAAACCCGGTCGGGCCATGAGCCTGGGACCGGCACGGATCCGTGGGCCACCAGTAGGTCACCGCAAAACAGAAAATTTTGCTCATCTCAACTAGGAGGATAGGGATGATCTGTTTCGTGTGTGGCGACCCGGCCATCGTGGTGTATCACGGCGTCCACATCGAAGTCGGCGGCACGCTGCTGATGGACCTCGACGTCCCGCTTTGTCGAGTCTGCGAGGCGGCTTACGCCTACGAAATCTGGGCAAACACGATTTTGCCCGTCAGCTACCGGGAGGATCTATGAGACAAAAAGAGCCGCCCCCCGTAGGGGGCGACCCCACCGCAGCCACTGAGATTGAGCCCTCAGCTGCGGCCCACGAGCCCGAGAGCTACCCCGGAGCGTCGCATGCTGATTCTAGCGTACTGGCCCGGTACGAGTCCAATGAAGCGGGATTCCACGTCACGCTCACGCTGATCGGGCAACCTGATGGTGGAGCCCGGCGGCGCTGGCTAGAGCAGATGCTCTTTGGCCGACGCCACCTGAGCGATACACACGACGAAACCAATCAGCCGGAGCTCGTCGCTGCGGGCTGATTAACACTTGGCGGAGCCGCGACTACGACGGCTCCGCCTACTCAACTTTAGGAGAAACCATGGTCATTGAAATTGAGATTGTCAGCGGGTGGATTTGCACCGACTGCGGTTTTGTCACCGATACGCCGTCTGAGGAGCCTGGCTACGAATGCGGATCGTGCGGCGAGGAGTTCACCCGGGCGAATAGTGCCGATGGCGACAGCAACCGTTGTCCGCAATGTAATCGGTTCGCTGCCAAGCGGGTCGACGACGTCTGTGAGCGCTGTGAGTCGGAGACTCAGCAGGTCTGGGTGTTCGAGTGTAGCCGCTGCAGCGAGTTCCATGCAGTCGCCGAGGCGCCGGAGGAATGCCGAGGCAGAGTGATGCGGCACCCCTTCATTGAGGGCCTCATAGAAGCAGGGAGCATCCGCACGATTTAAGTGGCGGAATCCGCTTGTAGCCGACTACGGCGGAGCCGTCGAACGCGGCGGCTCTGCCGACTCAACCCAGGAGGAATTTAGGATGGTCATTGCTGTTGACCTCGACAAAAACCATGACGCCGACGACTACGCAATTTACGCCCGTCTCAGCAGCGCCCAGCAGGAAGACGGAATGTCGCTCGAAACTCAGATCGAACGTTGCAAAGAAAAAGCAGGCGAACTCGGACACACGAAGGAGCCGCGCTTCATCTGGCGGGAGACCCGGACGGGAATCATCATAGAACGCCCGATTCTCGATGAAGCCCGCAAAGCGGCCGCCAACGGGCAGATCTCCGCGCTCTTCGTGTTCTCACCGGACCGGCTATCCCGGGACCCCCTGCACTCGGTTATGCTCATCCGCGAGTTCGCGGACCTCGGTGTCGATCTCCATTTCGTCATTGGCGTCTCAGACAGCAGCCCAGAGGGCCAATTGCTTGCGTTCGTCAACGGCTATGCGGGGCTAAAGGAGCATGCCATGATCCGTGAGCGAACCATGCGTGGCAGGGATGCCGCGGCGAAAGCGGGTCGTATGCCGCAAGGCATGGGTCACGGTCTGTTTGGTTACGACTACCGCAGAGGAGATTACTTCAGGACTATCAACGAGGACGAAGCACGTGTCGTCCGTTTGGCATTCAAGTGGGCCGACCAAGGGTGGACGGGCTACCGCATCTTGACGACTCTGAACGAGCTAAACATTCCCACCAAAACGGGAAAACGGTGGGGCACGAAAACCATCAAGAAACTGCTGACCAACCGGAGCTACATCGGCGAAAACTTTTATCGAGGCGTTCGGATCTATGATTTCTCCCCTCCGATCATAGATGAAGAGCTCTTCGAGCGCGTCCAGCAACGGCTGGTTCTCCAAGAAGCCCGATATGCGAAGCATGGATCACGGAAATGCTTGGTAACCGGGTTCGTCAGTTGTCTCACCTGCGACAGTCCTGTCACCGGAACCGACGTTCGGTATTACCAGTGCATCCGCGCTCGCTCGGTACGAGGGATTCCCAAATCTTGCTGGGAGCCGTCGTTGCGTCGCGACAGACTGGAAGCCGCTGCGTGGGCCTCAGTAGTGGAAGCGATTAGAGACCCCGGAGTTCTGATCGCCGAATTGGGAGAAAGGTTACGTGCTGAGGGTGGCAGCGACGTGATGCAGACGAACATCGAAAAATTGCACCGTGAGGTCGCCAGTCTATGGGGACAACTGCAGGAACTTCACGACCTCCGCCTAAATGGTCAAATTGACCGGGAGGCACTCGACCAAAGATTGAAATCCACTATCAAACATTGCCGAGACAAAGAGGCCGAATTGGATGCGCTGGAAAAGCGATCGGAGATGCTCAGCGACACCGAAAATGGCGACCAGGGCATCAAGGAGCTATGCCGGACTTGGTCTGAGAGACTAGATGACCTCGATTTTGAGGAGAAGCGGACTACGCTGGAAGTCTTTGGGGTCAGGATCAAGGTGTCGAAAGGAAAACCCTTGGCTGGACTTTCCGCAATTCAAGCGGCGTAAGCGAGGGAATCGACAAGTCGGTGGTACAGAGTGATGGGGAGTTCCTGTACGTCGGGGTC
>DAOUHZ010000009.1:0-8574 GCA_034428455.1 Dehalococcoidia bacterium
CTGACGATTGCCGTTGCTTGGACTTTCTGGGTTCCTGCTTTCGCAGGAACGACGTGTTTCTGACAAGAGATCCCACAGACCCTGAACAGTTACCGGCCGTCGCCGATACCGGAGCATGTCGAAGCCACAGTCGCCCCGGCCTGTAGCGCCCCTTTATTTCGAGTGGTGCGGTTGTTATCATTGCGCCACGGGCACCGAATCCATCGATGGTTAGGGAGGTCATTATGGGTTACACGCCGAGAAATCTGGGACACGTCAACATTTTCGTACGGAATGCGGAAAAGGCGCGGGACTGGTACGAGGACCTGCTGGGCCTGCACACCTACGGGTTCTTCCCGGGCCGGGCAGCGTTCATGTCCGCCGACCTGGGGAACTCCCACGAGATCGCCCTGACCGAGGTGGGCGAGAACGCCATAGGTCCCCAGGGCGGACAGGTGGGCCTCAACCACATGGCCTGGTACATGGAGAGCCTGGAGGACCTGAAGGAGCTGTACTACCGGGTCAAGGAGAAGAACATTCCTATCGACCGCGTGTCCGACCACGGCCATGCCATTGGCATCTACATCCGCGACCCCGACGGCAACGGCATCGAGCTGTCCTACGAGATGCCTCGGGAGGAGTGGGGCCACGACGAGAGCGGCTACATGATCGGTAGGACCGAGAAAGGCCGGATGCCGGGACCGTGGGACGAGGAGCTGGCCGCGCAGGCTGCTTTGATGGGAGCGGCGCACTAAACCTCAGGCATACAGCAACCCGGCCTCACGAGAGCCGCGACAAGGGACAAACGTTGGGGGCGAATAACCATTCGCCCCCGCAACTTTTAGCCGGACCGGAATGGCGTCGCTACTTGAAGTGGGGCATGACCTCGTCGCTGATCAGACGCAGCGAGTTCTGCACCCGGTCGTAGGGGATGCGGCCGCCGTAGTTTACCTCCATGACGACACCCGTTGCGCCGAAGTCCTCCTGGTATCCCTTGAATCGCTCGACGATCTCCGCCGGCGTGCCGAACACCACCCGCTGCCGCAGCACGTCGGCGTAGGGCGTGTTGGCGGTTTGGCGGATCCGCGCGGCGGTTTCCTCGCTGGCGGCGGTTTTCACCAACTCGCTAGCCGCGTACTGGATGGCGGACATGGCGCTGGCTTCAGGTTCCGAGTGCGCCTGCCCGGTGGTCTCAGCAGCATACACGGGGATGCGGACGGCGATGTCGGCGGGGCCGGTGTGGCCGGCGGCGGCCCGCGCTTCCTCATAAGACGCTATGCGTTGCTGCAACTGCTCACGGCCGGTGTTTGCGCTGACGAAAATGGGATGACCCATTTTGCCGATGAGCGGGAAGGTGTCCTCGCCGGCCACGGCTACGCGCACCGGCGGGTAGGGCTGCTGGTAGGGCTTGGGCACCACCGCGACGTCCTCGTAGGAGTGGAACTGGCCGTCGTAGGAGAACTGGTCGTTGTTCCACGCTTGCATGATGATGTCCAGGGCCTCCAGGAACCGAGGGCGGCTCTCGGAATACGGGATGTTGTAGCCCTGGTAGTACTTGGTCAGGCCGCTGCGCCCGATGCCGAATTCGAAGCGGCCCTTGCTGATATGGTCGACGGTGGCGGCTTCCTCGGCCACACGCAAGGGGTTGGTCAGCGGAAGAACCTGCACGGCCAGGCCGGTGCGGATCCGTTCCGTGCGCGCGGCGATGGCGCTGGCGATCACCATGGGCGACGCCAGAACCGCCCGTTCGGGGCTGAAGTGGTGCTCGGCCAGCCACACGGTGTCGAAACCCATGGCTTCGGCGTCGGCGATCTGCGCGAAGGACTCGTCGAAAGCCTCGGCCTGGGTACGGTTATCGCCGATGTGGAAATCGGTGAACATGCCAAAATTCATGGGTTCCTCCGTGGGGCGGCCTACTGGCGCATGGCCGAATTATAGGGCTTGCGCCGGTGAACGTCATCCGAACTGTTGAACGGCTTCTCCGTGGTCGCAGCCTGTTGGGAGGTGCAAGACTGCCGTTGGGATCAATGGCTCGATTTCGCCCTTTTCATTTGCCCGCACGTTCCATTATGCTGGCCCGGTATCATACCGTCCGCCCAAATCAGCGCATCGCAGGTGAGACCATGAAATACGACGTCATTGTAATTGGGGCCGGGTCCGGCGGCTGCACGGTAGCCTCCCGGCTGGCCGAGGATGCCGACCGCTCCGTCCTGTTGTTGGAAGCGGGGCCTGACTATCCAGAGTACGAACACTATCCGGATGACCTGAAGTACGGTTACAAGCCCGACGCTTCCGCCCAGGGCGCGCCCCACAACTGGACCTGGTGGGCCCAGGGCTCTCCGGAGCAGACCGAGATGCTGCCGGCGCCGCGAGGCAAGGTCGTCGGCGGTACCAGCGCGATCAACGGGCAGGTGCTGCTGCGGGGCGTTCCCGAGGACTACGACGGCTGGGCCGCCGAGGGAAATGACGAGTGGTCGTTCATCAACGTCCTGCCGTATTTCCGCAAGATGGAAACCGACATGGACATCAGCGACGACTTCCACGGTTCGGAGGGACCCATACCGGTGCGGCGGTTCCCGCGCCAGGAATGGCTACCTTTCCAGAATGCCTTCGTCCAGTCCTGCATTGAGGCTGGCTACCCCGAAGACGCAGACATGAACAGCCCCGACTCCGGCGGCGTGGGTCCCATACCCATGAACAACCCCGAGGGGGTTCGCATGAGCACCGCGCTCACGTTCCTGCGGGAGGTGCGCCACCGCCTGAACCTGACGGTGCGGCCCAACGTGGTGGTGAGGCGCATCGTATTCGAGGGCAACCGCGCCGTCGGCGTCGAAGTGGAGAGCGGTGGCGAGGTATTCCTCATGGAGGCTGACCAGATCGTGCTCTGCGCCGGCGCCATGGCCTCGCCCCAAATCCTGATGCTGTCGGGTGTCGGACCGGCAGACCATCTGCGGGAGATGGGCATTCCCGTGGTTCACGAGCTGCCCGGTGTGGGTCAAAACCTGCGGGATCACCCCATCGTCGCCGTCATCTGCAAGGTGCGCGACGACCACGAGCAGGACCCGTTGGCGCCGCGCACCCAGACAGCGCTGCGATATACGGCCAGCGGATCACCGGACCGCAACGACATGCAGATCACGGCGTCGTCCTTCTCGACCCCCATCGGCGGCGCGGATCCCTTCGAGCCGGGCGGCGTTCGGATCCAGTGCATCCTGGAGCTGGCCGACGGAGCCGGAGAGGTTCGCCTGTCCGCTAACGATCCGTCAGTTCAGCCGTCGCTCAACTACCACTACCTGGAGGAGGAGCGAGATGTGGAGCGTCTCCGTGAGGCGGTCCGCATCAGTGTCGACCTGTTGGAGAACAACGCCTTCGGGTCCATCGTGGAAGAGATACAACAACCCTCCCCGGAGGATCTGGCGTCGGACGAAGCTCTGGACAGCTGGATGCGCCGGACCGTGTTCAACACCACCCACGCCTCTGGCACATGCAAGATCGGGCCGTCCAGCGACCCCATGGCCGTGGTTGACCAGCACCTGAACATTCACGGGCTGGAGGGGATAAAGGTTGCCGACGCCTCGGTGATGCCCAACGTCATCCGCGCCAACACCAATTGCACCACCATCATGATCGGCGAGCGCTGCGCCGACTGGGTCAAAGCGGGGCAGTAAGCGCGGGTCTGGACGCATTAGCCAGACGCCCGCCCGTGCACTGACGCGGCGGGCGTCTGGTTTGAGAGCAGCAGACAAGGAGACAGCAAGGCAATGAAGTGGGAATACTGGGTCGACAAGATGCCCATCAGGTCCGGAGGGTTCTTCGGGAACGGCCCGATGAACGTCGACGCGGTTGACGAGGCGTTTTTGAACGAACGCGGCGCGGCGGGATGGGAGTTGGTGTCCGCGATGCCCCTGTTCATCCCCCAGAATCCCACCGACTGCTTCGTCTATTACTACTGGAAGCGCCCCCTGGCGGAGTAGCCCAAACCACCGTATTTTTGCGACGGACCCAGCACGGACGCCGAAAGGCCCCGCATGCCCGGATTCCTTGACATCACCCGGCTCGATACGTAGTATTTCGATAACACTTTGCTAATTTTATATGGGGTTTTCGTGACCCATTGACCGATCCTTTACAGGAGGGGAGACCATGGCCAATCGAGAAGATATCGCATTGATGGGCCATCTCATGCGGCGTGCCGGATTCGGCGCGTCCCACGACGAGCTGGTGGCAAAAGTCGGCAACGGGTACGAAACTGCCGTGGAAGACCTGCTGAACCCCGAGCAATTCGAGCCTGTGGATGAAGAGTTGCTCTACCGCTTCATGCCTGGCTACGAAGGCGCGTTGGGCCCACCGCTGAACCAGGCTGATTGGGTCTACCGCATGATCAACACCGAGCGGCCGCTGGAAGAGAAGATGGCCCTGTTCTGGCACCAGCTCTTTGCAACCGGCAATTCCAAGGTGGACAACCCGCCCGAGTTGACCCAGCAGATTGCCATGTTTCGCCGTGTCGGGCTGGGCAAGTTCCGCGACATCCTGATTGAGCTGGCCCAGAACCCCGCGATGATCTTCTGGCTGGACAACAACGGCAACCATCGGGGAGCCATCAACGAGAACTGGGGCCGCGAGTTGCTGGAACTCTTCTCCATGGGGGTGGGCAATTACTCGGAGGATGACATCAAGGAGGCCAGCCGCGCGTTCACCGGCTGGACCATCGGCCCGAAGATTCCCCGCAACCCGCTGGGCCGCTTCTATTGGGACTTCGAATACCGGCCAGAAGACCACGACGACGGCGAAAAGACCTTCCTGGGGAACACCGGGAACTTCAACGGGCAGGACATCATCAACCTGGTAGTTGAGCAGCCGGCCACCGCCCGCTTCCTGTCGCGGCACCTCTACAACTTCTTCGTCGCCGACGAGCCGCAGGTTCCCAGTTGGAACATCACACCGCCCAACGACCCCGACGCCATCGACCAATTGGTGGCTGCTTACAACGAGTCGGACGGCGACATCCGCTTCATGCTGCGGGTGCTTTTCAACTCCGATTTCTTCAAGGAAGCCCAGTTCAGCCGAGTCAAGAGCCCGGCGGAGTTGGTGATCAGCACCGCGCGCCTGGCGGGCAACTTCAGCCAGCCGCGTCCCGGTTTCAACTCCCTGGCATTCGAGTGCGCCTACCAGGGCCAGGAACTGCTGAACCCGCCCAGCGTAGAGAGCTGGCACACCGGCAGCGAATGGATCGACGGAGGGGCGCTGGTGCGCCGCGTGAACTTTGCCGCCGGCCTGTTGGGTGACGTATCCCTGCCGGGCGTGCGGTCCATAGTGGATACCATGCGGGATCGCGGGAACCTGGGTCCTGGAGAGCTCGTTGATGCGTGCCTTGAACTCGTAGGTCCGCTGGAAGTGAGCGACGGCACGCGCGCCGAGTTGCTCGACCAGGCCCACGAGGACGGCGAACTGCGCTGGGATACTGATGATGACGTCGCACGGTCTGAGGGGCGGATCGGCGTGATGCTGGCCCTGATCGCCGCGTCCCGCGATTTCCAGTTCGCATAGACCGCTACCATCGGAATTGGCTGGAGCAGGCGACCGACGGGTCGCCCTGCTGAATACGGAGGAACAGCATGACAACGACGACGAAAGATCCGGTGGTGGTGGTTCTTCAGATGACCGGCGCCAACGACTACCTGAACACGGTCATCCCCTACACCAACGGCCACTATCACGACGCCCGGCCCAAAGTCGGTATCCCTGCCGACAAGGTGATCCCCATCAGCGACGAGCTGGGGTTCAACCCGCAGATGGGACGCATCAAGGAGTTGTGGGATGAGGGCAAGGTCGCCATCATCCACGGCATCGGGTACGAGAATTCCCCACGCTCCCACTTCCGCTCTATGGACATCTGGCACACCTGCGAGCCGGACATCGTCGGAACCGAGGGGTGGGCCGGCCGCGTCATCCGCGATCTGGATCCTCGCGGCGAGAACGTGTTGAAGGGCGTCAACTTCGGCCAGGGTCTGCCCCGGGCGCTGGCCCTGCGCGGAACGCCGATCACATCGGTGTCCAGCCTGGAGTCCTACGGCGTGCTGTCCAGCGTCCCCGTTGAAGTCGAGCGGGACCAGCTTCTGGACCGGTTCGCGCGCATGTACTCGCCTACCGTTGGCACCGGCGCGGTGATGGACTATCTGGGCCAGACCGGCCGGGATGCCCTCAAGGGCGCGGACATCATCCGGTCGGCTCCGGAGCAGTACTCGTCAACCGTCGAATACGCGGACACCCCCATCGCCAAGTACCTGCGGGACATCGCGCAAGTTTACCTGGCCGACCTCGGGACGCAGATGTTCTACACCCAGCACGGCAGCTTCGACTCCCACTTCAACCAGCCGCCAATGCACACCAAGCTGTGGACCGACATGTCCAGCGCCATCGGCGACTTCTTCGACGACCTGGCGGAACACGACGCTGGTGACAACCTCATCATGGTGCTGTTTACCGAGTTCGGCCGCCGCGTCAAGGACAACGGCACTGGCACCGACCACGGCGCCGGCGGCGCGGCGTTCGTGATCGGCAACCAGGTCAAGGGCGGCCATTACAGCGCCTACCCGTCCCTGCGCCCCGAGGATTTGACCCAGGGCGACCTTGAGCCCAACTACGACTTCCGCGGGCTCTACGCTACGGTCATTGAAAAGTGGCTGGGGCTGGACTCCGTGCCCATCGTAGGCGGCAACTTCGAGCAACTGGACTTCGTGTAGGCGGTTCGGTTCAGAGCGAGGGAGGTCAACCATGCTTACCACAGTGGCCGCCGGGCGGGTTTTCGACTACAGCTACTGCATCGGCATGTACGGCATGTCGGGGCAGGGCTTCTGGACGCCCCAGGACTTCGCGCTGGCGGGCGACACGATGTACGTGCTGAGCCGCGGCGCCGAGGAACTCGGCCAGCGGGTCAGCCGCGTGACTTTGGATCACCAGTTCCTCGGGCAGTTTGGCGCTTTTGGTCGGGGAGACGGCCAGTTCGTTTGGCCGCGATCCATTGCGCTGGACGACGACGGCAACGTTTACGCCTCCGACGACTTCCTGAACCGCGTGTCGGTCTTTGACCCCGAGGGAGCGTTCCTTTCGTGCTGGGGCGAGGGTGGGGACGGCGAGGGTCAGATGAACGGCCCCTGCGGGATGGCATTCGACGCTGAGGGCAATATTCTGGTGGTCGACAGCCAGAACCACCGAGTGCAGAAGTTCACCAAAGAAGGCAAGCACCTGGGTTCGTTTGGCAAGCAAGGCGACGGCGACGGCAAGTTCAACCTGCCGTGGGGCCTGTGCCTGGACGACGCCGGCAACGTGTACGTCGCGGACTGGAAGAACAACCGGGTCCAGAAGTTCGACGCCAACGGGAACTTCGTGCAGAAGTTTGAGGCCGCGCCCGTCTCCGGCGTCGGGGACCTGCATGGCCCGACTGGTGTTGCGGTGGACTCAGAGGGCGACGTGTACGTCACCGACTGGGGCAACCATCGCCTCCAGGTGTACGCGCCCGACGGCCGTTTCATCGCCACGCTGGTGGGTGACGCCCAGGAACCGTCACCATGGACGCAGACCTACATCGACGCCAACCCCGATATCGTCAAGGCGCGCCGGCGGGTCAACCTGGAACCTGAGTGGCGATTCCGCCGCCCCGTGGCCGTGCGCGTGGACGAGAACGACCGGATCTTCGTCCTGGAGGCGAACCGCCATCGGGTCCAAGTGTACGACAAGGTCAAGGACTATGAGGAACACCCGCTGAACCTGTAGTCGATTGCGATAAGCCAGTTTCCATGTAGGGGCGAATGATTATTCGCCCCTGTTGTTTTCAGTCCCTTGCTATTCATCTCAAAAACGGGCGTGCGCCCGGCTGTCATTATTGTACCGCGAACCCCATGCGACGGCGTTATAATGCGGGCCACCGTAACCTAGGGATGCCAATTGGCGACGGAGGATGTCATGACCCAGCAAGCCACCAGGATCAACGCTGACCGCACGGCCGTATTGATTATGGATTTTCAGCAGCGCATCATCGCCAACGTGGCCACCGAGCCGGTCGCCGTGGTCGAAAACGCAGCCCGGGCTCTTGCCGGCGCCCGAGCGGCCGGCATTCCCGTCATCTACGTCGTGCATCGCGGCGGGCCATTTGCCGAGTACGCGCCGGACGTGGAACTGCATGAGGGCGTTGCGCCGGCGGAAGGCGAGCTGGTGATTACCAAGGTTCGCCCGGGTCCGTTCTCGACTACCGCGCTGGACGTTACACTGCGCGAGATGGGCCGCGACAACCTGGTGATAATGGGCGTGGCCACCAGCGGGTGTGTGCTGTCCTCGGTGCGCTGGGCGGTGGACATCAACTACAGCTTCATCGTGTTATCCGACGCCTGCTCGGACGGGGATCCCGAGGTGCACCGGGTGCTCACCGAGAAGGTCTACCCGCGCCAGGGCACCGTGATGAGTACCGACGAGTTTCTTAATGTCTTGTAAATGGGCGCCGGCGTATGCAAAGGCAATTATCCCCTGACGGCACGTACCCTCGTGGCGTAAATTTGCGGCTAAATTTCTGATAGAAGTTTGACAGATTGACGATAAGCC
>DAOUHZ010000010.1:0-10609 GCA_034428455.1 Dehalococcoidia bacterium
CCGGCGGGTCGAAGAAGCCACCCGCGATTTGGATGCAGCTGACCGCGATCTGGAAGCCGCCACCGCCAGTCTCAACACCGAGCTGAAAAACCAGGAGCAGGCACTGCGAGATCTCGCCAAGGCCAACCGGGAGTTTGCCGAAGCGGAACGAGAACAGCTTGGATTCACCGAAACCGAGTACAAGCTAGCGCAAGCCCGTATCCGCCGCATGTCTAGTGATCACTACGCCGAGTTGCTGGCCGAAGCAGAGGAGTATGGGGAGAGGGACCTCGCGCTGTTTCTGCTGCAAACTGAGAGGGCAGAGAACGAATTAGAGAATGCGCAGAGCAGCGAACGGGCGGCATACGGTGATCACTTGGCGGATTTGGCCTCGGCGATGCAGTCTGGCGAAGAGTCGCGAATTGCCGCCTCCTTGGATCGTCTGAAAGATTTCGTCAAGGACGCCGAATCCCTGTCCGATGAGGAGCGTTCCAATCTGGAACGGCATCTACGAGATGTCGATCTCGCTCAATTGACTGGCGATACAAAGCGATACGCCTTGGCGTTGGGCAGATTGGATGCTTATCTGAGTAAGACCGGACAGAAGCGCCGAGACGATCAAGCGGCGCTGGTGCAGCATTTGACCAGTTTGGACACCGCGCACAAAACGGGCGACGACAAGCGGTACAGGGAGGCGTTGACCCGTCTGCAAGACTATGCGTTGGACACGAACAATTTGTCGGCAGCGGAGCGGAGCGCACTGGCGCAGCATCTGACAGACCTGGAAACCGCTCACGAGACGGGTGACGACAAACGATACGCGGATGCGTTGTCTCGTCTGCAGCAGTTCCTGACAGACGTGGATGGGTCGAATACTCAGGAAAAAGCCCAGTTGGCACAACATCTGACCGACCTGGAAACCGCGCACAAGACGGGCGACGACAAACGGTATGGGGATGCGAAGCAGCGGCTGTTCAATCACCTGACCGTGGGCGTGAAGGGCTTGAACGACACCGAAAAGACACAGTTGGCCACGCTGCTGACCGACCTGGAAACTGCGCACAAGACGGGCGACGACAAGCGATACAGGGAGGCGCTGACCCGTCTGCAAGCATTCGCCACTAACCATGACGTCAACCTCGGCACTCTGCTGTCGTCGTGGCAGAGCAACCTGTCCACTATGGAGACGGACACCAGCACGGCAGTCACGGCCATCAAAGCGTTTCTCGACAGCATCCCCACGGAGATCACGACCGTCCACCGGACGGTTTCGACGGGTGGCGGCGGACGTGGCGGCGGACGTGGCGAAGGCGACCCCGGCGGCAGTGAATTTGTGCCTGGCGTGTCAGACAACCCGCTAGCATGGTTCGACCATGATCTGATCGATAGCATCCGTGGCAGCGGCGTCAAGGTCAGCATGAGTACGAGGACTAAAGAAATCCTCAAAGCTGCCCAAGAGATGGTCAATAACGGTACCGCGTCCTCAATTACTGAGGCAGTTACGAGCGGCGCAGCCGAGGCCGCAGTTGATGCAAATAATCAGGGCAGAGGGTCCGGCTCGGGCAGAGGGTCCGGCTCGGGCAGCGAGTCCGACTCGGGCAGCGAGTCCGACTCGGGCAGCGGGTCCGGCTCGGGCAGCGGGTCCGGCTCGGGCAGCGGGTCACACGGCCAGGGTAGTGCAGGAAGCGGCACAGGAGGCGCAGGTGGAGGTGGCAGTCCCCCACCTGGCGGCGGGTCCAGTGGTGGCGGTTCTACAGGCAATCCCTCGGACGACAATGATCCAACATTCGCCGAAGGTGGCATCGTGCCGGCAACTCCCGGCGGGCGCCGGGTGCGCGTCGCCGAAGCCGGTCATGCGGAGGCCATCATCCCCCTGTACAAGCTGGCCGGCATCATCGCCAACATCGTGCGCGGCGCTCTCAGTCCTGGCGCGATAGCCGCCCGTGCTGAGGAGCACGAGTTGGCCCGCCGACAACGGACGGATCTCTGGGACCGACTTGGCCGCGGATTGGAGCGGACGCTTTCAGGGGTGGATATTCCCGACGCCGCTGGAACCGCCCAGGGACAGGCAGAAGTCCGTATCCCCGACATGCGCGACGCCAAATCGATGCGGCCCCGTTTCACGGTCGTGCTCTCTGGCGACCTGAACAAGCTGGGCAACTTCGTGCGCGCCGAAGTTCTGGACGGCGACATTCGCGGCAGGCAGGAGGTGTTCTACCGATGAGACATTACGCAAATGAGAACGGGGGCCCGCTCTGCGAAGCGCCCGCCGAGCTGGAATTGGGCGTCCTCAGGATCCACCTGGCGCGCAACCTGGCAGCAGTGGACTGCCCGGCGTGCACGGCGATCTACGAAACTCCGGCAGCAGAGACGGAAGAAGCCCTGCCGGTCACGCACCTTACGGGCGACGATCAACAACCTGTCTGCGGCGCGACGCCGGACAACGGCATCCTGCGCCTGGCGCTGACGATAGAACAGGTGAACTGCGTCAACTGCCTGATGACATCCGCCCCGGAGCCGGAGGGCCCGCCCAGCGGTGAGGAGCCTGACCCTCCGGCGTCGCCCAGCCGCCGTCGCAGATCGCGGTCCACGCCTGTGTCTGAGGCCACGGAGCCCGAGGCCGGCGACCCTGCGTCCGGTGAGAATGCGGGCGATGATCCCGCAGCTGATGAAGCGGCGCCAGAGGCATAGCCGTGGCATCGGTCACCGTCACAATCCCCAACCGCAGCTGGCTTGCATTCACCAACAACGTTTGGTGGTTGCCGCAGGCCAACGGGCGGGACTATCTGAATCTCGGTTCCGAGCTCGCGGCGGGCGATGCCGCCATATATCTGGGATCGTTGTTTCTGCCCATTCACGAGCAGAACCACCTCGTCATCCAGCTGGCGCCCGACCAGCGCACTTTCTCATCCGGCTTGGGGCCGGACTTTTCGTCGGCGATGGAAACCGGAGGCAGCGTCACCTTCACAGCCAGCGACGACAGCACCGTTACCGTGGATTTCGCCGGCGATCAACATGAGCCTTACTCTTGGATCCCTGCCAATCGGGCCGCTCTCAACGCCTGGGTGAAAAAGTTTGCCCAACTGACCGACAAGACGCTGCGAGTAACGTTCGACGACAACGCCGGACCCGAGCTGCCCGCCCTGGCCGACCGAACCGGACAACGCACGGTCTCGTTATCGTTCCAACTGCCCGTGGCTACCGGAGGGACGGCCCCTTATACCTACTCCGTCTCAACTCTGCCGGCGGGGCTGACGTTCACTGCCGCCACCCGCACGGTGAGCGGTATCCCGACCGCTGAAGGCACCACGACAGTCACCTATACAGTCACTGACTCCGCCGACCCCGGAGGCAGCGCCAGCGACACGTTCGACATCACCATCGGAGCGCCGCCGGCGTTGACCTTGCCCGTGGTCCAGGCACAGACCGGCACCCGTCGCTCGGCGGTCAATGTTCAGTTGCCGGTGGCCACCGGTGGGGTGGGGGCCTACACCTATGCCGCGACGGGACTTCCGGCCGGGTTGTCGTTCAACGCCTCCAATCGCCGTATCACCGGAACGCCGACTGCCGCCGGTCCGGTGACGGTCACCTACACCGTTACCGACTCGGACACTCCGACCGCGGCCAGTGTGTCCCGGACGTTCACCTTTACCATCGCCGATTTGCCGGCGCCGATGCTGCCCGCTGTCGCGGCGCAGAGCGCCCCCAGACGGTCGGCATCCAGCGTCCAGTTGCCGCCAGCCACGGCCGGCGTCGGGCCGTATACCTACACGGCTATGCCGCTGCCGGAGGGCCTCACCTTCGACCCGGACACCCGGATCATCAGTGGGACGCCCACGGAGGAGGGTGTAACGACGGTGACCTACACCGTCACCGACTCCGACACCCCGCAGCGGAGCGCGTCCCGCGATTTCACGTTCACGATCACCGCGCCGGCGGCGCTCACTCTCCCGGCAGTGACCAACAAATCAGGCACGCGCCGGACCGCCGTGAGCATCCAGCTTCCCGAGGCCGGCGGCGGCTTTACCCCGTACACCTATACGGCCGCGCCGTTGCCGCCCGGCCTGGCGTTCGATGATGAGACCCGCGTGATCAGCGGCATCCCCACGGCGAGGGGCACCACGACAGTTACCTACTCCGTTACCGACTCGGACACCCCAGTCGCGTCAATGGTGTCGCGAACGTTCGACATCGTGATCGCCGCGCCACCGGCCCTGATACTGCCCCAGGTGACCGTCCAGACCGGCAGTGTTGGCATCGCGGTTGACGTGCAGTTGCCGCCGGCGACCGGCGGGGTGTCTCCGTATGCCTACTCCCTAAGCGATGACCTGCCGGACGGACTGACGTTCGATGACCGGACCCGGCGTATTACCGGAACGCCGACCACGCCAGGATCGAACGACGTCACCTACACTGCCACCGACTCCGACGGTCCGGCGTCCACCGCGTCCCGCACGTTCGCTTTCACCATCTCGCCGGCCCTGAGCCTGACCGAGCCGGGCGATGAGTCCGCCCTGGTGGGAGAACGCTTCACCCGTCTGCTGCCTTCCGCCCGAGGAGGCACGACGCCGTACACGTACTCCGTGAGTGACGATCTGCCGGAAGGCTTGACCTTCCATGCCAGTACCAGGGTGATCACCGGGATACCCACGGCGGATGCCGCGGCCACCGTCACCTACCGGGTGACAGATGCAGATGGGACTCAAACCTCGGTTACCTTTGACTTCACCGTCACCACGCCCGTGGATGTCGATTACTACCGGCTGGAGGTGGATTGGGACGGCGACGGCACCTTCAGCCATCCGCTGGCAAATGTATGGGACGACGTGCTCACGTTGCGCGCTCGCCGCGGACGCAGTTTCGACGATATGGTCTACGGGCGAGCGGTGGCAGGTCGACTGAACGCGGACCTGCGCAACGACCTGAGCCTGTACCTGCGGTTCAACGCCAACTCGCAGCTGTTCAAACAGGTGTTGCCCGGTCGCAGGGTGCGTCTGCGGATGCGCTCCACGGTGACCGACGAGTACGAGACCATCTGGGGGGGCCAGCTTTTCGATATCGAGCCCCACCCGGACCGTGGCGGCGATGCCCGTGTCTCGCTGATCGCCAATGGCCCCCTGTCCGAACTGACCCAGCGGGAAATCAGCGTTGCCATGCAGACCGGCACCCGGAGGCCGGCCGTTGGAGCGTCCACCTACGACCCTCCCAACGCGCACAAGACAGCGGCGCTTCCGGCTGGAGTGACGGGACTGGGGATGACCTTCGACGGCACGCAGTACGTGTCCGTGGGCGGACGCTGGGTTCATACCTTCCGTGCCTTGAGCAACATCGGCGATGCTCACCCAGTGGGTCAACTGCCCAACCCTGGAGACCGGGCAGGGTTGACCTACCGTTCCGATCGTGGAGTGCTGGTCAGCGTTATCGGGAACAGCATTGAGGTGTTCTCCGCGGAAAACCCAGCAGGGGCGGAGACGCGAGCCATCGGCGCCGCGGGCACCGCTGACTTCGTGGGCATCTGCTGGGACGGATCCCGATACGTCCTGGTTCGGTCCGACCGCACGGTCTGGCACTTCACGGACGAGGATGCCCCGGCCGACGACGTGACCATGGGCGGCACGCTGTCCAGCGCGTTGGTCGGCGGGGCGACCCTGGCCGGAGGCATCGACTGGGACGGATCCCAGTACGTGGTCAGCGCGGTCGGGTCCAGCGCCCACCGGCTGTTGCTCTTCACTGATCGCAACAACCCGGGCGCGGCGGTGAACGCTGGCGAGTTCGATAGCGGCGTTACCTGGACGGACGGTGATGTCTGCTGGGACGGCGAACGCGCCATCGTGGGCCGGCGCACCACCGGTACCGCGCAGGAACAGGGCGGGTCGGTGGATCTCTACGGCATGGCACTGGCCGCGCCGACACGGCTCCGGACTGCGGAACCGACAATCACCACTGCGGACGCGGCCCGGTTGATTCTGGCCGCAGCCGCGATACCGGCGTGGCAGCGTGGTCGCATTCAGGGCGAGCGAACCATGTCCCGTTGGTGGTCGTCCCGGCAGAGGGCGCTCCAATCCCTTCGGCAGGTGGAGGAAACCGAGGGGGGCATCGTTTACGAAAGCAAAGACGGGCGGATTGCCATGGACGCCGAGAACTCCCGCGTTCTCCAGGTGTCCCAGTACACCCTCAACGCCGATGGCATATCCGACATACCCGTAGCGGATGCGCGGCCACGTGACCCGGCCAAGGACATCGTGAACATCGTGCAGGTGCCGGTACGCAACTTCGAGGTGGGTCCCATTGAACCGGTCTGGGAGTTGACCAGCACGATAACTCTCGATGGGAATCAGTCCGTCACCCTCATCGCCGAGTATCCGCCGCCCAGCAATCCCGCTGCCGCCGTGGGCGTCGAGGAGTGGATACCCCTGGCGCCCACTATCGACTATGTAGCAAGCAGCAGCTCCGGCGGCACAACCGTTTCCCGCAACGACGACCTGTCCATCATCACCAGGGACACCGCCACCAGTCGCACCATGACCGTTCTCAACTGCAGCGCGACGGCATTGGAGGTCACCAAGTTGCAGACGCGCGGCCGCGTGCTGACCGAAGCGGCCCCCACGGTGATCGAAGAGCGGGACGCTGCCAGCATCATCGATCACCATGATCGCACGTACCTGGTGCCGGCCCAGTTCATCAGCAATATCGACGATGCGCGAAGCTATGCCACGACTTTGTTATCGCAACTGAAACAGCCGCGGACGCGGGTGGAAGTCACATTGGAAATGTCCGACCATCGCTCCGTGGCGCAGAGCATCGATCTGTCGGACAAGATCACGTTGATCATGGACGGCGGGCGGGACGATATGTTCGTGGAAGCCATTGAGCACGTGCTGGGCCGGGGCCAGAAGCACCAGGTTGAATTGCTGCTTGCGCCGGCCGAGTCCATTGATGACCTGTTCATACTGGGCACCAGTCGGCTGGGCGTGGGTGTGTTGGGGCGCTGATGGCTATTGGCAACGCGCGGCGCTGGGCCGGTGGCCAGATACTGCGCCATTCCGAGATGAACGCCTTCGTGTCCCTGCTGTTGGAGCAGAGGGCGGGACGACACGGAGTGGTGGAGCTGGAGGATTCCCTGTCCATTCTGAACGGCGACGACGGGGACCGATACTTTCAGCTTCCGGTAGGAACGACCGCCCAGCGCCCCGCCGATCCGGAGCCGGGCTATCTCCGGTTCAACAGTACCCTGTCTGACGCGGAGTACTGGAACGGCACGGCCTGGCGTCCGTTCCAGCAGTTGCTGGCCGACGTCCTGACGTTCGCCAACCTGAACCGGAATGGCGCTGTGGGCGACGAAGCAAACCAGGTGTCCCAGGGGAACCATGTCCATCCGGGCGTGGAGATCACCAAGTTCACCGTGTCACCGGTGTCGGGAAAGCGCGGCGATACGGTCAGTTGCGAGGCTGCGGCCATTACCCGCAACGGCAATGAGCCTCGCTATCGCTGGAGCGCCAGTCCCAACGTCGGGACGTTTTCGCACCCCAATGCGGCGGAGACCACCTGGACCATGCCGCGGCTGGCCACTGCGACCAAGGTGACGATCACCGTCGCCGTGGACGACAGGGTGGGGGCGCCGGTACGCAAGAGCGAAAGCGTGGAAGTTGCGGCGCAGCTTGGACCCACGGTCACCGCTGTATTCGCCACGCAGGTACGCGGGTCGGGCGGGTTGAGTATGCGGCTCAGTTCCAACGCAGCGGACGGTGACGGAGACACGCTGACCTACTCGTGGTCGGTCTCGCCCAGTACAGGGTCATTGAGCGGGAGGACTTCCGCGACCGCAACGTGGAGGCCCAGCAGCAGCTCCGTGGGACGCAAGCACAGTTTCAGCCTGTCGGTGAGCGATGGAATGGCGTCGGCCAGCGGATCCGGCGGGTCTGTGACTCCGGAAGGCCCGTCACTCACGTCGGTATCGGCGTCATTCGCAGGTGGACGGGCAAGTCTAAGCGCGTCGGCTCGGGCTGGTGACGGCGGGGCGCTCAGCTATTCGTGGTCGGTGTCGCCGAACACCGGGACGTGGACCAACCGCACCAGGGCCAGCGCCACCTGGACGCCCAACGCAGCCTCCGCCGGCCGCGCCCATACGTTCACCTGTACCGTCAGCAACAACCTCGGCTCCGCAAGCCAAGCCGCCAGCACGACCTTTGCCCCGGCGAGGCCGGGTGAGCCGGTATCGCTAAGCTTTCTCGGTGGTTCCGGGTTCGATAATCCTGGAACTAGCGTGCCATTCCTCACCAACAACTTCGGCATTGCTTCCGTCAGTTGGAGACAGACGTCCTTGGGTGATTTTGGAACGGTAACCCGATGGCGCGTTGAAACTGTGGTCACCGCGAGCGCATCGGCACCTACTGGCGACCAAGATGGCGCATCCTCTAGGGTTGTAGGGACACTGCCGAGAGGGTTTGGCATAAATGTCAATAGCAGTGGTAGCGTTGGGTACTATTGGATCAGGATACGAGCGGAAGCACCAGTGTCGGGAGCATTCACATCATGGGTACATTGGGCGACTAAGCGCCCCTTTGGTACATAGGAGAACTAAGAATGCCAACCGACGCCATCCTGACCTTTCCCGATTACGTGATCGGCAACGCCAGCGACCCCGGCGTGGAGCTGGCGCTGCCCCAGTATTACCGACACTACACCGGCTACCTGGACTACTGGTTCAACCTGCGACGGGGCGAGGCACTGCCCGCCGTGGACGCCAACACCGTCGGCGAGGCGATCCTGGAGGTGAACTGCGGCCGCTGGGTGTGGCAGTGTCCGGGGTGCCACAACGGCGAACTGGTCCAGGACGAAGCCCTGATCATCTGCTTCAACTGCGCCGGCGGCGGCTGGAAAGCCCCAATCTGGCCGGATAACCGCGCCGAGATCGAGGCGGAACTGTTGCGGCAGCCGGGGCATCGACTGTTTGCTCCGGTGCGCCAGTGGGAGCCGGGCTGGACCATGGACTATCTGCGGGAGCGGACGGCGAAGGCCCAATTGCTGGTGGCCCAGGGAGTGAGCCTCGTCCGCAACCTGTCCATCGGCACGGCGCGGATCTGGGAGGACAGCGAGGTACTGACCGCCACCAACATGAACCTCTACGTGTCGGACATCATCGACGACCTCGCGGGTCGGGGCGGTGAGCAGGAACTGGAGGATTCGCTGCGCATCCTGGACGGAATGGCGGGCAGCCGGTTCCTTGGTCTGCCGGCGGGCACCACCCAGCAACGGCCCGGCACGCCACGAGCGGGCATGATGCGTTGGAACACGACCAACAACGCTGTTGACCTCCACGACGGTACAGGGTGGCGGCAGTTGCTCGATACAAATGCGCTCAACTATCGGGCCCTGTCGGACCGCAGCCTCGTGGGTTCGGGAGCCAACCAGGTGGCGCAGGGGAACCACTCGCATTAGACTAGACCCAGCGTCCAGGAGGCATTATGGAACGAGACCCGATCATGTTCGAGCGTTTGCGGATGGCCGTTGGAATGGCCAAGACCGCGGCGACGGCCGTTTCCAACCCCAGCGCAGAGCTGTTGCGTGAATTGGAGACGTTGGACGCAGCGATGGAAGATGGGCGGATCGCGGTGTACAAGCAGCCGCCCGTGGACTTGGACGACATCATGGTTCCCGTCGACCAGCCGGACTTCGGACTCAGCTTCAACGTGGCGGATGGGGACTTCGAGATCCGAGATGGTCAGCGGGTCTTCGTCGTCCACAGGGCGTCGGTGACAGGCGTCGCTCCGGTCAGCCGGGCGCCAGAACAGGGTTAGGCCGAGACACGATAAGGAGGCCCCATGACGCAGAGCGCCGAACTTGCTACCCCGATGTCCTTCCAGGACCGTCTCAAGGAGCGGCTGAGGGACAGCATCGGGGAGCTGCTGTCCGACGACGATCTCACCGCCCTCGTGGAGCGGGGGATCGACGAGGTGTTCTTTCAGCCGCGCTACGTGCGCAGGCCCGGCTCGTACAGCAGCCAGGAATTGCCCCCGCTGATCCACGAGGTGGTGAAAGAAGTGCTGAGCGTCCAGATGCGGGAGGCCGTTGAGCGGTGGCTGCTGGCTCACGAGGATGAGGTGAAGCAGGCCCTCGGAGACTGCGTGAAAGAAGGGGCGGGGTTGGCGCTGTTGCGCGGTATGAACAGCTTCTTCGCGGAGTCGATGACCCGGATGCAGTACGACGTGGCCAACAAGCTGAGCCAACACTGAGCTGTGTCTACTCTAAAGGTTCGTTTAGAGGCATAGAAGTCATGCCTTACCTCATCGGATTGGCCGTCGTCATCGCCATGGCCCTGGCGCTATGGTTGCGGTTCGGCCGGAGAAACACCCGCCGGGCCAGGGGCAGCGACCTCACGGAACTCCGGCAGGCCGAGAAAAAGGTCAAGGTGTCCGACCCGATCACGCGCAGGGACATAGACGCTCTGGAGCGGTTCGGGTCTGACCTGTTACAGGACGCGATTGAACTCCGCCGTGCCCAGATACTCCAGGGTGACCATCCCGACAGCCGTTGACCGGGTAGTGTCCCAGTTTGAATTTGCTCGGACGACTGACTGCGAAATTCCCGGCTTCGAAAATAGCGATAATTGCCGCCAGTTGGTACTATGACC
>DAOUHZ010000011.1:0-8330 GCA_034428455.1 Dehalococcoidia bacterium
GGTCATAGTACCAACTGGCGGCAATTATCGCTATTTTCGAAGCCGGGAATTTCGCAGTCAGTCGTCCGAGCAAATTCAAACTGGGACACGACCGACCAGGCCACTGAGGTGCTGAAAGACTTCCTGCCCTGCTACAATGCTCGCTTCGCGTTACAACCCGAGCATCCCGAACCGGCCTACCGACCGGCGGGTCTCGATCTGTGCCTGCCGGAAATCCTGTGCTTCAAGGATACCCGCTAAGTGGGCAAGGACAACACGGTGAAGTACAACTGGCGGGTCCTGCAACTGCTGCCCGATGCCGAACGCACCAGCTAATCCGATCTCAGGGTGGAGGTGCTGGAACAGCCCAAAGGCGGACGCATCGTCGGGTATAAAGGCCGTCGCGTGGCCACCCAGGAACCGCCGCCGCGGATGGGCGCACTTTGGGCTGGTGTCACCGCCCTGGTCCCCTGGCCCTGAGCTCAAGCGCGTGGTCAGCTGCGTGGGAGATCACCACATCAGCAGGGTCCAGCAGGACCATCTGGCCGCCTTGGAACCAGTGCGTCCGGCTGACCCTGCTGTCAAACCTGTCGCCGGCGAGAACGCCGTGGCGAAGGACGCCGCCAGCAAGGCATCCAACCCGTGGACGCGTACGCCCACGCCAACCCAACTGGCCCGATGGAAAGCGATCCAGAAGGGCCGGCTGAAAGGGCTGTCCCTGCGCGCCATCTCCCACGAACTGGGCATATCCCGCGTGACCGTGCGCAAGTACGCCTACGCCGAGAAACCGCCGACCAAGGAACTCAGCGCCAAAGAACGCGACAAGCTTCAGGCGCTACGCAAAACCGCAACTGTCACGAGCTAACCCACCGGACATTTTCGCTAACAGGACAGAATCGCTGGACAACAACGGCAATCATGGCCAACCGCTCTCGGACCCACCGACAGACTACCTATTGCGTCATGGCGACGCGCATTTCCAACACTTGCGCGTAGGCGGGATCGGATTCGCAGACGAGCCAATCCCGCCCCGCCCTGATGGCGCCCAAGGCGACGTCCCCGGTCGTGGCGAAAGGGTCCAGCACCATCCCGGAACCGAACGCCAAGCAACGATCGACCAATGCGTCGGGAAGGTAGTAGCCATGTCCTTGCCTCAGGCTACGAGGCACAGGATCCAGTAGGTCCTGTACCGGGTCCAATGGTATGTCCCAGACGTCGCCCCAAGCCAGGGCGTCCGCAATGGATTCCTCGGGAATCGACCAGCGGGGTCCGGAGAACACGAAGATCATTCCGTAGTTGTTGGGTACCCGGTTGACTTGGCGGACGGGCAACATGGAGAGCCCCAACTGGTGGTTCCAGATGATGATTTGGCGCAGCGGAAAATCTCTGACGATCTCTTGCATAGCGTCCAAGCCCAGCCGGGCCGAGACCCCGTACCGATGGTGGTAGAGGAGAACACCCTCCGGGCCGACCACCCGGAGGCATTCCTGTATGACGCCGCGCTGCTGGTCTACGTACCCGTGGTGCGCCATTAGATCGTTGTCCATGGTCCATCCGGGAATGGGGCCGATTACCGATGGCGGCCGATGGACCGGCGGGGCGGTGACGGCGGTCCCGCAATAGTCGTCGGGAAGGGAGCTCAAAAAGTGAAGCGGATCTCCCCGAACGTACTGGTTCCTGATGTCAGGCCCCACGTGATCGGGCACGTCTTTGTAGGTGCGGCGATCCCGTACGTTGAGGATGGTGGGGTGGCTGACGTCGTACTCCGCTGCCAACTCCCGAGCGGAAAGGGGGGACCGGCGGATGGTGCGGACCTGGTCGTCGGTGAGGACTCTGGCAAACGGCATTTTTTGACCTCGGGGAAGGGATTTGACTTCGATTTCTAATATGGTAATATAAATCCATAGCTGGTAATATAAGCCAAACGCGATAGGAGGTGACCGCAGACGCAACCACGATCCGCAAGGCCGCGAGGAGGGGTAGCGGGCCGAAATCCCCTGCTCCGGAGCGGGCCGCAATCCGGCGCCGCCGACCTCGACGACGTAACCCTTGCACACATCAACAAGCTCGCACCATGAAACAAATTAAGCGAGGCGGAAATCATATGTTCAATCATTCGTGTTTCTCAATCACGTACTGCGGCTACACCGGTGAGGCCGCCCCGAGCTCCAACCAGGTTCGGCCTCACCCTCCACCGCACGGAGGTGCTAGTGGTGAAAAGGAAGGGTACTCTGCGGAGTATCCCATCGCAAGATGGCGTCAGTTGCCAGGTCGAGCAGCGCGCGGACCTGGTGGCGCGACGGATGGCGGCGCACGACCTGAACGTCGAAAATCGCACGTATTCGATATCAGACTTGAAGCGCGACTTTAGTGACAAGAAGAAGATCAAAGAATGTGTAGGGACGATCAGGTGGGGCAACATGCGGATTTGTCCCCGGTGTGGCTCCACCCGAACGACAGAATTGGACAGCGGCAAACCCATGTCGTACTACTGCCCGGATTGCCGGAGGGCGGGGAGACCGAAATATTTCTCCGTCACTACCGGGACCCGGCTGGAAAGCACAGGCCTGGATTGGGAAAAGATTCTGCACAGTGTGTACTTCCTGGCCGCCCAGCACGAGGGAATATCTGCGTCTCAACTTGCCGAGTATGTGGGTATCGACGAGTCAACGGCGCTGGTTTTGCGATACAAAGTGCATGCTGACCTACCGGACGAGGTTTGCCACCTGTTTTCGGGTCCGACGGAGGTCGACGAGTCCTACGTGGGCGGATCTGAAACAAAACGCCACCGCGGGGATAGGCAGGACGTGAGAGGGAGGCAGGGGAAGCTCTGCGTGTTGGGCGCAGTCGACCGGGCGACGGGACACGTGAGGCTCTCCCACGCGGAAAAGGGCGACACGAAGACGATCTTGGACTTCGTCCACAGCGTGGCGAAACTGTGGTCCAAGGTGTTCACCGACGGCTATTGCGTCTATCAAAAACTGGAGCAGTACCTGCATCAGTGGGTGAATCACGGTGCTGGGGAGTACGCGCGGGGGGAGGTGCACATCAACACCGCCGAGAATCTGTTTGACCGCCTGGACCGTGCGCTGTATCCGCTGCGCGGCGTGAGCAAAGAACGCCTGCCGGGCTATCTTTGTGAAATCCAGTGGCTGCGGAATCTGACGGACAGACCCGTGCTCGTGCGTATGGGGGTGATCCTCTCGTACCTGCTGTGTGCCGAGACTCATGAAGCCGGATCGACCGATCAAGGGCCTGCCTCCGCCGCTGAAAGTGCGGATGACACGGCCCAAGTCCAAAGTCTCCCCGGGGCTAACGGCGATGGGACAACTCTCCTCGGCGGAGCAGACCAACAGCAGTCCATGTCCCTTCCCGCAACAACCGCTGCGATGGCGGACCCCCAGACGGCGAGGCGCGGAGGCAAGGTTCGCCGTCCACGGTCTCCCGTGGAACGTGATAATCCGTATCAAGGGAAGTTGCTGCATCCGGATTTCGGATGATCGGAAACGGAGAGCCCAACAGATCGGCCGGTAGATACGGCTACTTTGGGAACCCGCTCGTCGAAAAACTTGAGCCATCCCGGTTTTAGAAAGCGGGAAACTGGCACAGGGAACGACGGGAAAGAAGCCCCTTTCTGGTGGAGTGGGAGTGAACGAACTCCAAACCACAGGAGGAGGCTTTGCCATGGTGGAGGATGGAGCGGCCACAGGCAAGCGCAGCAGGTAGCGGATTTGCTGGGATTGGTTATCGGGCCATTGGAGATTTGGCTGGACGAGCGCCTGGACCGGCGGTTGGTACGCACCTTTCGGCTCGCCCTGATTGCCGCGGATGCGCCACAATCGTTTGGGATTCCTGCTGAGTGAGTTGGGCGCCCATTTCATCGCACCGGATCGCGCCCCTGCTGGCGTCAACCGACTCAGCGATCTGCGGCGCTCTCCCAGGTGGACCCATGCGCTTCTGGATGAGATCCTCTGGTCCGGAGCTGATCGGCGGCTAATCCAGATGGGGAACCGGGTGAAAAGGCGCTGGCCATCGGGATTAGAGCCTGCTGGGAAAAGCCGGAAAGCATTGCCCTGGAGGGTTTGTGTCCGAGCCGTTCCAGCAAGGCAGTTCGACGCAAGCGCATCAAGCCGGGCTGCTAAAACCCTCCGGGCGACGCGCCGGTATTCGTGCCCAAGATGCAATGGCTCACCATCAGGGTGGCAAGAATGCCGGGTCCGACCACTCTGGCCGCCATGCGCTAGAAATTCGGCCGGAAATCTCGGTTGATGGGGCAGCCGGTTATACTCCGAGCCAACCGAGTCAGCGGAGTAAAGTGATACGATGCTGGGTCAGCGATCCGACCAGAGGGGACTCTGGGAAGCGGACTAGTTGTACCTGGACCTGGTTTCTACGGTCTACGGTCTGTTGGCCTCGCTTCGAGGGCAGTTGTTCCACGACGCCGATTTCGCCGAGCTGTACTGCTTGGACAATGGGAGTGCCAGCGTGGCGCTCAGCTTGCTGACCACGGCGCTGCTGTTGCAGACCCACGACAAGGTGAGAGACGCCGAGGCTAAGGCTCGGGCCGATTTTGACATCGAAGGCCGTTCCTTTCCCTAGAGCACGCTGCGGGTGTTCCGCGCCCAGTTGATTTTGCACGACAAGATGCGTGAGGTGTTCGAGCAGAGCCTGCGGTTGGTCCGGGAGGCCGGCTACCTGAAGGGCAAACGCGGTATGCGGGTGGCGCTGGACACCACCTACATCCTGGGACGTGGCGCGGTGAAGGACACTTAATCTTGACGGACGGCATCGTGAAGCTGATGCGGGCGCTTTCGACGGTGGAGGGTGTGCCGGTGCGGCGCTGGGCCGAGACCCACGGTTACAAACGCTACGTGGGCTCCAGCGTGAAGGGAGAGAGGCGGCCATTGACTGGTCAAACCAGCGGGCGCGCAGCGGAGACTCTTGGCGCAGATAGTGGCCGACGCCGACCGGCTGCTGGAGTTGGCCCGACAGACGCCGGCCGGGTTGGATGGCGACAGCCCAGGAGCGACAGGCCATAGTTGACGCGGCGGAATTGCTGGGCCAGCTACTGCTCCAGGACGTGAAACGCGTCGGGAATGGCGACAGCGCTGGCGATGCTGCTGACGCTGACGGTGGGGAGTATGGGGCACAGACTAGACGGCACTAGGTATGGCACCTACGAAATTATATAGCACGTCCTTATAGGAATGACGAGCGTTGGGCCAGCGCGCGGGAACGCTCCGCCAACGAGCACTGTTGCCTGTATGGCGTTACAGCTTCGCCCCAGGGAAAGGCGAGCCGTCGGATAGGTGATACCGCATCTCGGCGCAGCCCTGCCTCCCATCGTAGGTTTCCCGTCCCCACGCACCGGCGGTCCTGCTGACGTCGCACCCTTCGCGGCCCCAGACCTCGGTTCGCACCAGGCCGTCGCCCTTGACGCGGAGGCGCATTCGCGCCTTGCGGTCTGCTGGACCACCAGCCGCCCCACCGGATGGTCACCAGTTTCGCCGGTGGCTGGGCTGGCGTTACCCGTCGTTGAAAATCCAGAAAGATCAAGAGTGCAGAACGCGATACCAGGGGAGCGAAATTACGAGGCTGGGACGTTCGAGAGGGAAGACAATCCGGGGAAGTTCTCGCCAATTGCCGCTGGATTGGACTTGGGCCAAAATGAGAAATCGCATCGTCGTCCCGCCGCGGTGAGACTTCAAGCCAAGCGGCGTAGCCGCTCGACGTGTGACCCATCAGGCGCGCACGGCCAGCGGATGGGAGGTGCTGCCAACGGCCGGGACAACGAGCGTCGACACCCACCCAGGCAGCTCCCAAGCAATGAATTTTGGAGACGAAGGAATGCAGGCCGGCTTGGACGCAGAACCACGGGAGAAAACTAGCCAAAGCCAGACATTCTCGGGCTTGGGCTTGCGAGGGTCGCGATACCCGGCAGGTGTTCCTGCGGGACAAAACTAGCCGAGCTTGACCGACGCTCAAATCTTCGATGACGGCGTGTAAGGGAGAAGAAAACTAGTCAGCACTGGCGCAGGCGGTGGCCGGTGGCTTGGCGGGTAGCTCGCCGGAATCAAGCCGGACTTGTGGAATCCCCAGTCGGTTCCACCATCGGCATTGCGAACCCGTCCCTTGCCGCGTGCGATCACGGCGGCGGCATCAGGCGACCGCAGGCGGAGCATCGAGCCGTCGCGGCGTCGGCACCAACGTCCTGCGAGTGGAACCGGTGGCGAAGTCTTCCTTGGGGACGTGTTTACGGTTGGGTCGTCCCTGCACTCGGGCCACCAGCTTGCGGCCGGCGCCCACAAAAGCCTGGCGGGTGCCGCTGTCGCCGCAGGCGGTGTCACCCATAGCCTCCACCACCGGCACGGCGGCGCTGGCCTCGCGCTGCTCCACCAACCTCCAGCGCTCCCAGATTGTTGGCGGCGTTGCCCGGCAGCATGTCCACCGCCGTGATCAACCGGGCGGCGGCGTCCACCGCCGCCTTGTGCCCGTCGAAGCGCCGGCTCTTGCTCTTGTGGCCGTGGCGCATCCGGGGATCGTGCACCGACACCATCCGGTCCTTGCTCACACCCTCTTTCAGGCTCACCTCGCTGTCCGTCAATGTCAGCATTGGTAGCATCGCCAGCGTCATCGCCGGTCCCGCCGCGCTGGACATCCTGGAGCAGCAATTGCCCCGGCAACTCCGCCGCGTCAACTGTTGAGCGAAAGTTGGCTGCGGGTGGGATGGCGGATACTGCTTTGGCGCGGGCGCAGCTTCACCTTTTCTCGGGTCGGTCGGTCAACGGGATGCTCAGTCGTCGCCCAACTCACGCTTGACCCTGACCAAGTGCGCGTATCGCAGCACGTCCAAGCCGGCATGGCCGGCGCGCCGTTTCAATTCCGCCGCGCCCACCAGGGCGGCGATGAATCTTTCCTCACGGCCTTCCCGATGCGGATCGGCGGGATTCACGAACTCCAGGAAGGCCTTTGCGATCTCCTCGTCAGTCAACTTGGCAGCGGCTTCGAGCAGGGCGGGTTCCAGATCGTTCAGCAACCCGCCGAGATGCTCCAGCCGCTGATCGATGCTCAGATTGTCGTCGTCGATTATGCGGCGCAAAGAGTCGTGGAAGTTGGAATCGGGATCGAAATCACCCACGGCGTGTTGCCCTCCGATGTTGTGCCCCCAAGCGTGAACAGCATACCGCCTGGGTCGCCGCGCTGGCGGCATCACCCGGCGGCCAGAGGAGTTTTCTCCCCGTCCGGAAATTGGACAATCACCGACCCTGGTGGATTCAAGGGCTCGCCGCGAACAGCAGCTGCGTTGGCGACAGTTCCTTCATAAGGGTGGATGCTGCCTGCCGTCGCGATCCTGGAAGCATCACCGACGCGGGCTGCGATTTGCCAAAGCTTCCCGAAGCCATCCACCAGGTGCACCGGCGACGCGAGGTCCGGTGACGCCAGCGCTCCACGCCGGGCCAACCCTGCCGCTGGCGAGATTAAACTCTCCACCAATCGCCATAGCGCACGCTGGCAGAACGTTCCAACGCCCCTTGGATGGGCGGGAAACCAGGAGGGATGGGCACCGATGGAAACGGAAAAGCAAGCCCACTAACTCCGTCGCGGCCTACGACGCCACCATCGCCCTGGCAGCCATCCACATCGTTCTGCGGCGGCGCTATCCGTCCAGCCAGTGCGACCAAGGGAACACAACCTCAAGGAGACGGTGAGATGTCGGATAACACTCCCAAGTGGGTGCTGGGATGCACCAGCGCCAGGGCAAGAAGCGACGGGAAGACAAGGCCCGGCGGCAATTCAAGCGCGGCCGCAGCACGGAGGAGATTTCCAAGACTCTGGGCGTGAGCCAACGCAAGGTGCGGGAATATCTTCGGCCGGACGTGGAGTCGAAGCAGGGAAGGCTGTTCTGAATCTGGAACCGCGCTCTTCGCCGAAGCCTCTACAGACCAATCGGTCGCTCCCTTCAAGTGGTTGTAATTGGAGCCATCCCTGTTGACGAGCCTCTCAGTCTGCCGCCTCTAGGATGTTGCTTGCCGGCCCGGCAAGGCGTCAGCGTCGAGATCGTTGGCGAAGGCGTTGAGCGATAGTTCACCGTGCGCCGCCGGCGCAACAAGCAGACGGCGAGGCAGCCCCATCGTGCAGCACAGCACCCGGCGACCCACCGCGACGCACCCAATGCCGCCACGAGGGGCAACGGATGGACGCAGACAGGAACGACTCACCCGAAGGCCGACGTCAGGAATCCGCCGCCGCGCCCACGCCGCGGCCTCCCAAGGGCGGCGCACTCCGCCCCGGCGAAAGCGCTCAACAAAGATCAGCGCCACGTCCTTCCACCGGAAGACACTGCCAGAGCG
>DAOUHZ010000012.1:0-17107 GCA_034428455.1 Dehalococcoidia bacterium
GGAACTTTGAGAAAGGAGGTGATGGCTAATGGAACACAGTTTAACATGCTGGGGCGATGGTAGGCACCAGTCTGGACACGACGGGGTGAACGCCTCTTAGCGTCATCGCTTTTCACAAACGGCATTTAGCCCGTCAGTCGGGCCCAGACCAGTGTCTACCGTCGCCCCAGAGGTCCTGGGGAAGTATCGGGCGACAAGCCAAAGGTCCAGTCTGGGCCCGATATCCTTTTAATTTCGCTGATCCTGGACCATTTTCCGGGGTAGCGGGGCCAAGGGGCCCCGTTTCGATTCCAGCGCCGCCGATTTTCGGCACGGTTTGCCGATTTCCCGCGCCGGAACTCGTTTGACAAACCGCAGGCAAATCCATACATTGGAATCCTGCGTATATCAAATCAGCAACACGGAGTTCAGATGCTACGGATCCGCCTTCGGCGCGTGGGCAAAAAAGGCCGCCCCTACTATCGAATCGTCGTTACCGAGAAGCGCAATCCCCGGGATGGCGCTTACATCGACGGAATTGGCCACTACGATCCCATGGCGGACCCGCCGGCAGTGACCTTGGACGAAAGCCGCGCGGTGGAATGGTTGCGCAAAGGCGCTCAGCCTTCCGACCCCGTGCGGCAGATATTCGAACGGAACGACATCTTCAGCAAGGTCAACTCGGATGAAAGAGCTGATTGAGTTTATCGCTCAGTCGCTGACGTCAAATCCCGAAGCCGTCCGGGTAACGGAAGAAGACGAAGGCGACCAGATTGTCATTCGCCTTGAAGTGGCGCCCGAGGACAAGGGCAAGGTCATAGGGCGACAGGGAAGAGTGGCCCAAGCAATGCGGGTGCTGCTCCGGGTGGCAGCCGTCAAGGACGGGACCCGGGCCGTGTTGGAGATTGTCTAACCGCAGACGCTCCCGGCGCTTCCAAAGGCCAGCACCTCCGCGCAGCCGACCCCCGGATGCGGAGCCGCAGGTGCCTGATGGCGCGGTGGTGGTTGGCCGGGTGATCCGCCCTCACGGGTCCGATGGGACCCTACGGGTCCAGCCCTATTCCGATAACCCCGCCCGGTTCCAGGTTGGCGGCAACCTGACCGTGGCCGGGAAGAGCCGCGCCATCTCGGATTTCCGAATGCTGCCCGGCGGCTACGCCCTGCTGCGGCTGGAGGGGCTCGAAAACGTTGACGCCGTCCGAGCCCTGGCTGACCAGTGGCTCGTCGCACCGACTGATTCTGCACCCGATCTGCCCCCCGGCGAGTACTACCACTACCAACTGGTCGGCCTGACGGTGGTCACAGACGAGGGCGAGGATCTGGGCACCTTGCGGGAGGTGCTGATAACCGGCAGCAACGACGTCTACGTGGTGCAGTCCGAAGCCGGCGAGGAGATCCTGCTGCCCGCCGTTTTGCAGGTGATAAAGGACGTGGACCTATCGGCGGGACGAATGCTGGTCCACCTCATCGACGGCCTGCGCTAGGCGCCTTTTGGCTCCTAATTGTCCCCAACGGCCGCGGCGTGTCGTTCCGCGTGGGCATGCTGGTGAGTATCCTCGTCCGCGAACTCGTGGTCCTCGCACGCGACCCAACGGGAACCGTCGGCGAACCATTCCTTTTTCCAGATGGGGACGATGGTCTTGATCCGGTTCACCGCCTCGTGGCAGGCCTCGAAAGCCGCGATCCGATGGGGCGAGGCCACTGCCACCACCAGGCTGATGTGGCCCACGTCAACCCGGCCGGTGCGGTGGGCGATGGCGATGTCCTCGATGCCGTAGTCGGCACAGAGGGTATCCCGCACCTCCTCCAGCTTCTTGATGGCCATCACGTCGTAGGCTTCGTATTCCAGCCGGGTGACGGTCTTGCCGCCGAAGTTGTCCCGAGTGGTGCCCAGGAAGGTGACCACGGCCCCATTGCCGTCCTTGCGCACGGAGTCGGTCACCGCCACCGGATCCAGGGGTTCGTCAGTCAGGATGATCATGGCTCGGAGACCTCCGTTGCCCCAGTCCTCCGCTGACGGGAGGTATCAGGCAAACCTCGTCGCCGGGGCTCAGGGCTTGATCGTCGTCGGCGTACTCGGCGTTCACCGCCACCACAATGCGCACCTCGGGCGGCGCCAGTCGCGGATACATGCCCCGCACCGCATCGGTGAGCGCTCCCACCGTGGCGCCTTCCGGCACCTCCACGGTGATCAGCGAGGCTCCGGCGCGCTCCCGGTAGAGGGCGAATAGTTGAACGTCAAATTGCATGGTAATCGGGATTATGGGCGGGCAACGGCGGCGGTGTCAACGGTGCTAGTTGGCATGCTTAGATTATGCCAGAACGCCGCAGCCGTTCCGCGAACATTGCGACAACCCCAGAATGAGGTTGGGATGGCTCCTGGTATCTGCTCACGACGGCCAATCTATCCGGACCCGGGTTCGACAGCATCAGATCTTGAACGAAAGAACTCATCAGCCTAAACCGGCTTTCGCGCAACCTTGTTTCGTTTAACTGGAGGTCATCAATCGTGTTCTCGGCTTTGCGCCGGGAAGCGGGTGTCAAGCCTTGTTTGGCAACTATCTCGCCGCTGAGATGCGCATAATCAAAATACTCTTCCGGCCGTTCCAAAAAGTCAGCGGCACATGGATCAACGTATCCAGTATCCGGCCATTGGTCATCCTTGCTGGAATTGCATCGTTGGCAGCTGGATATCCAATTGTCCCATGCAAATGCCAAGTGCGGAAAATGATGCAATGGACGAAAGTGGTCAACTGACGATGACAATTCGCCGACTGGCTCAAATCTCTGCTCGCAATACCCACATTTCGCTTTGAACCGCTCACGGAGATCAGGTGCGAATACGGTCCAATAGTTATGTTGGCTGGGACGCCCCCCGATCCTATGTCGGTAATATCGGATCCATTTTTGCGTGTATCTGTTTTCGTAAAAAGCTACGCCGGACGGCGCCGGGCCGCGATCCACCCACCGCATTGCGACTACGCTCCATCTTGGGACAATTCGGTTTCAAGGGAGCGCAAGAAGCGGTGCATCAATTCCGAGTACTGCTCACTCTGAGGGCCGACCGGACCTTTGGACAGCAAGTCCTGATTCACCTGCCGGCGCAGTTCGTCCATCTCGCGTTCCTCTTCCGGAGCAAGCGATTCCTTCCTTCGCAACTCCCGCAGGCGGTTGGCCCGCTGCACCGTGAGCTCGTCCGTGGGGTCGTCAATGCCCATGAACGTGCGGTAAATTTCGTCCGCCGTCCACCCGATGATGTCCTGCTCGTTGCGCGACCAGACCACCTGCCCGGTTTCGTCACGCTTGAGCAGGTGAACCTGTCCCTTTTTCAAGCCGGCCACCATCATCGGCGAGTGGGTGCTGGCAAAAATCTGCACGTTGGGGAAGTGGCGTTGCAACGTCGGGATGATGCGCCGCTGCCAGGATGGATGCAGGTGGGCATCAATTTCGTCGATGATGAAGATGCCGGGCCGTTCTTTCCAATCATGCCTGTCATAATTAACGGAGGCAAAGTGGAGGATGAAATGAACCATCGAGGCTATGATAGAACGAGTTCCTTGGCTCAAATTGGTAAAAGGTATTGTTCCGTCTATAGTTATAAGATTTTTCCGAGGGCTAACCCCGCCAGCCACATCCACTTTGAAATCTCCAATGATGTCATGGATGACATCTATAACTTCGGAAAAAACTTCGCGATAAAACCTTTGTGGGTTGTTACGCAGTAAAATCAAAAAATTGACGTACATATCATCGCTGTCGTCATACTCACTTGCATCGAAATCTGCTTTATTCACTCTAAACCCATATAGAAAGTCATCCCATCCACTTGGTTTGGTAGGCGTGTATGATTCTGGGCCGTAAAATCCTATAAAGCCATTGTCGCGGGAGATCTTGTCGTACATAATTTCGATCTCATCGGATATGTCGTCAATTATTCTCTCTGGACCCGCGCCCAGTTCGGTTATGCGCAGGCTTAGATCGTGCGTCCACAAGCGTCCACGTAGTCGCCAGCGTTTGTCCAACTGGTCCTTCCATTCCAGCACGAACAATGCCTTGTTATCACTATCCTGGTCCTCGGATATGAGACGATTTGGAGGAAGAACCCCGTCCAAATACCAATCACCTGTTACGCAGGCCAATGACCACAATACCGTTGACTTTCCGACGTTGTTGGGACCAATGAACAGATTAACCTTCTCGTCAAATTCGAACTTGACGCTAGATCTACGAGACTGATGGCCTCCTGGGGGCCTTTGAGGTCTAGGACGGAACGGACCTACGTTGAGCAGTCCAAAGGATTCGATAGGCATAGCAATTCCTCAACGGCCTCCGCTTGTAGCATACCATCCAAACAGCGCACTACAGCGGCGGGCTCAGCGATACGTCCAGCACGGCCTCGCACCAGGCGGCGGCGGATAGGAGACGCCCTTCCGCGAAAGGTGACGCGACCATCTGGATGCCCAGCGGCACGCCGGACTCCGCCAGGCCGGACGGTAGGGCGATGGCCGGGAAGCCGCAGGACGTCCAGGGGCCCTGGAATGCCGGGTCTCCCGTGTTGGTGCGGTCGGCCTGCGGAGGCGACGGCGCGCCGGGGGTGAGCAGCACGTCGCATTGCCGGGCGGCTTCCTCCATGTCAGTGGTGAATTGCCGTCGCCGCTCCAGGGCGCGGGAATAGTCGATCCCGTCCACTGCGAGACCTTCGGCCAGCATTGCCCGCAGCTTGGGCTGGTAGTCCTCGGCCTGCCGCCGGTACATCGGCTCGTGAAAGGCCGCGGCTTCCACGGCCATGATGAGACGCTGGTCCACGTAGGCGGAATCGATGCTCTCCGCCAGGGGAATCTCCTCGATTTCCGCGCCGGCCTCGGCCAGTCGTTCGGCCACCGCGTCCAGGTGACGGCGGCTTTCGGCATCCGCTCCCTCGTAAAAGTAGCGACGCAGCAGCCCGATGCGCGGGGCGCTCGGCTCGACGATAGCGGAAAGATAGTCGCCCACCGGCTCCCGGGAGGACACCGGATCGGCAACGTCGGGGCCGGCCATCACCTGTAGCAGCAGCGCAGCATCCTCCACGGTGCGCACCAGCCAGCCCACGGTGTCCAGGTTCCAGCTCACGGGAACCACCCCGTGGCGGCTGACGCGGCCAAAGGTAGGCTTGAAACCGACCACGCCGTTGTACGCCGCCGGCCGCAGAACCGAGCCCACCGTCTGCGAGCCCAACGCCGCGGGACACATCCGGGACGCGACGGCCACTGCCGATCCGCTGCTGCTGCCGCCCGGCGTGTGCGCTGGGTTCCACGGGTTGTAGGTGGGGGATGGGTCCAGGCAGGCGAACTCGGTGGTCACGGCCTTGCCCAGCATCAACGCTCCGGCCCTCTTGAGCAGGGTCAGCGAAGTTGCGTCGTAGTCGGGCACGAAGTCCTTGTAGACCTCGCTGCCCGCCTTCGTCGGGATGCCGGCGGTGTAGTAGATGTCCTTCATTCCGATGGGAACGCCGTGCAGCGGACCCAGCGGCCGTCCTTCCGCAACGGCAGCGTCGGCCTGGCGGGCGTCGGCGAGCACCGTTTCGCGGTCCACGTACACCCAGGCCAGCAGACGCTCGTCCAGGGCTTCGATGCGGTTGAGGCACGCCTCCGCCAGTTCGACGGCCGTGATCTCGCGTCGGGCGATGGCGCGGGCGGCTTCGGCGGCGGTGAGTTCGTTGGGATTGGGCATGGTGAAAACCTCTTGCGGTGTAATGGTATCCCAGCTAATCGCGGCGCGTCCGGAACAGGACGTAGATGGCGAAGGCACGGCGGTCTCTGATTGGAGCATTATTAAAACTGTCGATGGCGCGCTCGGTTCGGTCAATCAGATATGCAACCCGTGAACGATCAAAATCAGTCAGTGGCGCATAGTCCGCGTAGTGTCGTTCACGCTGCATCTCAACGAAGTGTTCGGCAAAGTTCTGGATGTCCAGAGGGAAACGGCTTAACAAAGTCAGGTTCCGACACTGGTTGCGGACATGACCATGCTCCAGCGCACGGTAAGTTTGTTCCCAAGCCGGTTGGCTGCGGCTGGCGCGGGTGGCGCCGGCCAAGGCGTCGGCACCGCACCGGGCCAAGGTGTGGAACATCGCATAGTAGGCGGCGCTGATGGCGCGGCAGAGGTCGGTTTGGCGCGGCCGGCCTCTCCTCCCTGCACCGGATGCCAGCTGACGGGCGATGGAGATCAAATCCAGCGGGTTCATCCGGCTACTTGGGGGGACCCTCTTCCCACTCGGACTTCTTAATGAAGAATTTCCCAGGACGGTCGAACACCCCAATTTGTTGCAGAGCCGGCTCCATCAACCGCCCCATGCTGAGGGACCAGTCCAGTGCCGCGTCCGTGCGCAGGTGTTCCTCGTCGCCGTCGAACACGAGGTACAGTTGGATGTAGTCGTCGCCGTAGTGGTCGACCAGCGACTTTGCGAAAACGGGGTCGAAAACCAGATCGTTCCCAAAGCGTTCGTTGAGGAAGTCCCTGGCGATGTCGGCCACTTTTTCCAGGGTGTCGGGGCTGAAGGACATGGCTCTCCTCGCTATCATGGAAGCAGGGCTGAGTGCCCGGCGCGCAGTTGGGCCGGGCGGTCCCGCTCACTCCAGCAGCGCCAGCATCAGCGCAACGTAGCGATGCACCAATGGGCGGTCGTACTCAATGTCTTCCGGTTCCATCGTTCTGTTGTAAAAGTTGGAGTGAAAGTGCTGCGCCGCTGATATGCCCAAGCGCATTTCAGCCCGGATTAACTCACTGTCCGCGGCATCGGCGATAGTCCGGGCAGCATTGACCAGCGCGCGGTGGGTTCCGTATTCCAACCCCCGCTGTTGTGCCACCGCCATGATGGCGTCGGCGACCGCGCCCCAGAGTTTTTCGGAACCCTGGAGCGTGTCGCCGGCGGCAAACTCCCGGTCGGACGCCGTTAGAAATTCCTGAGCGGTCTGGGTGTGGTCACGAACCAGCATTGCCCCGTCCTGCCGAGCGGGTCATCTTGATTATACGCCGGGCGGCCGGCGCTCTCCCCAGTCCGTCGCCTGCTCGTAAGCGTAGGCGGCGCGGAACAGGGTGGTCTCATCGAATGCCTTGCCGGCGATCTGCAACCCAATGGGCAGGCCGGACGCGGTGAACCCGCAGTTGATGGACAGGGCCGGCAGGTTCGCCAGGTTGAACGGCGCGGTGAATCCGCGGCGGCCCTTGAAGCCGGCGATGACGTCCGCCTTGGTGCCCAGACCCGTGGATTGGGGGATCAACGTGGCCGGCACCGAAGAGGCCGGCATGACCAGCACGTCCACCTCATCCAGCGTCGCCAGGATCTGGCTGCGGAGCACATCGCGCAGGCGGGCCGACTTCTGGTACACCTTGGCCGGCAGGATGCTGCCCATGAGCAGGCGCACCTGGTTGTTGTGGTCCAATTCACGCAGCCGGTCGGTGGAGATGATGTCCCAGTTCAACATGGCGGCATCGCTGCTGATGATGCCGTAGGAGATTTCGGAGGAATTGACGATCAGCGGTATCGACACCTCGGATACGTCGGCGCCCAGACCGGCCAGGACGCCGGCGGCGGCGATAACGGCATCGCGCACCTCCGGGTCGTTGGCGTCGGTGTGCACTCGCTCGGATATCAGGCCGACTTTCAGGCCGTTGATGTTGCCGTCGAGAGCCGCCGCGTAGTCGGGGACCGGAACGTCCCACGACTGCGGGTCCCTGGGATCGTGGCCGGCGATGGCGGCCAGGGTGTGAGCGCAATCGGTGACGGTGCGGGAGACCGGGCCGGCCGTGTCCATGGACCAACTGGCTCCGAATACGCCATGCCGGCTGACGAGGCCCAAGGTAGGCCGGATGCCGACGAGGCCACAGAAGGCCGCGGGCCCTCGAATGCTGCCGCCGGTGTCCTCTCCCAGCGAGGTGGCGCACAGGAACGCGGCGGTGGCCGCTCCCGAGCCGCTGCTGGAGGTTCCGGGATTCCGGTTGGTATCCCACGGGTTGCGGGGCCGGCCGTAGGGGTGGCGGAAGGCGTCGCCGCTGGCGTACTCGCTCATGTTGAGCTTGCCCAGCAGCACGGTGCCGGCTTCCTTCAATCGCTCCATGATGGTGGCATCTTCGTCGGGGATATTCTCCCCGAGGATCGTCGACCCATTGGTGGTCAGGATTCCGGCGGTGTCGAACTGGTCTTTGACCGCGACGGGAACGCCGTGGAGCGGCCCGCGGCGGTTGCCGGCCGCGATCTCGGCGTCGGCGCGGCGGGCGTCATCACGGGCGCGGTCGGCGGTGACGGTGATGTAGGAAGCGTAGTTGCCGTCGAGGCTGGCGATACGCTCCAGGTAAGCTTCGGTAGCATCCAGGGACGATACTTCGCCGGCGGCGATGCGCTCGCCCAACTCGGTTGCCGACAGGTAGCAAAGGTTGGCGTCGGTCATCATGGAGCCTCCTGCTTGCGCGCCGTTGCGGACACGATGATCGGCAGCGGCTGGATGTTGGCAACGTCCGGTTCGGTAATGGCTTCCAGGGCCTCCAGCAGCCCGTTCAGCGATTCCCTCACCTCGGCAACCAGATCGTCGGGGATGTTGATGTCCGCGGCTTTTGCCAAAGCCCGAACATCGGCGTCGTTCAAATCTGCCATCAGGCGCCTCACATATTGGGATAGGAGCGAAAGGACCCGGCTTTCGGGCTCACGATGGCGCAATTTTGGCGGGGGCTGCTAATCATTGTCAACAAGGCTTCCCATCGAGTACGCATGAGACGCCGGAAATGGTGGTAAAATTGCCGCCGGTCTGTTTAGTTCCCGCCTTTTCGTGACCCAAGATCCATGCACGCACAGGTCGCACAACCGACAAGCCAACTGATCAAGCTGAGGAACTTTGTCCAGGAGTTTTCGTTGCCTCTGATCTTGGGCGTAGTGCTGGGGCTGGTTGCCGCCAACGTCAACTACCACTGGTACGAGACGGTGGTGGATTTCCACCCGCTGGGCGACCATGCCTACGTGTTCGGGCATGCGTTGACCATCCATTTCATCATCAACGGGATGTTCATGTGCCTGTTCTTCGGGATTGCGGCCAAGGAGATCACCGAATCGACGCTGCCGGGCGGGGTTCTCAACCCCCTGCGCCGGGCCATCAATCCCCTGGCCGGAACGCTGGGCGGCGTGTTCGGCCCCGTCGGGATGTATTTCGCCCTCACCTGGGTTTTCTACGGCGGCACCGACGATTTCGGCGCAGTGGCCAACGGCTGGGCGATCCCCACCGCCACCGATATTGCCCTGGCGTGGCTGGTGGCGCGGGTGGTGTTCGGGCCGTTGCATCCGGCGGTCAACTTCCTCCTGCTGCTGGCGGTGGCCGACGATGCCATCGGGCTGGTCATCATCGCCGTTTTCTATCCGGATCCGTACCATCCGGTCGAGCCAGTGTGGCTCGCCCTGGTGGTGGGCGGGATGGTCGCCGTGTACGTCCTGCGGCGCTTTCGGGTACCGTGGTGGCCGGCCTATATCCTGGTTGGCGGCGCGCTTTCCTGGATAGGGTTGGCCAAGGCGGGGGTGGAGCCAGCGCTTGCGTTGGTGCCGATTGTTCCTTTTTTGCCCCATGGCGGACACGAGGCCGGCGTCAGTGAGGAAGAGGACCACACCCACGAGCCGGGCGGCGCGCCGCATCCGCACGCCACCGACGATGAGCATCACTCCCACAGCGTCCTGGAGCGGTTCGAGCACCAGTTGAAGCTGTTCGTGGACTTCGGCCTGTTCTTCTTCGCGTTCGCCAACGCAGGAGTCCCGTTCACCAGCATCGGGTGGGTTACGATGATGGTGTTGGTGTCGCTGATCGTGGGCAAGGCAATCGGCGTGACGCTGCTATCGTGGGTGGCCGAGCGGTTAGGGTTCCCGCTGCCGCCGGGCATGGGCGTGCGTCACCTGGTGGTGACGGGAGTTATCGCGGGTCTCGGCCTGACGGTCGCGCTTTTCGTGGCCGGCAAGGCGTTTCCCGGCGACTCGCCGTTCCAGGAGCCGGGCAAAATGGGAGCCGTGTTCAGCATCGGCGCGGCGCTGGTTGCCTACGTATTGGGCAAGTTGTTGCACGTCCGCGAAGGGGGCCTTCGGTCCAGGATAATTTTTCCCTGGTCCCGGGGATGACGGCGAGCCGGATAGACCAGCAATGTCGACATTACCGCCGACAGAACGAACCTGACAGGAGGACACGCCAATGGCGCTGATCGGAGTACTGACCCACCACTGGGCGAAGGAAGACAAGGTGGAGGAGGCGAAGGCGCTCCTGGACCGCAACGGGGAGGCCCAGAGCCACGCGCCCGGCTTCGGAGCGCGTCATACCTTCATCTCGCTGGCTGATCCCACCAAGATCTCAACCCTGGTGACCTGGGAGAGCAACGAGATCTACGACGCGTGGCGCGCCAGTCCCGAACGCGCGGTTGCCATGGCCGGCGCTGAGGAACTGTGGTCCCGCCCTCCCGAGTCCGAGCGCTTCGAGATGCAGGACTGACGGCGGGGATTTAGTCAGAAGCAGGATTGTCGGGATTAGAAGATTTACAGGATGGGCTTTTCATCCTGAAAAATCTTGAAATCCTGTGCATCCTGCTACTGACATCTACCTCAGCAGCGAGTCCAGGTCTACGAGCCCATCCAGCAGGTCGGCCATTCGTTCAGCCTTGTGCTGGGCGTGGGGCACAATGGCGCTCATCAGGCCACCCACCGCCTCGGCGGTGGCCACGGTGTTTTGATCCACCAGAAGGACCGGCACGCGCCGCTTGGTGGCCTCCACACGGATGTACTCGGTGGGTCGGGAACCGCCGGTGAGGACCAGACAACGGGTGTCCTGCATCAGCGATGCCATCTGGATGTCGGGCCGCTCGGCGCGGGTGATCACCGCCTGATGATCGTAGCGTCCGAAATATCCGGCGCCGGAGTCCATGATGTTGCCGCCGATGAGGAAGCGGTCGATCCAAACGTCGCCATCCGTCGGCTCCAGTTCCCAGCGGCCGCCCAGGTTGGCTTCCAACTGATCCAGGCTCAGGGACAACAGGGCGCGGTCTTCGAGGATGGGACCGATAACCGGCACGCCGGCGGTCGATAGTTCGGACAGCAGGACTTCCGCACGCCGGGCTCGATACCGAGGCGTCTGATTGACAATCACGCCGGCAAGCCTGGATCCCAGGGTGGCCACCGCGCCGGAAACGCTCACCGCCGACGTATCCGGTTCGTAACCGAACACGGCCACCACGCGAGCTGAGAGACGCTCCGCCAAGCCGGAGACGATGGGCGAGGCCGCCCCTGAGCCGCTGGCTGGATTGGCAACCTCGACGATGACGTGCTCGCTGATGCCCGTCAACGAACGCACGGCCCTGGCGGCGGCGTCCAGGCCGGCGTCATCCTCGGACGATGCCACGGCGATGCCACCGCGGAAAATTTGCGCGAAATACACAGCGTCGGGGTCGGTGCGTCCGGCCGGCGACACCGGCTTGCACACGGAAACGCGGGCGCCCGACCGGGCGATGAGGGTCGCCAAGCCGGCGGCGACAGAGGTCTTGCCGGCGCCGGGCTGGTGGGACGCTACGAGGAGGATTGCCATGAGCTAACGCCGGTGCGACGAAGGTCACTCCGGATTGACCGGCACGCGGAATATGGGCTGGCCAGCGTCGTCGTGGGAGTGGTTTGCCAAAGCCAGGAGAAGTTGCTGGTTGCCCCGGCGCATTTCTTCCAGCAACTCGGTCCGCTGGTTGTGCATCGCCTCGAGCAACTCGGTTCGCTGGCCGTGCATCTCCTCACGCATGTTGCGCATCTCGTCGGCCAATTGGTCAACCCGGGTTTCCAGATGGCCGACCCGATTGCTGAGCTTGCCAAACCAATAGATACCGCTGCCGATGAGGATGAACAAAGTCACGAGGCTGGCAGCTGCGATAACAGTAGCGGGGTCGATGCTAATCATAGTAAACGCCTTCTCTTCCGAGAAGCCTCGGTAGTCCGGAAGCTTTAGTAGTCGTCCACCCGGTTTTCGATGTGGTTGGGGTCAAAGCCGGGCGGGAAGTTGGTGGTGTCGTCCCACTTGCTCATGGTCATGTCGCAGCGATGCAGGCTGGCGCGGTTGAAGTTGGCGCCGCGCATGTCCGTCATGATCCACATGGAGTCGCGGATCTTGGCGGAGGTGAAGTCCGCGCCTTGCATGATGGCCCGGCTGACATCGGCGCCGTTCAGGTTGGCGCCCTGCCAGTTGGAGTTGGTCAGGTTGGCGGAGCGAAGGTCCACCTCGATGGCGGTGACCTGGCTGCAATCGGCGTCGGTGAGGTTCGTACTCAGGAACGAGGCCCGGTTGAGACGAGACCACTGCAGGATGGCCTCCTTCATATCGGATTGCTTGAGGTCGGCCCAGAAGAGGTTGACGTTGCGCAGGATGGTCATCGCCATCTGCGCCGAGGCCAGGGTCGCCCCGTACAGGTCAGCGCCCGTGAAATCGGCGGCGCGCAGATCGCAGCGGGACAGGTTGGAGCGGGTGAGGCGTGAGTCCGTCAGGGAGGCGCCTCGCAAGTCGGAATCGCGCAGATCCGCGCCGGCCAGGTCGACGCCCGACAGGTCGGCGGCGCGCAGGTCAAGCTGCACATCGGGGTTGGCCGACTTCCACTCCTCGATGGCGCCCCTGCCGGAGCGAACTACGGCTATGTGATCTGGATTGGCCATCTAAGCGTTCCTCGCGGCGGCGATTTCGTCCTCAACGTCGAAAACGCGCTCGGCGATCACCATCTTGAGCTCGTTGACCTTGCTGTAGCCCGGGTACTCGTCGCCTTCTTCGTCGAAGCGGTCGAAGATCTTCTCGCCATCAAGGTAGATCTCCAGGCGGCCCTTGTTGGCGGGAGTCATCTTGATCGCGATGTCGCCGGCGTTTTGGGAGCGCCAGAATTCGGTCGCCAGCCACGTGGCGAGACCGTGGTAGCCTCAAGGGACGCAGTAGACGATGTCGACTTCAACCTTGCCGAACTCGGAACGGGTCATGGTCATTCGGGATGCTCCTGTAATGCGGTCGTTGAGCAGAGGGATGCGTTTTCGCATTGCGCTCCCCTCACTTTAGCGGGTTCCTATGGAAAAGGGTTGATCCGGTCAGGATCACAGGCCTTCCAGCATTCTGATGAAATTACCTATTTCCCCCTTGCCGTGGCGGATTTCGTCGCCGCCGGGCGGCCAGCCGTAGAACCGTGAATGAAACGAACTTGCGGCGAGGTAATAAGTGTACAGCACCGGCGGGGCGCCCTCGTCATCAATCAGGCGCAATACCGTTTCCGCCAGGGCGTTGTGCGATCCGTGAAACCAGCCTCTGCGCTCGGCGACGGCTTTGATGGCATGGGCCGCGGCGCCCCAAATCTTGTTGCAAGCCTCCTCCAACTCGCCGCGCTCAACCTCCTCGTCCACGAGGTCGAGGAAATGCCAGCTCCGTTCGGCGTGGGAATCAACAACCGTCGTCATTGCAAAAATCTCACGCTCAACGAAGCGGCTCGCGGCAGTGTCGGATCCATGCTCAGACGCGGGCGCTGGCCTGGCCGACGGCGGTTTTGTCGCCGTTCTGGTTCTCGCAGTAAACGTCGACCGTTACCAGTGTGGTGCCGTCGTCCTGCGGCTCGCGGCTGTTGACCTGTCCATGGACACTGACGGTGTCGCCGTGCTTCACCGGGCGCAGGAACTTGAGGTTGACGTTGCCGGAACGGTGGAAGTCTTCGGCGCCGATGAACTTGCGCATCGCTTCGGTGCAGAAGGCGATGCTCATGCGGCCGGAGGCGATGGCGTAGGTGGTGCCGAGGCGCCGGGAGGCCAGTTCGGGGTCGTTGTGAATGTTGGCGCGGTTGAGGATGCCACACGCCTCGAACTGGTTGATGACGTCCTGGGTGATGTGCTTGGTGACGACGGGGAGCGTTTCGCTGTCTAGCCTTGGGGATGCCATTTCTTGCCCAACTCCTCGGGTTTCTTGATCTGGTAGGTGCGCATCTTTTCGATGAGCCGGCCGTCTTCGTCGGTGGCTGTGGCCTCGATTACCAGGTAGGGCTTTTCCCGGCGAACGAACTTGTCGTGGATTCGGCCGGTAACGCTGATCTTCTTGCCGGGGATTGGCGGGTTGAACAGGTCAATTTCGTTCCCCGCGTTGATGCTGCCGGTCTGGTCGTCGTAGGCCAGCGAGAGGGAGGTGGCGTCGTGCTTGACGGCGATGGTGGGGAACACGGCGTCGGGATCGTCCACGGCCTGGCGGTACAGGTCTACCATCTCCTGGGTCAGAACGTACTCGTAGGAGCCCAGTTCTTCACCCACCTGAACTTCGTTGTAATCGAAGAGGGGCAGTTCTTGTTCGGCCATAATGGGACACTCCCAATATCGTTTGCGGTGCGGCACTAACGATACCGCAGGGCGCAACGGGCGTCAATCTGAAGGATCCGCCGGCAGCGGCAGAGGCAAACCGCGCCGGCGGTGACGGGTTGTGCCCCATAGCCGCGGTCAGTAGGACGTTCCACCCTCGCACGACACCATCCTCAGTTGAGAGCCAGGGCCGTCATCGCGGGACGTATGGACCTCGTACTGCTCTCCCTGGTAACTGAAGGTGATGCGATGCCCGGGGGTGATTACCTGAGCATACATCATGCCCTCCTCGGGACAGCCCAGTGAAGCGTCCGACCAGGACACTGGTTCGTCGCTGACCAGCGCCAGACTGTCCACCGGCGCCGACAGCCGCTCCGCCAGAACTTGGCGCGCCTGCTGCTGCCGGTCGTCTAAAGTCTGGGGCGGCACAGTCGCAAGGCGCGCGCGCTCTTCGTTGGCGCTGGAGCTTTCGGGCTGCGGATTGTCGCCGCACGCTGCCAGCAGGCACACGGTCAACGCCGCTGCCGCGAGCATCCACAGGCGCGTTCCGGGGGTTAACCGTTGCAACCGGGATTGGAAATTCGTTTTCATCAGCATGACACGCTCCGGGAATGGAAGAGGACCAGGACGCCGGCGAGTTCCTCGTGGTTTATCGACTTTAGTTTAGCCACGCATCGGGTCGCCCGACAACAAGCCGTCGCCGGTTTCGCAAATCGTCAGCATCAGGTGAGGCTGACAACAACCTTGCTTTCAGGCGGGGCATCCATCCACCACGGTCTCCTCCTGTTGTAGAATTGGCCGTCAACTAACCCCGGCCGCTCCCAGTGAAGGCGGCCCGCAATGGAGGAACTCCATGTCCCAAATGATGACCGGCAAGCAAGCGTTGCTGGAGATGCTCAAGGCCGAGGGCGTCGACTATATCTTCGGCAACCCCGGAACCAGCGAGGGGCCGATCATCGACCTACTGGGCGATTACCCCGAGTTGCGCTACATCCTGACCCTGCAGGAGAGCGTAGCGATGGGGATGGGGGAGGCGTACGCACGGGCCAGGGGCACGGCCTCCTTTGTCAGCCTGCACGTAGACAGCGGATTGGCCAATGGCATCGCCTTGAAGCTGGACGCCCTGAACACCGGCACGCCGATGGTCGTCACGTCAGCCAACTACGACATCCGCAAGGTGAACGAAACCATAACCGACTTGGCGGATCTGGTCCGGCCGGTTACCAAGTGGGCGGTGGAGCTATCCCATGCGGACCAGATTCCCAGTGTAATCCGGCGCGCCTTCAACGAAGCCAACAGCCACCCCAAGGGTCCGGTGTACGTGGGGTTCACGTCCAATGCGCTGGAGGGCCTGGCGGAGATGAACCTTGAGCCTTCTCGACCGGTACACGACGGCGCTCGGCCCAGCACGGAGGGGATCGCACAAGCGGCCGCGCTGCTGGCCAACGCCAGCCGTCCGCTGATGATGGTGGGCGACCGCCTTTCCGATGATGACGCGGTAGACGAGGCGGTGGAACTGGCGGAGCTGATGGGGCTGCCAGTCTATCAGGCCAGAGGCGCTGAGGTGGCCTTCCCCACCACGCACGACCAGTTCATGGGCGCGCTATCCCTGCGGGTCGGAGAACAGCGGGACGTCCTGCAGACGGTGGACCTGGTGCTGGCGGTGGGCTCTGATCCCTTCGAGGAGCTCTTTTATTGGGGTGACGTTATCCTTCCCTCCGAGGCTAAACTGGTGCACATTGACCCCGACCGCAGCAAGATCGGCCGGTCGGAGCCAACCGACGTGGGCATCGTAGGGAATTGCAAGCTGTCCCTCCGAGACCTGATTGCGGCCCTGGAGGAGCGGCTCTCCACTGGTGACCGCTCGGAGATCGGACTGCGCCGGCAGGGAGTTATCGCCGACCGGCAGAGCAACCGCGCCGCCTTCGAGGAATCGGCTGCCGAGAAGTGGGACCACCGGCCCATGACGCCGGCGCGGATGATGTCGGAACTGGCGGCGGCGATCCCCAACAACGCCATCGTGGTTGACGATTCCATCAGCAACCGGGCCACCATGCGCCACTACTTCCAGGCCCAGCGTCGGGCAGACCTGCGCGGAGTCCGCGGCCAGTCCATCGGCGGCGGCATCGGCGTCACCATGGGCACCCAGTGCGCCTATCCCGACCGGCCGGTGTTCGGCATTATCGGCGACGGCAGCGCGATGATGACCATCCAGGGTCTATGGACGGCGGCCAACGACGAGATACCGTGCATCTTCGTCATCTGCAACAACGGCATGTACCGGGTGCTCAAGACCAACTTCAACGTGTACCAGCGGGACGTGCTGAATCTGCCCGAGACCTCTGGCGGGCGGCTGCTGTACTCCGACTTCGGAACACCCTTCGACATGGCGGCTATCGCCAACAGCATGGGCGTGCGCGGCGAGCGTATAACCGAGCCGGATCAGATCAAGCCGGCGGTGGACCGGGCCGTGGCTTCCGGCAAGCCGGCCCTGCTGGACATGGTAATCGACGGCTCGCTCTAGCTGGCGGATACCTCTCTGTCATTGCGAGCGCAGCGTGGCAATCCCGTCGAACCTGTTGCAACCCTTGCGAGATTGCCGCGTCGCTGCGCTCCCCGCAGTATCTGTGTTGGGTGTCAAGGGTGTTTCAGGCGGTGGGTTGGGGATCGGGCTGCCACGGAGTGCCCCGGCGGGCTACCGCGTTGAGTTGCAGCAGCAGTTTCCGCATGATGGCCACCAGCGCCACCTTCCCGGGCTTGCCCCGCTGACGCAATCGGTGATAGCAGGCT
>DAOUHZ010000013.1:0-6025 GCA_034428455.1 Dehalococcoidia bacterium
CAACATTGCCGCGTCCACGGGATCGAGTCCCTGCGGGTTGCCGACGCTTCGGTGATGCCGGACGTGATCCGAGCCAACACCAACTGCACCACCATCATGATCGGCGAGCGTGTTGCCGAATGGATCAGGTCGGGTAGGTAGCGGTTTCGATCTAGATTAGCCGGCGGCGTCCGTTGTTGCGTGCGAGACGAATTCCGGTTCGACTGTCCTACAGCCCACGCGCCCTATCGGGAGATCTGTTCGGCGGCGTAACCACCGCCGCGACGGTGCTCCCGATGGCGCTGGCTTACGGGGTGGCCACGGGATTGGGCCCCGTGGCCGGCATGTACGGCGCCATCGTCGTCGGGTTCTGCGCGTCGGTGTTTGGCGGGACGCCGGCGCGCATCGCATACTCCACCGCTGCCATGACGGTGGCGATGATGATCGTGCTTTCGCAGCACGCGAAGAGCCCGTCAGAGGCGTTCACCATCGTCATGCTGGCCGGCGTGATCCAGATTGCGTTGGGGCTGCTGCGGGTAGGCCGCTTCATCAACTACACGCCATATTCCATGATCGCCGGATTCACCTCCGGCATCGGCCTCATCATCATAATCATCCAGACGTTGCCCTTTCTGGGCGCCCCTCCCGCGCCGGGCGGTCTGCTTGGCATCATCCGCGTGTGGCCAGCAGCCGTGTTGGGGTTGAACCTTCACGCCGTAATTGTTGGAGCGGTGTGCCTGGCGATTTGCGTGTTCTGGCCGCGCCGACTGGGCCGGTACGTTCCCGGGCCGCTGCTGGCCCTGATTGTTGGAACGGCTATGGCGGCGCTGTGGTTGCACGATGCTCCCACGATTGGAAAGCTGCCGCAGGGATTGCCGGCGCTGTACTTGCCGGAACTGACGCCCGATCTGCTGCTCTCCGCCTTGCAGCCGGCGCTGACCCTGGCGCTTATCGGTTCCGTAAACAGCCTGGTGGCCTCCCTGGTTGCGGACACGCTCACCCGCACGCGCCACAAACCCAACCGGGAGCTTTTCGGCCAGGGCATCGCTAACGTGTCCGCGGGCGTGTTGGGCGCCCTGCCCGGCGCCGGCGCGCCCTCGGGTACCACTGTGAACGTTAGGGCCGGCGGGACCACCCCCGTCTCCGGCGTGACCTGCGCGGCGGTTCTGTTGGCCCTGGTGCTGGGCCTGGGTTGGATCGCGGAGCCGATACCGGTGGCTGCGTTGTCCGGCATCCTGATCAAGGTCGGGTGGGACATCATCGATTGGCGACTCATCACGCGGGTTCGCCACGTCCAGCGGGAGTACCTGCTGGTCATGCTGCTCACGCTGGCGCTGACGGTGTTCGTTGATCTGATCACCGCCATCGCAATCGGCCTGATCGTGGCGGGGTTCGCTCGAGCGCGGGCAAGGGAACAGCGCGAGCTGGGTCAGGTGATCTCGGTACCGCTGCTGGAGCGCGGGTTTTTCGCCGATAATTCCAGCGATGATGAGGTGGATCAGTTCCAGGCGCGGGTCGGGCTGGTGGATCTGCGCGGTGAGTTTTCCTTTGCTTCAGCCAACGAACTGGCCTGGATGGTGGGCGCGGATATTCGGCAGCATGAGGTCGTGATCTTCGATTTCTCCAACACCGTTCACATGGACGACAGCGCGGCGCTGATAATCGAAAGGCTGGTTGACGCCGCGGCTGCGGCCAAGACCGAGTGTATAGTGCTCAACCTTTCCGGCCCCGTGGAGCGGACCCTGCGGTCGCTGAACGTTTTCCGCCGGCTTCCCGCCGGACGGTTCGTGGACGATCTGGACGCCGCCAGGGAACTTGCTAGTGAACTGCTGGCGGACGGATCTCGGTAGCGCCGGGATCGGTCTGGATTGCGCTGCCGCCGCTCGCCAGGTCTGATAAACTCCGACACACAGTTGATGACCATTTCGGAGATCGTTCGCGACTCTGCTGCAAAGGAGCAAGGCAATGTCCGTCGGAATAATCGTTCCTCTTCCCGCGTACACCCTCGACCCGGCGTTCATCGCCAAGAAGGCCGAGGATCTGGGTTTCGAGTCCATCTGGTATCACGAGCATCCCATCCTGCCGGTGCACAGCGAGAGTCCCTTCCCGGCCACGGGGGGCGAGATCCCGTGGACTTACCGCCACTTCTCTGATCCGTATATGTCCCTGGCCATGGCCGCCGCGGTCACCGAAAGGATCAAGCTGTGCACGGGGATTACACTGGTGCCGGAGCGCAACCCGTTGATCCTCGCCAAGCAAATCTCCGTGTTGGACCGCCACAGCAACGGCCGTTTCGTCTTCGGCATCGGCGCCGGCTGGAACCGAGAAGAAACGGAGATGATGGGCGGCGACTTCGACCACCGCTGGACCCAGACCGAAGAGGCGGTTGGGGCCCTGAAGGCCCTGTGGACCGAGGACCAAGCCGAGTTCCACGGGCGGTACTACAACTTCCCGCCGGTGTACATGTATCCGAAGCCGGCGCAGGAACCTCATCCGCCCATCCTGCTGGGTGGGAACGCCCGCAACGTGCTGCGGCGGGTGGTTCGCTACGGCGACGGTTGGCTGCCCAACCGGGCGAATCCCGGGCAGATTGAGGACAGCCGCAAGCAGCTGGACACCCTGGCGGCCGAGCGGGGACGCGACCCGGAGGCCATCACCATCTCCGTGTTCGGGCAGGCTCCCGATACCACCCGCCAAACCGTCGACGACTTCCTGAACGCCGGCGCTCTGCGGGTCTGCGTGTGGCCCAACCACTACGATACCGAGGAAGAGATGGGCGAGCAGTTAGAGCGCATGGCGGAAACCCTGCTGCGATAACGGGCTTCGCGCCGCGGCGTCATTCCCCGCTTTCACGGGAACCCAGGTGCCATTGGTGTAACGGGTTATGGATTCCGGCTTTCGCCGGAATGACGGTTAGATGACCGGAATGACGGATTGAGGAAAGGAGGCAGTGAAAATGGCAACTTACGTGTATGTAGCAGCCCAGGACGACAACAAGGTGTCCATCTTCACCATGGACGAAGCCAGCGGAGCCCTGACCATCGCGGGCGAGGAAGAAGTATCCGGCGGGCCGTCCCTGCTGGCGATCAGCCCGGACCGCCAGACCCTGTACGCCGGTCATCGAGAGGTCCCGGAGATCACCAGCCACAGCATCAACCAGCAGACCGGCGAGTTGACTCAAACCGGCTCGGTCACTCCTCCGGGCCAGCCCTCTTACCTGGCAACCGACCGCACCGGCCGGTTCCTGCTGTCGTCCTACTACGCGGACGGCAAGGCCGCGGTGCATCCGCTGGGCGACGACGGCAGCGTGGGGGGTGAAGCAACCTCGGTGGTGGACACCGACACCGGCGCCCATGCCATGTTGACCGACCGTTCCAATCGGTTCGCGTACGTCCCGCACATCGCCCGGGTGCAGGACAACGTCCTTGAACCGCCCAAGAACATCCCCGGGCCCAACATCATCTACCAGTTCCGCTTCGACCCCGCCACGGGCGGTTTGACGGCCAACGAACCGGCGACACTGGACCAGGGAGACATGATCGGGCCGCGGCATTTCACCTTCCATCCCAGCCTGGACCTGGTCTACTTCTCCAACGAACAAGGTTGCAGCGTGTCCTCGTACCAAATTGACACTGAGGGACGGCTGACCCAGTTCGAAATGGTCTCGACCCTGCCGGCCGGAGTCTCCGAGCGGAACACCTGCTCCCAGATCCAGTTCTCACCCGACGGGAGCCTGCTTTTTGTGCCCAACCGCGGCCACAACAGCATCGCCAGCTTCACGGTTGATGCGGAGGGTCGGCTGACGCCGGCCGACCACGCCGCCACCGAGCCGGTGCCCAGCGCCTTCAGTCTGGATCCTTCGGGTCGCTACGTGTTCGCCGCCGGGTCCGCTACGGGTCAGCTGGCTTCGTACAGCGTCAACGGCGACACGGGCGCAATGACGCCCTTGGGCACCTACGCCGTGGGCGAGCGCCCGATGTGGGTGCTGACCACGACGCTGGGGGACTAAGCCCTTTGATGAACAACTACCGCCGTCAGCTTCCGCGCAGGCGGCGGATTTCTTCCCGCAGGCGAGCGTTCTCCTGCTCCGGGTGTTCGTATTCCTGTCCGGTTTGCGGGTCGTGGATGGTGAACAGCTCGTTGCCCTGGTAGCGGAAGTTCAGGTTGAGCAGGGGGCTGGTGGAGCCGACAACGCCGCCGTCGTAGCGCAGCAAGGGCAGTCGTTGGTACTGCCCTCCGACCAACTGCTCGCCGATGACGGCCTGCCCGAACATCCGGCCGCCGCTGGGATCAAAGCGCCAGTATTCGGGAACCAGCAGCATCTGGTAAATGTCGCGCTTGCGTCCCATATCGTTGCGGTAGGTGGACGGGGAAGCGATTTCCACCACCACATCGGGCGGCTTGCGGTTCTGTATCGGGTCATACCCCACGCGGCGCCTGATGGCGAGGGCATCCACGTCGAGGGCCATGAGAATGTCCGGGCGGATGTTGGGGAACCGGCGCGTGACCGGGTCGCGTTCGCCGTAGTAGATGGGGATTTCGCTCCCGATGAGGATGTCAGGATGGTATGGATAGTGATGGCCCGGAGTTAGGGCCACGCCCAGCTTGAGATCCAAGTCTTTTTCGACCGGGCGCTGCTGCATGTCCTTTTCTTCTTTTTCCAGATGGGGGTACGGCTCCCACTTCTCCTCAGTCGGCTTGGTTTTGGCTTGAGGGGTAGTCATGTGGCGCTCCTGACGGGCCCAGGTTCAGGCTTGGGCTGATTATAGCCGATTGCCGCTCTGATCTACTGCCGGATTGCAGCCGATTGGGTTAGTATGGGCAGCGAACTGTTGTTGGCTCAAGGGAGGTTCGACATGCGACTGGAAGGAAAAGTTGCTTTGATCAGCGGGGGCGCTCGAGGTCAGGGCGCCGCCGAGGCCAGGCTGTTCGCCCAGGAAGGGGCGGCCGTGGTCATCGGCGACATTCTCGACGATGACGGGATGAAACTGGAGGCTGAAATCCGTGAGCTGGGCGGTCAGGCCACGTTCGTCCATCTGGACGTAACCGACGCCGACCAGTGGGCCGATGCGGTTACCGAAGCGGTCAATCGTTACGGCAAGCTGGACGTCCTGGTGAACAACGCGGGGATTGGCGGCACCAGCGTTGGAGGCGTCAACGCGCCGCGCATCCACGAAGCGCCGACTGAAGTCTGGGACCAGATCATGGACGTCAACGGCAAGGGCGTTTTCCTGGGCACCCGCGCCGCGATTCCGGCCATGCGCACCGCCGGTGGCGGTTCCATCATCAATATCTCATCCATTGCGGGAATGATTGCTACCAGGCCCGGCTCCGGGGCCGGATCGGCCTACGCCAGCTCCAAGGGGGCGGTGCGCCTGCTGACCAAGTCCACCGCCGTGCAGTACGCCAACGAGAACATCCGGTGCAATTCGGTGCATCCGGGGTTTATCGACACCGCGATGACGGCGCGGACGATGGCCGATCCGGAGCAGCGGCAGCTTCGCGTTGATTCGACTCCCATCGGCCGCATCGGAACCGTGGACGACATAGCCTACGGAGTGCTGTTCCTGGCCTCCGAGGAATCGTCCTTCATGACCGGCAGTGAGCTGGTGATTGACGGGGGATATACGGCCCAATAGAGGGCTGTCATTGCGAGCGAAGCGCGGCAATCTCGTTGGCGCGAGGAACGATGCTACGGGAATGGGACCGCTACGTCGCTTCGCTCCTCGCGATGACAAACTGGGTGCGTGTGAACCGAAAGATCCTGCTGCGGTACCCACATGACGATATGCAAATCAGGGGACTCTCCGGAGTCCCCTGAAAAGGTGTTGAGTGAGCGCGGCGCGGCGCCGCATGGGTTTACCGCAGGAATTGGGCCAGCTGATCGGCGTTGGACCGCATCATGTCGATGTAAGCCGGATATGTATCGTCCGGCAGCGAGCGGATGATGCCGACCTGGATCCCGGCGTCCCGGGCAACCTGCTCGAGGGCATCGGCGGAGAATTGGGGCTCGGCGAACACGGCGGGCAGGCCGTCGTGCTCCACC
>DAOUHZ010000014.1:0-41360 GCA_034428455.1 Dehalococcoidia bacterium
CCAGCTCACCCAATGACAGACGACGCGCCCCTCCCTCTATCCCGCAAATTGGCCTATCTACGGGACATTTGCAACATACAAATGACAAAGCCGCGGCCGCCCTACTCGTCGTCCAGCCCGGGCACCGGGAACCGGCGGCTGAGGTGTCGCACCTCGTCGCCGATGGCGGACATCGCTGCCTCATCCCCAATGCTGCCCAGCGTCCGCACGATGAGCCTGGCCACCTGGCGCGTGTCCTCTTCGGCCATGCCCCGGCTGGTGATGGCGGGCGTGCCCAGGCGCAGACCGGACGCGGTGCGCGGTGGCAACTGGTCGTAGGGGATCGCGTTCTTGTTAGCCACGATGTTCACCGATTCCAGCGCGCGCTCCGCCTGCCGGCCGGTGATGCCCAGCGGCGTCAGGTCCACCAGCATCAGGTGATTGTCGGTTCCGCCGGCGACCAGACGGACGCCGGCCTCGGATAGCTCTTGCGCCATCACCTGCGCGTTGGCCACTACCTGGTGCGCGTAGCGCGAGAAGGCGGGCTGTAGAGCCTCGCCGAAACAGACTGCCTTGGCGGCGATTACGTGCATGAAGGGGCCGCCCTGCATGAAGGGGAACACCGCGAAGTCGATCTTGCGTCCCAGATCTTCCTCAGTCAGGATCATGCCGCCGCGCGGGCCGCGCAGGGTCTTCTGGGTGGTCGACGTGACGATCTGCGCGTGGGGAAAGGGCGACGGATGCGCGCCGCCGGCGATCAGGCCGGAGATGTGCGCCATGTCCACCATCAGCATCGCTCCCACGGAATCGGCAATCTCGCGGAACTGCGGGAAGTCCAGCACTCTGGAATAGCTGCTGCACCCGGCCACGATCAGCTTGGGATTGTGCTCCCGCGCCAGCCGCTCCACTTGGTCGTAGTCGATGGTCTCGGTCTCCCGGTCCACGCCGTAGGGTATGAAGTTGTACAGTTTGCCGGAAAAATTGACGTTGGCCCCGTGAGTCAGGTGCCCGCCCATGTCCAGCTGCATCCCCAGCACGGTGTCTCCCGGCTCCAGGACGGCGAAGTAGGCGGCCATGTTGGCCTGGGCGCCGCTGTGGGCCTGTACGTTGGCGTGCTCCGCGCCGAACAGCTCTTTGGCCCGGTCGATGGCCAGGGTTTCCACCACGTCCACGAATTCGCAGCCGCCGTAGTATCGCCGGCCGGGGTATCCCTCGGCGTACTTGTTGTTCATCAATTGGGCCTGCGCTTCCAAGACCGCCTTGCTCGCGTAGTTCTCTGACGCGATCAATACGATGGAATCGCGCTGGCGGTGGTTTTCATTCTCAATGGCCGTCGCAACGGCGGGGTCAATGCGGTCAAGCAGTGTGGTCATATACAAGGTTCTCCCGTTATGGATTGGTTATTCGAATTTCGATAGCGTATTAACATCATAACAAATCAGCTTAGCGCCGCCGGCTGTTAGCGCGGCGGACGCAGCGTGGGTGTGGTAAGGATGGAAAAATTGCCGCTGTAGTTGTCCGGGTCATCGGGGCTGTTGGGGTGCAGGATGAAAGTGGGAATGATTTCATGCTCCCGGGGATTGGCGCACGGTGTCTGGTGCGGGTGGGTGGAACCCTGGTCCAGGCAGACGTATTCCTCATGGCTGTCCGTTTGCTTGACCACCGTGGCCTCGTAGCAACTCCCCGGCTCCAGCGGGAGACGCGCTCCGGTGTTGGTGATGATCTTGACGAACTTCAGTTCATTGCCGTACCGGCTGGGATCCCACGTGTCCCACGAAGCCAGCCGGAACCGGCGGTCGGACGTCTGCGTGCCCAGGTAGCAGCCTTGCAGCAGCAAGTGGGTTCCCGGCGAAGCTCCCGTGATTTTAGGGTCTGCCGGGTGTTGGACGAGCCACTGTGTGGGCGTCCGGGTAACCAGCGGCGCCGGTGTGGAAGTCGAGGGCGGAATGGGCGTAGCCGTAGGGGATGGCGTGTCGGTCGGCTCCGGCGCGGGTGTAGGTTCGGGCGTGGGCGTAGGCGCCGGCGTATCGGTGGGAACAGCGGCGGTTACCGCGGCAGGATAGGTGAACAGAACGTGATCCGACGGCTCTGAGTGCACCGAACCACACACCGCGTAGACCCGGTTCTGGAAAGTGCGACCGTCGATGTCGCTGGAAAAGGGGCCGACAGCCTGATAGATTTCGCCCGCGCCCAGCGCGTCCCGGGGGGACCAGTCGGTGTAGGTCCCGTCGGCGAGCGCTTCGCGTGATTCGGTCTGGTATCCGGTGACGGTCAAATCACTGCTGGGCGGCGCGTCCCAGCTGTAGATGAGGGACCGGTCATTGGTATTGAGCGCGCCGGCGCGGAAGTTGGTGGGCTGGCCGCACTCCGGCTCGGCAGCCGCTGCCGCCGGCTCCGCCGCGCCGGGAGAAACAACCGGGAAGACAAACTCAACGACGTCCGATGGCTCCGAGGTCTCGTCATCGCACAGCGTATAGACCCGGTACTGTATGGTTTGTCCATCGTTGCCGGACGAGTATGAACTGGAACCGGTGTTTTCCGTTACGCCCAACTGCTGCTCGTCCCGCATCCAAGAGCCGAGGTTTCCGTCATCCTCCTCCATGCGGGCTTCCGTCACGTATCCGGTCACGGTCAGGCCCCCGGCCGGCGCATCCCAGGAGTAATTGAACTCGCGCTCTCCGGGAGTTTCCCATACCGCAAAGTTGGTCGGCGAGCCGCAAGTTTCAGGAGCCACGACCGGAGCGGCAGCGCCGCTGCTCGCCTCCAGTGATCGCCGCCAGCGCCAATCCTCCCACTCCCGGAAGACCGCTGAACCCATGCCGGCCAGAATGAAGAGGGCCAGTAGAGATAGCCCGCCAATGGCAACCCAGCGTTGCCCGAGGTTGGGGCTGCGCAGCGACCCAAGCAGCCGTCTTCTAGCCGGAACCAGGAGGATGAACGCCGTACCCAGACCTAGTCCCAGCCACAACCACCAGGGCCAGACCGACATGGCCTTGTCAATCAATGCCAGCAAGAACCAGACGCTGACCAACGACGCGACGCCAATCAAGACCCAGCGTGTTGTGGTGATGGGAGGTTGAAGCAGCCTCCGAACCGGAAGATAGAAGAATGCCCCCGCCACTAGGATCAGCGCCAGCCACCACCAGGGTCGGAACTGGCTGAAGATGGTGAGGGGCATCAACGCCCCGTAGCCGGCTACTGCCAGCGCCCACAAGGACCAGTCTGCGGTCGGGATGGAAAAGCCGGAGGCTTGAGGCTGCGGTTGGGGCTGAGGCTGAGGCTGCGGTTGTGGCTGGGGCTGCGGCTGCGGCCGGGGCCGAGGTTGCGGCTGGGGTTGAGGTTGAGGCTGTTGCTGCTGCTGCTGGACGGGCGGCGCGTCGGGCAACTCCGTCAGCGCTTGCACCCATTCCTCCGGCGTGGGCCGGGGCTGCCCCTCATGCGCCCTGTCGAAGCAGCGCAGGAACAGCTCTTTCTGCTTGTCGGTCAGCGTCTCCCAGGCTTCGTTATAGGGGTCGGGGGCGGTGACGCCCTGGCCGGCCGGCGGAAACAGCCACGCGCTGATCCGCTCGCCGGGCAGAGGGTAATCCTGAGCGTGCTGGCCGGTGATGGTGTAGGGATGGTAGCCGGTGAGCAGCTGAAAGATGAGGATGGCCAGGGCGAAGCGGTCCTGCTCCTGGGTGCGGTTGGCGTAGTCGTTCTGCGCCTCCGGGGCCTGGTACTCGGGACGGCCCATGTTGTTGGAGAAGCTGCGGCCGGTGGCGGCGTCGGTGAACCCGTAGGAGTCGCAGTCCATCAGGGCCACGTCGTTCTGCCGGTTTGCCTCGGCGTTCTTCTCGTTGATGTCCCCGATGACGTAGCCCGCCGCGTGCACCGCCCGGTAGCCCAGTGCCAGGTTGCTGGCGATGCGCACCCGGTCGTCGATCTGGATAGACCGGGATTGACTGGCCGCAGTACCCTGGGCCGCGCTCCGGTTGTAGTACTCGATGACGGGAATCCAGGGCAGCGTGTAGTCCAGCTTGGGCATGACGTAGCCGGCGATGGTCCTGTTCTCCAGGACAATGTGCTGCGGCCAAGTGATGCGCCAGTTGGCCCCCAGCTCGGGCGTGACCGGGTTTGCCACCAGATACCGCAGTTTGGCGTCGGCGTCATCTGGCGTACGGCCCGGCTTCCAGACTTTCACCACCACGTCCGGGTCGTTGCCCACCGTGTAAATCCAGCCCTCGCCGCCCTCGTTGATATATTCGCCAGGGACGACGGGGCTGCCGCCTTCGTCCACGAAGCTGCGGCCGGCCAGGGGATTGGATCCAGTAGTCATCAGAACCACAGCCTCCGGCTGGCCACGTATTCGTTCTGAAACGCGCTGTCGGGCTTTCTGAAGTAGATGGCGCCTTCAGCCACGCCAATCGCGATGGAGGCGATGATGGCAATGGTACCGACGAGGGTGAAAACCATGTAATACAGGAAGATGATTAGCCCCTTTATTGGGATCTTTCGGTTCTTTACGCAATTATCGGAATCAGGATTTGCCGGATTTGGGGATTTTCAGGATTTGTGCAATCCTGTGAATCTAATAATCTTGAAAATCCTGATTCTGACAAACAACCTAAAAGTCCAGGTAGTCCGGCTCCGGCAGGCGGATGGCCTCCCCGGGCTGGGACTGGGAGACGGCGGCCACGGAGCGGGAAAGCCACTGGATGGAGCCGTCCAGCTGCTCCATGTTGGTCAGCTCAACGGCCGCTCTGGGGGCCAGCTCGTTGAGCGCCGACATATTAACCGGCAGGTCCGGCGATCCGACGCCGAAGCAGAAGAAGGCGATGCTGCGGTTGTCCTCCATCTCCTTCAGGCGGGCCGCGGCCTGGGCTCGAGCGCCGTCGTCATCGTGCTCCGGATAGCCGTCGCTGAGGAAGTAGGCCAGGCTGCGGTAATAGGCGATGCCGCCGTCCCGGTAACTCTGCTTGCGGGCCTCGCTGATGTCCAGGGCCAGGTTGACGGCCTTGGAGTAATTGGTGCCGCCCTTGACCTCGAGAACTGGCGGCTCGAAATCCGTGCCGTTGGTGAAATCCTGCACCACCCGGGCCTCGTGGTCGAACTCTACGACGGCCACGTCGGCCCGCAGGGCGGTTACGGAGTCCTCCTTGATGATCTCACCGAACTTGACCAGGGCCTGGTTCACAGTCTGGATTTTTTGGCCGCCCATGGAGCCGGACACGTCCAGAATCAGAATGATGGGGCAGCGCTGCTCTGGGTTCTCGGCGAATTCCGCCTGGTCGTACACGCCTACCGTGTCTTGAATGCTCATTGCTGGGTCCTCCTTAGAAATTCAGATAATCGGGTTGGGGCAGTCGAATGCCTTCGCCGGGCTGGGATTGAGAGACGGCAGCCACCGACCGGGAAAGCCATTGGATGGAGCCGTCCAGCTGTTCCATGTTGGCCAGTTCCACCGGCGCGCGGGGCGCTAGCTTGGAGAGCACCGATATGGGGGTCCATAAGACCTGTTCCCTGACGCCCAGTTCGACGAGCTTCGTTACGCTCATGTCGACCACTTCGGCGACTCGGTGCAAATTGATGCCCGTTGCGCCTTCACTGCCCTGACCGAAGGCGCCCGCGTAGTAAAGCTTTTCGTAACTGGTACCGATTAACTGGTAGAACCTTTCTTGGTGGTAGAGCAGAAAATCAGGCAATGGAGGCCGCATCGCCCCCTCTCTGACACCCAGTTCGATAAGCTCTGCCACGCTCATGCCAGCCTCTTTGGCGACCGTGCGCAAGTCGCTGAATATGTTGCTCGCGCTGAAGGGATTGGAGGCCAGTGCATCGAAGCTCATTCCCGGACTGTAGCCCGTTTCTGAACTGTAAGTCGCTTCTGGACTGATGCCGATTAGTCTGAAGAACTTTTCCGGATCGGTGGGATCAGTGAGAAACGTTGCAATGGGGAGATATTCGGTGTCGCTGATTATGAAAGAGAAGAAAGCGACGCCGCGATTCTCCTCCATTGCGGTCAGGCGGGTGGCCGTCCGTGCCAGATCTACTTCATTGTCGTGCATTGGGCAGCCGTCAGTGAGGAAATAGGCCAGACTGCGGTAGTACGCAATGCCGCCCTCCCGGTAGCTCTGCTTGCGGGCCTCGATGAGGTCCAGCGCCATGTTGACCGCATTGGAGTAGTTCGTGCCGCCGGAGACCTCGAGCATCGGAGCCTCAAAGTTGGCGCCGTTGGTGAAATCCCTAACGACCCGGGCTTCGTGGTCGAAGGCAATGACGGCCACGTCGGCCCGCAAGGCGGTAACGGAGTCTTCCCGGATGATGTCGCGGAACTTGACCAGGGCCCGGTTCACGGTGTCGATCTTGGCGCCGGCCATGGAGCCGGAGACGTCCAGGATCAGCACGATGGAACATCGCGCCTCCGGGTTGTCGGCAAACTCCATCTGATCGTACACGCCTATCGTGTCCCGAATGCTCATGGCAAGACCCCCTTTGCGCTTCCGCGGTTGCGGGCGGCGATGGCGATGGTCACGTCGTCGGTGGTGCGGGACTGCACGCGCTCGCCGCTGATGAAGGCATGGAGCCTTCCGGGGACGGCTTCCGGTTCGTCGGTCTGCGCCAGATCAGCGAGGATGGGGTTCCAAAACCCCAGGAACGCTTCTCGCTCCGGCATCTTCAGGGCCAGGTTCTGCAACCCGTCGGTAATCAGCGCCAAGCTGTCGTAATCGTGGCCGGAGGCGTGGCCCACGGAGGCGATCTCATGGGGCCTGGAGCGAGACGTGATGAAGGTCGTCTCGTTGGCGTACTCCCCGGTGTGAGCCTCGCACAGAGTCATTGCGTCGCCACCACTGATATTGAAGGCGATCACCGCCCCGTCGCCGACCTGCGCCGCCGTCATCAGCGAGTCGCTGGCGAAGGCGACGATGAGGGTGGACGCCAGCTCCCGGGTCGGGACGTTGTGGCGCCGGCCGTAGCGCTCCACCTCAATTTTGGCTCGCTTGATGGCCTCGCGAACCGTTGACGCCGCCATGGCCTCGGCAAAAGCCGCCGCCGGCTGCTTGTTGATCCCTTCCACGACCGACGCAACCGCGGCATCGACTGCGACCCTGGAGCCCTCGTCAGAGCGCGTGGCCGATCCGGCTCCGTCTGCGACGGCGATTACCGCGACCGCCCCGTGGCCCACTTCAACCAGCCGGTGCGTCACCGCGTCCTGGTTGGGGATGTTGTCTCTGAGGTGGGAGGCGCCTGCGGCGGTGGCCGCTGCGACGCGCCAGTGTTGTGTGCCGGCCATATCACCTCCCGGCTGAGGGTAGTTTCGCGCGTTTACGTGCTCCCGCTCACAGTATAAGCCCGGTGTCCATAGACTATAGGATGGGTCGTACCGGCAGAGGGTCGCGTCAGCCGGAAACCGGAGTCGCCCGATCTCGCGGCGTGAGTGCTTGCCGGACGCTGTCCAGGTTCACCTCTGGCGCAATGGCGATGGTCTCCTCCACGCCGCCGGTGGTGGTGATGGTAACGGACCAGCCTCCGCCCTCGGTATCGCTGAACTCAACGCCGGCAATCTCGGTCACCCCCCTGGAGCGGGCGATGCAGTCCAACAGAGCGCCAAAAACGTTTGGGTCGTAATCTTCCAAGGATATTTTGAAGAAGAGGGCAGCGTCTTCGCCGGTTTCTATCACTTCCGCGGGGTCCCACGGGCGGAATTTGGCCTTCGCCATCTTTGCCTCCTCGAATTACATTTCGCGCACTAGGCGTCGGGCTGTGGCAATGTCTTGGGATTGAGTGTCTTTGTCGCCGCCGGCCAACAGGATGATCAGCTGCTGGCCGCGTTGCACATAGTACACTCGATAGCCCGGCCCGTAGTTGATACGCAGTTCCGATATGCCTCCGCCAACCGGCGCGACGTCGCCCGGATTGCCTCCTGCCAGCCGCAAAATCCGGTTGGAGATGCGAGACTGCGCTTCTCGGTCACGCAACCGGCTGAGCCATCGCGTGTATGTGTCGGAAGCGATGATTTCCATTGCAACAACTGATTGGCCCCATCACAGCACGTGGTACAGCAGCAGGTGGTCCCGCAGCACGTCGGCCGCGAAGTCGTTGTTCACGTCCCGCAGCACCGAGTGGATGTGGTTGGCGCCGTCCTGCCGGTTGTCGTACTCCACCACGAAGTCGCCGCCGTGGAGCCGGTAGTAGTGCGGCTGACCACGGTCGACGGGGCCGCCCCAGGCCAAGTGGATCTTCTCCAGGCCGCCCTTGCGCAGGGTGTTCAGCTTCTCCTCCGCCAGGTCGGCGCGAATCCGCGTCACGTATTCGCTGGCCAGCGCCATCAGCATCTCCCGCTGCGTGCCCGACATGGCGGTGGCCGGCAGGCCCTCCTCCTTGGGCAGCGACGCCTTGGATGAGTTGAAGGTGATGATGTCCGCCGGCGCCTCGTCGTAGATGATCGCCTTGCTCTTCTGTCCGGCGTCCAGGCTCTCCATCAGTTCCAGGGCGATGTCCTGGCTGGCGCCCAGGATGCGCAGGCCCTCCTTGGGTCCCTTGCGGACCTCGGCAGGGTTGGCGCCGAAGAAGAACGGCGTAACCGACAGGATGCGGTCTCCCCAGATGCTGTAGTGCAGCGACACGTGGTGTCCCTCCACCCGCCAGCCCCACGGCTCGGCGTCGCTGGCGGGGTCGCCGAAGATGGTCCAGGCGTACCACAGGGTGTCCCGCAGGAACGTCACGCGGCCCGCTTCCTGCTCCAGCGGACCCAGCACGTCCTCGTGCTCGATGATCAGCTGGGCCTGCCGGTTGGAGTCTTCGGTGAGGCCGGTGGCCATCAGCGCGTAGGCCAGCCTCCGCTGCTCTTCGGTCATGTCTCGCAGCATCAGGCCGTGCCGGTTCATTGGCGGGTAATACCAGAAGATCCGCTCGCCGTCGTGGTAGCTATAGCTGATCGCGGCCTTCTGCGCGGCGTCCAGGCTGTTCAGCAGGGCCAGCGCCGCCCCGCGCATCTCTGATGCCGCCTGCGGATGCGTGTGGGGATGGTCATGGTCATGGGTGTGTGCGGTGGTCATCTGAATGCGTCCTCCGTGCAGTGTCGCGGCCGGATATGCCCCGGCCGAATGGCGGGAGTGTATGCGCCCCCAATTTGGGGTGTCAAACCGGCCGGAGCGCCCACGCGCACCCAGTTTGCGGCGGGAGAACGTCAGAAGCAGGATTTTCAAGATTTGGGGATTATCAGAATTGGGGCCGCTTTCTGATGAAGATCTGCTAATCCTGCCCAATCATAAAATCCCGTAAATCTTGATTCTGACGATTCACGAAAGCGGGTACGCACGAGGGCCGATACGCGCTTGACACTGGACAAGGTGCCAATTTATATTCACCTATAGGGTGAATGATGGAAGTCATTTTTCGAACCAACCAGCTGCGGCGATGCTACGAGGATTCTTCCAGAGCGAACCGGCAGTGGGGAACGGACGTAGCGCGCCAGTATATACTCCGCATTCACCGCCTCTACGCCATCAGCAATTTTCAGGAGGCTTACACTGTCCAGTCATTTCATCTGCATCCTCTGCGGTCATCAAGGAGAGGTGAACTCTCCATACGCTTAACCGGAAGGTGGCGTCTCATCGTCACCAAAGGTGATACGGATGAAAGCGTAATCATAGAGGAGGTCAGTGACCATTATGACGACTAATACCTCGCGTGTATATTCCGATTTAGCGATACCGCCCGGGGAGACTCTGGCGGAGGAACTCGAAGTCCGCGGCATGACCCAAAGGGAACTTGCGACCCGCCTCGGTCGCCCGCCCCAGGTGGTGAACGAGATTATCAACGGGAAGAAAGCAATCACACCCGATACCGCCATCGGGCTGGCAAAGGTTCTGGGCATCGAAGCGCAGTTCTGGACCAACCTTGAAGCAGACTACCAGATGACGCTGGCGCTGCTACGCGACAAGGAAGCGCTCGTCGCCCAAGAGCAATGGCTGGGTGAGTATCCTGTCCGTGAGATGATCAAGCGCGGCTGGATTGAAGCCGGCCGGGACAAGACAAGCCGTCTGAAAGCCCTTATGGCCTTCTTTGGGGTCGCCAGCATCCAACCGAAGGTCTATCAGGAAGCCATCGGATTCCGAATCACTGACGCCGCGCAGCCTAAAGTTTCGCCGGGCGCGCTGGCGGCCTGGCTTCGCCAGGGAGAAATTGAGGCGGAAAGTATCGACACAGCCGATTACGATGAGCAACGGTTCCGCGATGCCCTGACCCAAATCAGGGCTATGACGGAACTACCGCCCGACAAGTTCCATCCGGCGATGACGAAGCTCTGCGCGGAGGCAGGGGTTGCTTTTTGCGTGGTGCAAGAACTCCCAAAGATAGGCGCAAACGGTGTTGCCCGGTGGTTATCGGACAGCAAAGCTCTGATTCAAATGAGCATCCGCAACAAGTGGGCCGACATCTTCTGGTTCTCGTTCTTCCACGAAGCCGACCATATCCTGAACTACCCGAACCAACGCCGGATCCTGATTGACGGCTTGGCGCCGGACCAGGACATGGCTGAAATCGAAGCCGAGGCTGATCGGTTCGCCAGGGATTTTCTTATTGCCCCGAGAGATTGGGAAAATTTCTGCGATGAAGACCGTTTTACGCCACCTGCGATTGCGGCGTTCGCACGGTCAATTGGGCTAGCGCCGTTTGTGGTGGTTGGAAGGCTCCAGAAGGAAAAGCACGTCCCATACAATCGGCTTACTGAGTTGAAACGACGATACGAATGGAGATCGACAGATGAGTAGTATTACCGAAGTGGAAAAGCGATATTTCGAGAGTATTCTCGGCATGAAGAGTGGCTATGTGCTCGACTATACCGATGCGACATTCGGCGAATTCTTCCGCACGCATGGGATAGATATTCATGGCCGAAAATATCAGACTCACGGGACTTCAAAAGCCCGTAAAATGCGTGCGTTCTGGGAGCAGGATGCTGACAAAGTGGTTGCTGGGGTCCTTGGCGAGATGCTGGATTCCCACGAGGCTAACTGCCTCATAGAGCAAGCTGCTACGAATTCCGTCGTTTTGTCGGAGTGCCGTAAAGCTGTTTCACGCTTGAATGGGGCCACGCCAACTACCGATGCGAACAGCATAGATGAATTCCTCGACAGTGTTTTTGTACTGCCGGTTGTCACGAAATTGCCCGTCAATCCGACAGTCGCCGCGGTCATTGAGGCTCGCTTGAGCGAAGTGCAAAAAGCTCTCGCTGCCAAGGCGCACTTGTCGGTTATCTTCCTATGCGGCAGCGTGCTCGAAGGGGTATTGTTGGGGGCCGCTTTGGAAGAGCCCGCCAAATTTAACCAATCACCCACAAGCCCACGGCATCAGGACGGCAAGGTAAAGAAGTTCCACGAATGGAGCTTGGCAGAACTTATCAACACTGCACACGAAATAGGTTTGCTAAGGCTGGATGTAAAGATTTTCGCGCACGGTCTGCGCGACTTCCGTAATTACATCCACCCTTACCAGCAACTGGCCCAAGATTTCACACCAGACGAGTACACTGCCAATCTTTGTTTCCAATCTCTAAAAGCTGCACTCGCTAGTGTGGCCGGAGAGCGTTGACCTGGGGATGCCGTCATAGGGCGTCATCCCCCAGCAGCCGCCCCACCAACCCCTCCACCGCCGCCCCCTCCGCGCTCCCGCGCAGCCACGCCCGCAGTTCCCGCCGCGCGATGGTCACCGTCAGCCGTTCGCCTCGTTCGGCCCGCAGAGCCTCAAGTTGCTTTGCGGCTCCGGCTGCCGCTGCTGCCCCGGCCTCAGCAATGGCCGCGTGCAACTTCTGCGCTGGGTCAAACTCCGGGATGGGCAGCTTCCACAGGTGCTTGTGCAGATCCCTCGCCCCAAATTGACCTTTGTTCATCAACGGCGTTACCGCTTCGTAGAGTGTTTCGCTGTTGATGATTGCCGCTACATAATGGGCTTCTTGCACATGCTTACAGGGGACCCAAAATAGTACGTTTTCAACGAAGGCTTCACGGTCATGGAGTATCGCAGCCGTTGGTTGTCCAGCCTTGGTGTATATCACCCGAAGCGGCCTGCCTTCGTTATTTTGTTGCCAATCCAACTGTGATGACAATTTGCTTTGGTAATCCAAATTACCTGTGAGGTTAAGTTTGCTTCCGATGCTCTTGTTGTCTTCCCACAGTCGGCTCACTGTCCGCCATCGCCCTCGCATCCGCCGTTCCAGCCCGCCCACGCGGATGCCGCCCGGTCCGTCGGTATCGGTGGGTACAGCATCGTCGCCCGGCTTTAGCGGCAGCAGCGCTTTCAGCGGCTCCAGGGTCACGTAGGGGGCGACGGTCTCGCCCAGGTGCACGTCGAACAGGTGCTTGCGCTCCACGGTCTGGACGGTGATCGCAGTGAGATCCAGATCCTTCCACGGCGCCTTGTCCTGAGCGCCCCGTCGTGGATTGACGGTGACCGTCGGCGCCGCATGTACGACGGCGGTGTTCTCGGTTTCGTTGACGAAGAACAGCACCCGCGGAAATATGGTTGCGCCGTTGCGAGACCGCGCCGCGTAGGGCGATTCGCCCACCACGCCGGTGTCGGTAATCCCCGTCGGCACCCGCACAACGTCGTCGGCTCCGGCCTGGCCCAGCCACTGCTCCACCGACCCGGCCAGGGGCTTGCCCCCGGCGTCGGTTGGGCGCTTGCGGGCGAACACCACCGCGGCCGGCACCGGGAAGAAGGTGTTGGGCTCCAGCCGCTCCAGGTCCCACGCCGGCTTGTGGGTGAAGTCCACGTTGATGGCCGGTCCCCGCCGGCCGGCCCGCCAGACGCCGCTCCGCCACTTGGAGTGCTGCCCCGCCTGCAACGCGCTGTGGGGCAGCACGAAGCCGATCACGCCCTCGTCTTTCAGGTACAGGTCCACGCTGCGGGCGAAGAACAGCCCCGCCACGTCCTGGTGGGTGGCGTAGCGGCCCCCCGCCCAGATGCCATAGCGGTTCCGGCTCAGGTTCTGCAATTCGTCCCGCAGGATATCCGCCGTCTGGTTGTAGTTGATCCACGGCGGGTTGCCGATCACCACGTCCACCTTGGCCCGGGACAGGGCCACCGGACGCACCATGTTGCGGGTGTAGTAGGCCCAGATGTGGTCGCGCCCCTCGTCGTGGAGACGCTGCATGGTTTTTATGGTCTCCCCGATCATCTCCCGTTCGGCCGGATCAATGATGTGGTTGTCGTCCAGGGCCAGGAAGGGGTCCTCGCCCGCCTCGATGTACGCGGACATGTCGCCCATCAGCGCGTCGAAGTTCTCGGCCCGTTCCACCAGGCTGACCGGGAAGGTCAGCTCGGTGTTGTCGTCGTCCCGGGTCTGGATGGCGATCTGGCTCTCGGCGAACAGGTCCCCGGTGCGAAAGCGCAATTGCAGCGCGTCGCCCAGGTACACGGGAATGGACAGCGATGCGTCGAACCCCGCAGCGTGGGCGGCGTTGATGGCCGGCCGCGCCGCCAGCGTCCACGCGGCCCGCGCCAGGTGCACCGCCACCGGATGCACGTCAATCCCCGTCACCGCGTTGCGCAGCCGGTTCAGCACTTCGATGGGGTCGAGCCGCTGACTATCCCCTGCCGCCTCCAGGAAATGCGCCACCGCTTCGGCAACGAAGGTTCCCGAGCCGCAGGCCGGGTCCAGCACGCGCTGGTGCAACGGGTCGTCCACCAGCTCCCGCACCATGACCCGGGCCAGCCACGCCGGCGTGTAGTATTCGCCCAACTGCCGCCGCTCGTCGGGCGGGATGACTGTCTCATATAAGATGGCGGCGGTGTCCGGCGGAGCGTCGGCCCACTGGAACCGCGCCACCCGGCGGGCCAGCGTCCGCAGCAGCGGATTGCCGCCGACCTCAACGGGCCAGGCGAAGAAGTCCGATTCCAAGACCCCTTGCAAGCCCGTGGCGCGGTACAGTTCTCGGCCGTGCAGCAGGTCGGCCGGGTCGGTTTCGGCCAGGCGGCGAATGTCGATGCCGAAGGACGCCTGCACCACCATGCCGATCACGGCGCCCAGGTAGGTGTGCCGGACGAACAGGTCGTCCATCTCCTCGGCGCCGATCCCAACCGCCGCCAGTCGGGCTTGCGCCTCGTCGCTCATGCCCTCCGTCGTGTAGGCGAGCTCGCCCAGGGCGGTACGCAGCAGGTCGTACCACAACTGCCGCTTGACCCGTATCGTCTCCAAATGCGCGTTCGCTTCGTAGAGGGCTTTCAGGGCCGCGATGTCGCGCTGATAAGCGGGACTATCGGGGCCGAAGTGTTCGGCGATGCCCTCCCGGTCGGGTATGACGTCTTCCAGAGACACCAGCGCGGAGTCTCGCAGCCACTCGTACAGGGGCAGCCATCCGTCCGGTTTCTCCAGGGTGAAGGCGTAGGGTCGGGTCAGGCGAGGCGCGCCGGCCCCGGGCCAGCGCAGCAGCCAGCGCCGGCCGTCGGTGAGGATGCCCATGCGCACCCGGCCCTGCGCCGCCGACCGTTCCAGGTAGTCGTCCAGTTGCCGCACGTTATCGGGGTCGGGTTCGCCGCTTGCGGCCGTGCCGATGCGCCGCTTGAACTCGATGAAGGTGTCCAGCGCAGTCAGGTCAACGGCGCGCCGACTACCGTCCGAGGGCGGATTCTCCTCCGCCATCTGGTCCGGTTTGACCAGTCCGATGAGGATCAGGAAATCGCGCACGGCGGAGGTGATGTTGGCCTCCGGCTCGCCCCGCTCGTGCCGTTCCAGAATGGCGGCCGCGGCGCGGGCGTACTGCGGGTCGTTGATGTCCAGGTGGGTAACCATGGCGGGATTGTATCAGCGTCCGCGCGGCGACACGGCTGCGAAAAACCCCTTGACATCCACGGCGGATGCACAGCACAATCAACCCGAGGAGTTGGCGATGACTACGATAACGGAAATCTCCGAACTGAAAGCGGATATGGACGCGAAATTTGATAAGGTGTTTGACCTGTTGGCGGAGAATGCATCCGAGTTGAATGGCTTCAGGGAAGACGTCAACGCCAAGTTTGAAGACGTCAACGCCAAGCTGGATAGGCTCTTGGCTATCCATGGCGTGTCCGATGAAGCAGGGGATTGATTTTAGCCGGTAGCCCATCCTCCCGCCGCTTACCCAGCAAGCACTCAACCGCGCCAACCCCAGCAGCCCGCAGGCCAACCGAAACTCTCAAGTTCGCAAGCGCCGCCGCGGCGTTCCGGTGGTTGAACCGGAAAACGAGTGAATCGGCAGCCGCGAACGGTTGCCGCGCCTTATCCAAGCCCACTCGTGGTGAGCCTGTCGAACCACGGGCTCATCCTTCGACGGCTCAGGATGAGCGGGAGTATATTCCATGCACCCTGAACCGTTGCCTCCCGCGCTTTGCCTTGACATCCCTGTACCCCTGTAACAGAATAACGCCATCCTCACCCCGCACAGGAACGAGAGTATGACAACAGTTCAGAGTGGTTCCCGCACTACCGTAAATGTCAACGGCGCCGCTGTCGAAATGTTCTCCGGCGGCAGTGGTCCGCCGCTGGTTTTCTTCCATGGCGCCGGCGGCTCCAACGGCTGGCAGGCCTGGCACGAGGACCTGTCCGCCGAGTACACCGTATATGTCCCCAGTCAGCCCGGCTTCAATGGCACCGAGGCCCCTGATTGGGTCAAGACCATCCACGACGTCGCCCATTTCAACCACATGTTCATCGACGCCCTGGGCCTGCAGGACATCATCCTGATGGGCTCCTCCATGGGCGGTTGGGTCTCCGCCGAAATGGCGGCCATGGACGACCATAACATCGATGCCCTGATCCTGGTGGACCCGGCCGGCATCAAACCCCGGGAGGGCGAGATCGCCGAGATCTTCATGGTGTCCGCCGACACGCGCCTCCAACAGCGCTTCCACGACCCCAGCCAGGTTGAGAACTACGAGAACTACAGCCGCGAACTGTCCCCTGAAGAGCAGTTGGTCGTTCACTCCAACGCCATCATGGCATCGCAGCTCTGCTGGAAGCCCTACCTCCACAACCCCAGCCTCCCCCATACGCTGTCCCGCGTCGGCACGCCCACCCTGATCGTCTGGGGCAACCAGGACGCCATCATCCCGGTCGAGTGCGGCCACCTGTTCCAGCAGGCTATCCGGGGCAGTCAGTTGCGCATCATCGACAACTGCGGGCACTCGCCGGCCGTGGAAAAGCGCGGCGAGTTCGTCGCCGCCGTAACCGGCTTTTTGAACAGCCTCTAACTCGGTCATTTGAACCGTGCCGCCGTTGGCGGACCCGCGCACCACCCAGAAGGAGCACACATCATGGCGCACGAGCTCGAAGTATTCTGGTTCTCCGAACAGCCCTACGGCCACGTCACCGAGGATGACCTTGAGGGGTGGGAATCGGGGCGGATGCACTTCCCCAACACCTATTTCGACCCCGAAAAGGCCCACGTCCTCTACTCCAACTACCACGACCAGTACCAGCTGGCCGATGAGGTCAATTTCGACGGCATCATGTCCAACGAGCACCACAGCTCCTACTGGTGCATGAAGCCCTCCGTCAACGTCGATGCCGCCGTCATCACCCAGCGCACTAAGAAGGCGAAGATCGCCATGCTGGGCAACGTCATCGCCGTCAACGATCCGGTGAAGATGGCCGAGGAGATCGCCATGCTCGACTGCATCAGCGGCGGTCGCGTCATCTCCGGCTTCGTCCGCGGCACCGCCGTGGAGACCCTCCACGCCGGTTACCCGCCCACCGAGAACCGCCCGCGCTTCGAGGAGGCCCACGACCTCATCGTCAAGTGCTGGACCCAACCCGGCCCCTTCCGCTGGGAGGGCGAGTACTGGCCCCACCGCATGGTCAATCCCTGGGTGGTGCCCATCCAGAAGCCCCATCCGCCGGTGTGGTTCCCCGGCACCGGCAGCCCCGAGTCCGTCATCTGGGCCGCCAAGCACCGCTATCCGTACATGAACCTGGGCTCACTGCTCGACCTCACCAAGCAGCTCAAGGGCATCTACCACGAGACCGCCGCTGAGGAGGGCTACGAGGCTGGCCCCGAGCACTTCGGCTACCTGATCCGCTGCCTCGTCGCCGACACCGACGAGAAGGCCCAGGAGATCGGCCGCACCTTCCTGTGGACCGAGAACCACCGCAACCGCGGGCCCATGGAATTCAACGACCCGCCCGGCTACCAGTCCCGCGAGGCCCTGCGCATCAAGATGTCGCGCCCCCTCATCGGCACCGGCACCATGGGTCGCCGCATGACCTACGAGGACCTACAGGACGCCTACAACATCATCGTCGGCAGCCCCGAGACCGTGACCGAGAAGCTGCGCCACATCCGCAGGGACCTTGATCCCGGCTACATCCTCATCTACGGCAACGAGGGTCACATGGCCCACGAAGACGTCATGCGCTCCGTGGAGCTCCTCGGCACGAAGGTGATACCGGCGCTGAAAGAAGGCTAAGTTTAGTCAGTCCCGGCAAAACGAACGCCCCAGCAGGTTCGTGCTGCTGGGGCGTTTTGCTGTTCGCTGGCTGGCGTGGCCGACCGCGTCACTCAATCCCTGCCAAGATCTTCTCCACCAACCGGCGGATACGGACGCGGTTCTCGTCCAAGTCTTCAAACTCCATCCAGTCGTATTGGAAATTGGCGTGGCAATGGTGCGCTATGAGGAAACCAAGTTTGATGGTTTCATCGTCCTTTTCCGCGGCAAGACGTTTCACGAAATCCAGGAGTTGGACATAGGCATCGTCGCCCGCGTGCTCCCATCCCCGACTGATGCAGATCGCTTTGACAGCGTGCAGAGTGGCCTGCCACAGCTTTTCACCGGTCAGCGGCAGGTCTTGCGTCATCAGGGTATGATCGGCCTCCGCCAACAATCGCCAGGCCGTGCTGGCGTGTATCTGGGTTTTGGTTTCACTGGTCGTCATGGATCGGCCCTACGGCGTTAAGGCGCTATTGACCCGGCATCATTCCACTTCCGTCAGGATCTGATCCACCAACCACCGTATCATGACACGATTCTCGTCGATGTCCTGGAGTTCCATCCAGTCGTTGTAGAAATTAGCGTGGCACGATTCGGCGACTTTGAAGTACGCGAAAATGCTGCGGTCGTTGCGCTCTTCTGACAGCTGCCGGGCGGCGTAGTGACGCTGCGCGTACTTGCTGTGCTTCCAGTCCCGGCTTTCGCAAAGGGCTTTTAGCGCGTGGCTGGTGGCTCCCCAGAGCTTTTCCGAGGATTGCAGCAGGTCGCCGGCCATCATCTCGTGGTCGGCCTGATCCAGAAGCGCGCGAGCCAATCGGGCGTGCTTCTGCTGATGGGTTTCGTTTTCCGCTGAGCTCATGCTCCTATTGTCTCACTTGATCGCGGGCTATAGTTAGGAGTAGGGGCGAATGATCATTCGCCCCCAAGTTCAGCCCGCGTGTGCGGAGTCTCCTACTTCTCGTTGCGCGACTGCGACCCGTCCGGATAGAGCTCGTCCCACAGCGCATCGCGCCAGTCGACGCCCACCGGCAGGATCGCCTGCGACGGGCGCAGCATGTAGTAGTTATCGCCGACGCCAGGGGGAGCGCCGCCTTCTGCGACGGTCCGCGCCGCCTGCAGCAGTTGTCGCCGCGCATAGATGATGGCCATGTCGGTGCGCGAGAGGTTCTCTTTCGAGCGGTCCACGATGTGCCCCATGCTTTCCTGCACGGCCACATCCTGGGCGTTCACCCCGTCGATGCCGCTGAAGGTCTCCGTCTTCTGCACCGACCGGTCGATCATCCAGTTGTTGTCCCGATTGACGCGGGTGCGGAAGTCGGTGAGCATGTGCTCCGGCCCGCGCCCGTAGCCGCGGTCCATGTCAACACGTTCCTCTTCGTCGATGGGATCGTCGTAGGACAGGTCCCAATTCCAGACCATAACGTTGTTGTCATCCATTGGGACCCACATGTGCCCAGACGCGAGGAAACCCACTGGACCCGCCTTGCCGCGATACCCGCGCTGACTGGCGCGGATCTGGTGGAACGGCATCACGAAGTGGTACGCCCGCACGTGGTTGCCCTCGTCGCCCAGCGACCGGATGCCGGCGTAGCGGTAGCCGTAGTCCGTGATGTCCACCTCTAGTTCCGGCGGCTTGCCCCGCACGTGGGGCGAGTCGACCCGCAGGCCGGCATGAGGAGTGTCCACCCGCAGCGTGCGGTGCAGTATGGTGGCGTGGGCCGAGTCGATCCCGCCCTCCAGCGCCTGCAGCCAGTTGCACTCCTGGATGTTCTTGGTGACGTGGCGGTGGGTTTCCGGCACGGCGGCCCACTCGAACTTCGGCGGCGGTGGCATGTGTTCCCTCGGTCCCATGTAGGCCCAGATGACGCCGCCCAGCTCGACGGTGGGGTAGGAAGTGGTAGTCATCTTGGACGGGAAGTCGCTGTCCTCCGGCTCGTTCATCATGTCCACGCACTGCCCGTTCACGTCGAACTTCCAGCCGTGGTAAACGCAGCGCAGTCCGCAGTCTTCGTTGCGCCCCAGCCACAGGGACACCAGGCGGTGCGGGCAGAACTCGTCAAGCAGGCCGATGCGCCCGTCGGTGTCCCGAAAGGCCACCAGTTCCTCGCCCAGCAGCTTGACCCGCACCGGCTCTCCGTCCGGCTCAGCCAGCTCCCAGGACAGCAGGGCGGGCATCCAGTAGCGGCGCATCAGTTCGCCCATGGGGGTGCCGGGCCCAACTTGCGTGAGCGTCACGTTTTCTGCTTGCGAAATCATAGTGCACACCTCCTCTGCGTGCTGCCAGAGTAGCAGTAAATCGGCCGATTTGCTATGCTGGCGCCGGCAACATGGTCAACGGCCAGCGCCAGGCAGGGATGCAATATGACCACGGTGATGACACTGAACGACGTTCGCGCCACCTTGATCGCTCAAGGCTATTCAGATGAGATGGTTGACGCCATGCTCAATCTGGCCGGCCGGATGGTGTTGGAAGGTTCCCTGGCGTCTAAAGAGGACCTCGCGACGCTGCGGGATGAATTCACTGCGTTCAAAATCGACACCGCCACGCAGTTTGTCGAGTTGCGCGCGGATATGGATACCAAGTTTGTCGAGTTGCGCGCGGATATGGACACCAAGTTTGTCGAGTTGCGCGCGGATATGGACACCAAGTTTGCCGAGCTGCGCACCGAGATGAACGAAAAGTTTGGCGAGGTGAACGTCCAATTCGCTGAAATGCGCACTGAAACAAGCGAAAACATTAACGCCGCCTCTAGCGAGTCGCGCAATCAGTACACCAGTATGCTGAAGTGGGTGGTTGGGGTGGTGATTGCCGGCATTGGGGTGAACGCTGCCGTGGTTGGTATCGGCCTCGCGGTAATTGCGATTTCGTCGGGCTGACCGATGTATCCTCTTGATGCCATTCGGCCGGGGTCTTTTTGATGCAAATCGTCGACACCCACGTCCACATCGGGCGCGACCACTACGAGCCCGTGGAGATGCTGCTGGCCCAGATGGAGCTGAACGGCGTAGCCAAAACCGTGCTGGTGCAGTCCACGGCTACATTGGACAACTCCTACGTGCTGGAATGTCGCCAACGCTTCCCCGGACGCCTGGCGGTGGTCTGCCGCGTTGACGTCGACGATCCCGCCGCGCCAGACACCCTGGAAGGTCTGCGCGACGCCGGCGCGGAGACCCTGCGCATTCGCAACTTCCACCGCTCGCCGGGCAACGACCCGCTGGCCGTGTGGCGCGCCGCCGCCCGGTTGGGGGTGTCCGTCAGCGTCGGCGGACCGGCCGAGGGGTTCGCGTCCGACGAATTCGCCAGGCTGGTGGAGGAGCTGCCTGATCTCACCGTAATCGTCGAGCACCTGGCCGGCATGGGAATCCACGCCATCGGCGCGCCGGAGATGCCGCCCGACGATGTGTTCCGGCAGTCCCTGACCCTGGCGCGCTTCCCCAACACCGTGATGAAGATCCACGGCATGGGCGAAATCAGCGACCCGCCCTTCCCCTACCGGAACACACCGCCCTACGTACGCATGGCCTACGATGCCTTCGGGCCGGATCGCATGATCTGGGGGTCGGACTGGCCCCGCGTGACCAACCGCGAAGGTTACCGCAACTCGCTGCGGCACACCTGGCGGCAGATGGAGGAGTGGTGCCCCCAGGCCGACCTTGGGAAGATATTTGGCGGGACCGCCCTATCGTTGTGGTCCTTTGCATAGCGGGCTCGCAAATCCGCTCATCTGCGTCGCCATTATGATTGTCAAAACGAAGTGCCCTGTCCTATTATGGACACGAATTTTGCGCCACCGAAGCGTGCCATAGAAACACAGGAGGAAAACGGTAATGAAGCGATACATCAAGTACGTCGCCGGCGCGATGGTGATGGCCGGCATTGTGGCCATGATGGCCTGTACCGGAGACGAGCCCACCGCGCCCGCTCCCGTCCCGGATCCTACGGCTCCCGCCGCCGCTACCGCCATGCCCGCGGAGCCCACGCCCCCGGAGGCCACTGCCGCCCCCGTCGCGACCATACCTGCTCAGGCTGGCAACCGCCTCCAGACCGTGATGGACCGCGGCCACGTCATCTGCGCCAGCCGCAATGATGTTCCCGGCTACGGCTTCCTGGACGCCTCCGGCAACAACGTCGGCTTCGACATCGACCTGTGCCGCGCCCTGGCCGCCGCCGTCCTGAACGACCCGAACGCCATCGAGATCCGGCTGATCACCGCCGCCGAGCGCGGACCCACCATCCAGTCCGGCGAAGTCGACATGCTGGTCCGCACCGTTACCTGGACCACCTCCCGTGACGCCCAGTGGGGCAACTACGCCCAGACCATGTTCTACGACGGCCAGGGCTTCATGGTGAGCAAGGACCTGGGCATCAGCAGCGCGCTGGAACTCCATGACGCTTCGGTCTGCGTTACCCAGGGCACCACCACCGAGTTGAACTTGGCTGACTTCTCCAACCAGAACGATCTGCACATCGAGGCGCTGACCTTCGAGGACACCGCCGCGGTTGTCGCCGCCTACGAGAGCGGCCAGTGCGACGCCTTCACCAACGACCGCTCGCAGTTGGCCGCGCTGGGTACCTCCCTGGCTGACCGCGACGCCCACGTCATCCTCCCCGAGACCATCTCGGAGGAGCCTCTTGGTCCGGTGGTCCCCCACGGCGACGACCAGTGGTTCGACATCGTGAAGACCGTCATGTCCATCCTGATCTACGCCGAAGCCTACGACATCAGCATGTCCAACATGCCGTCCGCCGCCACCGGCGAAACCAAGACGGACCGGCTGCTGGGCTTCGAAGGCTCCTGGGGACAGGAGAGCCTGGGCCTCGATCAGATGGCCGCGCAGAACGTGATCCGCGCGGTTGGAAACTACGGCGAAATATACGACCGCAACCTGGGCCCCAGCGGGATCAACTTGCCCCGTGAAAACGGGCGCAACGCCCTGTGGGCCGACGCTGCCTGCGCCGACTGCCCCAAGGGCGGCCAGATCTATGCCGCTCCCTTGCGCTAAGGGTGAACCGCTGCGTTCCTGACGCAGTTGAGGGGTGACCGGCTTCAGTCGGTCACCCTTTACTTTGCCTGTAAAGCGCGCCGGGCGTTGCCCTTCGTTTTGCGCTAAAATCGGCCCCACCTGAAAACCCGATACGCTACACCGTCAGAGCCCGCGCAATGGCAGCGATACTCCAAAATCTTACCTACCAGGGCATCCCGATCTGGCGCCACGCCCAGATTATCCAGTGGACCGCACAGGTTGTGTCCGGCTTCCTGGTTGTCTTTCTGGTCGCGTGGTTCTTCTTGAACATCGCCAACGCCATCGATGAGCGGGAGATACCCTACGGGTTCAGCTTCCTGGAGCGCGCCTACCAGACCCCGATCGGGCAGCATTTCATACGCTACGAGACGTCGGACACGTTCCTGTACGCCTTCGTTGTGGCTGCGGTGAATACCATCGTGGTGTCCATCGTCGGCGTCATCCTGGCCACGCTGCTGGGAATATTCGTCGGCGTGTGCCGGCTGTCGACGAACTGGCTGGTGGCCAAGGTGGCCCTGATCTACATCGAGTTCTTCCGCAACGTTCCCCTGCTCATCCAGCTTTACTTCTGGTTCTACATCGTGCTGTCGCTGCCTCCGGTTCGTGAGGGCTACGTTATCGCCAACCGGGTGTACATCAACAACGCCGGCGTTTCGATACCCTTTCCGTTCTCCGATGGAGCGGTCGCAGCCCTTTTGTGGATCGCCCTGGCGGTGGCCGGCATAATCGCCGGTACCGCGGTCCACAGGGGCCTGACCCAGCGCGAAGTCACCACCGGTCAGTCGTCCTATCCCCTGATCGGCGGGTTCGCCACTGCCCTCGTCGTCGGAGCCGTGGCGTGGCTGGTTATCGGCGTGGTTGCTGGCGCCCCCCTCGTCGTGTCTCAGCCGGCGCCCCAGGGTACGTTTGGACGAATAGCGGGCGGCTTTACCGTGTCGGGCGGCCTGATGGCGCTGCTGATCGGGCTGGTGATGTACACCTCATCGTTCATCGCCGAAATCGTGCGTGCCGGCATCCAGTCCGTGGGCCGGGGACAGATCGAAGCTGCCCGCGCTCTGGGCCTCTCTCCCATGAGCACCCTGCGCCAGGTTACTTTCCCCCAGGCCCTGCGGGTCATAATTCCTCCGCTGATAAGCCAGTTCCTCAACCTCACCAAGAACAGCAGCCTGGCCGGCGCCATCGGTTTCGCCGATCTCACCAACGTCGCCAAGACGATGACGCAGACCGCTCCCGCGATCAGCATTTTCATTCTCATCATGGCGGCGTATCTCGCCATGAGCCTGACCTACTCGCTGATCGGCAACCTGTACAACCGCCACATCCGCATCGCCTGAGTCCGACCGGTGTCCACCGTTACCGAACCCGCAACCATCCGCCTGCCGCCGCCGCGTTCCGAGACCGGCCTGGTGGGGTGGCTTCGCGCCAACCTGTTCAGTTCCTGGTTCAACAGCGTTCTCACGGTGGCAGTCGGGGCGCTCGCCGTCTGGGCCCTGTGGTTCGCGTTGCGCTGGCTACTCGTCGATGCCGACTTCACGGTCGTGTCTACCCTGGGGGGCCTGCTGCTCATCGGCCAGTACAACACTGACCTTTCCTGCCCGGGCCAGAACTGTTTCTGGAGACCGCAGGCGGCCCTGCTGCTGGTCACCATTCTGCTGGGAATGTCCTGGGCTATCGCCGGCAGCGGTCTGACCAAGCGTGTCGCCATCACTGTCGCCATGGTGATCGCTCTGTTTGCGTTCCTGCCCTACAGCCTGGAGCGCATGGGGTGGGACGTGCGGTTGCTGCTGTTGGCCAACGTGCCGGCGCTATTGCTGGGCTGGGCCCTGGCCCGCTACACGGCATTGGGCACCTGGCGCTGGGTTGCCATCCTTGCCGTTGCCGCTTTTCTGCTGATCCTCGTACTCCTTCGCGGACTTCCAGGAGTCCCCGGTTTGCAACCGGTCTCCGTACTGCACTGGGGAGGGCTGATGCTGAACCTCTTGCTGGCGGTGGCCGGCATCGTCGTCAGCTTCCCCATCGGAATCGCGCTGGCCCTGGGGCGCCGCAGCCGGCTTCCCGTGGTCAAGTTGCTGTGCGTTGTGTTCATCGAGGTCTTTCGCGGCGTTCCCCTGATCACGCTGCTGTTCATGTCGCAGGTTTTGGTGCCTCTGGCCTTCCCGGAAAACTTCCCGCTCAACTCCCTGCTGCGCGCCGCCATCATAATCACCCTGTTCAGCGCGGCCTACATGGCGGAAAACATCCGCGGCGGATTGCAGGCCCTGCACCCGGGCCAGGCCGAGGCCGCCCGCGCCCTGGGTCTTCCCGGCTGGCAGACCACGCTCCTGATTTCCCTGCCGCAAGCCATCCGCAACGTGATTCCCGCCATCGTGGGCCAGTTCATCGCGCTGTTCAAGGACACCAGCCTCGTGTACATCATCGGGATGCTGGACATCGTGGAGCTCAGCCGCAAGTTCGCCACTACCTACGTCGAAAACGGCATGCTCCCGTACCTGGACGACGTGCACGAGGTGTTCATATTTTTGGCGGTGGTGTTCTGGATCTTCTGCTTCGCCATGTCCTACGTCAGCGGCCGGATCGAGCGTCACCTGGGGGTGGGGGAGCGGTAGGAGTGTTCGCGGCCGGCTGGCATCCGTCTGCTAGAATAGGCTTGGGCGGCGGCCAGAATTAATGAAGAAGCGGCCTTTTACATGGTTTCTGCGCCTGCTGTTTTACATCGTTCTGGACGCGGTAACCGGCGCGATAATCTATATCATCAGCATTGACGAAGCCGACTTGGCTCCCGGGCAGCTAGCCATTCGCATATTGACTGCCATGACACTGGTCAGCGCAATTGTAGGAGGGCCGGACATCATGCTTTACTGGCAGGAATCAGGACGACGGATCGCCGCCGAGGAAGAGCGGGATGCGGAGCGGGATGGCCGCATCGCCGCCGAGAAAATGGTGGCAACTGAACGGGACGCCCGCATCGCCGTCGAGCAGGAGCGGGATGCCGTCGAGCGGGAGCGGGATACCGCCGTGGCTAACGTAGCCGCCATGATGCAACGAGTGGACGAACTGAGCGCCCAGGTAGCGCAATTGCGAAATGAACGGACGTCCCGCCGTTCCCGCCGCCGTCACCTCCGCCGCAACGGCCCGTAGCGCCGCACTCACCACCCAACGGAGCGCACCATGACTATGACCACCAACGGACACACCGTTACCGACGAAGAAATCATCGTCTGCCGCGACGTGCACAAGTGGTACGGCAACTTCCACGCCCTGCGGGGCGTCTCGACCACCGTCCAGAAGGGCGAGGTCGTGGTGATCATCGGCCCCTCCGGCTCCGGCAAATCCACCTTCATTCGCACCATAAACCGCCTGGAGCAGCACCAGCGCGGCGATATCATCGTCGATGGCATCGAGCTGACCAACGACATCCGCAACATCGACGCCATTCGCCGCGACGTGGGCATGGTTTTTCAATCCTTCAACCTGTTCCCTCACCTGACCGTGCTGCGCAACATAACCCTGGCCCCAACCAAGGTGCGCAAGCTGCCTTCTCACGAAGCCGACGACATTGCCATGGAGCTGCTGGAGCGGGTCGGCATTCCCGAGCAGGCCGACAAGTATCCCGCCCAACTGTCCGGCGGGCAGCAGCAGCGCGTCGCCATCGCACGGGCCCTGGCCATGCAGCCCAACATCATGCTCTTCGACGAGCCCACGTCGGCCCTTGACCCCGAGATGATCAAGGAAGTGCTGGAAGTGATGCGCGAACTGGCCGAGTCGCAGATGACGATCCTGGCGGTCTCCCACGAGCTTGGCTTCGCCCGTGAAGTGGCGGACCGCATCGTGATGTTCGACGAGGGCCAGATCGTTGAGGACCAGCCCCCGGACGAGTTCTTCAACAACCCGCGCCACGAGCGCGTCAAGCATTTCCTGTCTCAGATCCTTTAGTTTGGTGTCATTGCGACCCCGCACTGGATGCGGGGGCGGCAATCTCGTCTAGAACGCAGGTTTCCACAATGCAATTGGCGAGGAAATTCGGGCGCTGGATCTGGGCCGGCGGCACTGACGAAGCCCATTGGGCTCGGGAAAGGCGTCTGCCCTTCTGGGAACACCCGTGGTTTACGCGCATTTACCGGATCGCTTTCGTCACCGGTTGGGTGGCCGTGATCGCCTTCTTCCTGATCTGGAACCTGGTGTGGGCCACGCCCTGACGCCACGGGCCTGACTGTGGCCGGTACACAAGCGACAAAAGCCGACGCTCACGCGGCAATCCGTTTGCCCGGCAAACGCCGCGCGATATAAAATCGCCGGGTCTCAACCTGTCCCTCGTTACCAGGAGCGCAGCCATGCCTGACCGACAGATGCAAATAGGGGTCGTTTTTCCTCAAACCGAGATTGGCTCCGACCCCATCGCCGTGCGCGATTACGTGCAGGCGGCCGAGGAACTGGGTTATGCCCACATCATCGCCTATGACCACGTGCTGGGCGCGGACACCGCATACCACCAGCCGTGGACGGGCAGCTATACCAAGGACAGCATGTTCCATGAGATCTTCGTGGCGTTTGGCTATATGGCGGCCCTGACCACCAGCGTGGAGTTGGTTTCGGCAATCGTCATTTTGGGCCAGCGTCAGACCGCGCTGGTCGCCAAGCAGGCCGCGGAAGTGGACGTGCTCAGCGGAGGGCGGTTGCGACTGGGAGTCGGCATCGGCTGGAACCCAGTGGAATACGAAGCTCTGGGAGAAGATTTCACGACCCGCGGCCGCCGCGCCGAAGAGCAGATGGAACTGCTTCGCCGCCTGTGGACGGAAGAGGTCGTCGATTTCCACGGCCGTTACCACAACGTTACCAACGCCGGCATCAACCCCCTGCCGGTGCAGCGGCCGATTCCCCTGTGGATGGGCGCCGGCAGCCGCGCCCGGGGGCCGATTCCCACCGACCGGGTGCTCAGCCGCGTTGGTCGTTGCGCCGACGGGTGGTTCCCGCAGTTTCAGTCCGACGATCCGCAGGCGGCTGCCGCAATCGCTAAAGTGCGCGACGCTGCGGTTGCCGCCGGCCGTGGTCCCGACGCCATCGGCATGGAGCCGCGGGTAAATTACTCCGACGGCGACCCTGAGTTCTGGCAAGCCAGGGCTGAGGAATGGCGCGGTATGGGCGCGTCGCACTTTTCCGTGAACACCATGTCGGCAAACCTGACCGGAGCCGACGCCCACATCAACGCCATTCGAGAGTTCAAGGAAGTTATTACCGGCTGACCGCTGGCTGGAGAGGTCTTAGAAATGGTTGCGATCACGCCGAAAGAGCCGACCATCGAGGCTCCCGACGCTCCCCATTACGAACCTGATATGCCCATGGCCTTTGGCAGCGAACTGCGCCTGAACTTGAAGGCCCTGGGCGTGGACGGCAGCGCGCCCGATTTCGGAGAGCGGCTGGTCCAGCTCACACGGGACAACGAACCCTACGACTTTCAATTTTCTGCGCAGGGAGAACTGATCGTAATGGCCCCGTCAGGCGCTTTGAGCAACCGCGGCGAGACCGTAATCAACGCAGATCTCGGTATGTGGGACCGAGGCAACCTCGGAGCGCACTTTTCTCAAACCGTCGCGTTCCGGCTTCCCTGCAACGCGCAGACATGCCCGACGCCGCCTGGATTACCCAAGAACGGTTCGACAATCTTACTGAATTTGAATTGCGCAACACCATCAACGGCGCGCCCGACTTCGTGGTGGAAGTCCGCTCCCGCAGCGACCGACTGCCGCCCCTCTTGGCGAAAATGGCAGAGTGGATGGAGGGCGGCGCCCGCCTAGGCTGGATGCTGGACGACATCGACCGTCGCGTCTATATCTTTCGCCCCGGGCGTGAGATGGAAATATTGGAGGAACCGGCAGTGTTGGATGGGGAGGACGTTCTGCCGGGTTTCACGTTTGAGGTAGGGCGACTGATGTTCGGGCATGAATAGCCCTTGAAAATGTCCCCTCTCCCATCAAGGGAGAGGGTGAGGGTGAAAACCTCAAAGGAGGCAACAACTATGGGCAGGCTAGACGGTAAGGTTGCACTCATCAGCGGTGGCGCACGCGGTCAGGGTGCGGTGGAGGCCAGGATGTTCGCCGCCGAGGGCGCGTGCGTGGTGTTCGGTGACATCCTCGACGACGAGGGGCGCCGTGTAGAGGCCGAGATCCGGGAACTTGGCGGTCAGGCTACTTACGTCCATCTGGACGTGACCAGCGAATCCGACTGGCAGGCCGCGGTCGATGCCGCCGTTTCCGAGTACGGCAAGCTCAACGTGCTGGTGAACAACGCGGGCATAGTGCTGGGGCGCAGCATCGAGGAGATGACCGTCGAGGAGTGGGATCGTCTCTTCGACGTCAACGCCAAGGGCGTGTTTCTGGGCACCAAGACATCCCTGCCCGCCTTGCGAGCGGCCGGGGGCGGCAGCATCGTGAACATATCATCCACCGCTGGCCTGGTCGGTAATGACTACAACCTGGCCGGCTACAGCAGCACCAAGGGAGCCGTGAGGCTGTTCACCAAGTCCACCGCCATTCAGCACGCCAGTGAGGGCATTCGCTGCAACTCCGTGCATCCCGGCCCAATCGACACGCCCATGTTGCAGGAGTCCCGCGCCAATCGCGGCAGCGGGCTCAGCGATGAGGAACAGCGCCGTCGCGTGCCCCTGGGCCGCATCGGCCGGCCTGAGGACATTGCCTACGCGGTGGTCTACCTAGCATCCGATGAAGCGTCGTTCGTCACCGGCAGCGAGGTGGTCGTGGACGGCGGGCGCACTGCCATGTAACGCAAAAGGCGCCCCGAAGGACGCCCTGGCCATTGAGTATTGGTTGAAATGGTCGGGGCGGCCAGATTCGAACTGGCGACCCCCTGCACCCCATGCAGGTGCGCTACCGGGCTGCGCTACGCCCCGCCCCGACACATTCAGGGTATCATTCACGGCGACAATTGGCAAACTCGCTGGTATCGCCAGTGATTATTCAGAGTATTACCTGCTAGGATTACGGCACATCGCGGCGACATCATGAACGGCGATTGCTACAGCATCCTCGGCGTCCCGGCGGCAGCCACGACGGAAGAAATCCGTGCCGCCTACCGCAGGCTGGCCCGGCAGTATCATCCGGACCTCAACGCCGGGCCCGAAGCTGAAGCCCGCATGAAAGAGATCAATCAGGCGTACGCCACCCTGTCTGACCCGCAGCGTCGCCGCCACTACGACATCTACGGGGTAAGCGAGCCGCCTGCCGCCCAGCCCAGCCGCCGCAGTCAGCGCAATGCTGATCGGCCCAGCGCAACTCGTCCCTCGCGTCCTCGTACCTATTCTCCGTCATCTCCCCAACGCGGTGAGGATATCGAAGCCGCCCTGCTGATCACGGCCCGGGAGTCGAGACAGGGAATGCGCAAAGTGTTCCCGGTCACACGCACGGAAACCTGTCAGCGTTGCCGGGGGACCGGATTCGAGCCGGAGGAGACCCTGGAGGCCGGTCAGTGTTGGCGGTGCGCCGGGGAACAGCGACTGCGGCGCGAATTGTGGCTGAGCGCCACCATACCCGCCGGCGTCGCCGATGGCCGGCGCCTCCGTCTCCGTGGGCAGGGCAACGCCGGGTTGGACGGCGGAGCCAGCGGGCACATCTACATCACGGTCCGCGTGGCTCAACACCCCAAGCTGCGCCAGGCCATCACCTTCGTGCTGCGTCACCTCTTCCGCTAGTGTTGGGGTTTGGCGCGGCCGTCAAACGCGCGTTGGATCAGTTCCGCCCTGAAATCAGGGGTGGGCTCGTCGAACGGCTTCCCTTCGACGATAGCTTGCCGCCGTCGCTGGTTCCACTCACGCCAGGCAGCGTCGGCTTCTTTGTGGCCTGTGACCCGCCCCTGTTCATGTTCCTTTTCCCGCGCTTCTCTGCGTCCTTCCTCCCGCGCTTCTCTGCGCATTTTCTGACGAAACATTTCGGCGAATACCATGGCGACTCCTCCGGCCGGAATCCAGCTGAACACGTTCCAGGAACCCAGCGGCGGACCCGGTGTTGCCGACCGATAGAGCCGGCGGTCCGTTATTCCCTCACGTTGCTTGTCCCGTTCGGTGGGTTGGGAGCAGGTTCGTCGAACAGGACCCCGTCAGCCATAGCTTGCAACCGTCGCTGGTTCCACTCACGCCAGGCAGCGTCGGTTTCTTGCCGCCCTACTACCTGTCCTTCCTCGAAGCCCTGCTCACGACCTTCTTGACGTGTCTTCTGTCGGAAAATTGCGGCGAAAACCATGGCTACTCCTTCGACCAGGATCGGGCTGAATATGATCCAGAACCCGGCGGCGTACACTACATCGCCCATGATAGCCGATGGCGTGTCTTGCCACGATGTGATGGCGGCGTCTATCGCGTGAACGTAGACATAGAAAATGGTGGTGGCGATGAAAAAGACGCTGAACGTCCAGAAGTGGGGCCTGATGCGTCGCACCGGAACGGTGAAGATCGACGCTCGTTCCGCATCGTCATCATAGTTGGGTGTGTTTTTCACATCCTAAATCCTGTAAGCGTTGTCCATCAAGGTCTGGTTTGATGGATGACGGTCAGCTCAACTCCCGGGCGCGATACTGCAACGCCTCGGCAAGATGCGCCGGTCCTATCAGCTCCGCTCCGGCGAGGTCGGCAACCGTGCGCGCCACCTTGACCACCCGGTGCAGCGCCCGAGCCGAAAGATCCAGCTGCTGCGATGCTCGCTGCAACAGCGCCTGCGTATCATCTTGCAGGTGGCAATGCTCCCAGATCATCGAGCCGGACATTTCCGCGTTGGACAGCCCGCGAGATTCCGGTGTCTCCGCGAACCGCGCTTCCTGTATGGCACGCGCCGCCACCACGCGTTCCCGTACCGCCGCCGATCCCTCAGCTTCCGGCCGACCCAACAGGCTGTCGTATTCCACCGGAGGAACTTCCACGAAGATGTCAATGCGTTCCAGCAACGGCCCGCTGATGCGCCGCTGGTACCGGGCCCGGGCCGATGGGCTGCACACGCACTCCTTGCGCGGATGGGAGGCGTAACCGCAGGGACACGGGTTCATCGCTCCCACCAGCATGAAGCTCGCCGGGTAGGTCACCGTGCCGCTGACCCGCGTGATGGTCACGGTTTTGTCCTCCAGGGGCTGCCGCAGCGATTCCAGCGCGGCGTGCCCGAATTCCGGCAGCTCGTCCAGGAAAAGCACCCCCCGATGGCTCAGCGTGATCTCGCCGGGGCGCAGCATCCGGCCGCCGCCCACCAGGCCGGCGTTGGATATGGTGTAATGCGGCGCGCGGAATGGGCGCTGGGCGATCAGCGGGCTGTCCGGCGGCAGGTTGCCGCTTACGCTGTAGATCTTGGTGACGTCCAGCGCTTCATCGGGGGTCAGGTACGGCAGGATGCCGGGCAGGGCGCGAGCCAGCAGGGTCTTGCCCGAACCCGGCGGACCGCTCAGTAGGATATTGTGGAAGCCTGCGGCGGCTACCTCCAGGGCTCGCTTGGCGTGGTCTTGCCCCCGGATGTGGCAGAGATCGGTGCTTCCGGGCTGTTCTCGGTTGCCGTTGAGGTGGACGCCGTTTTGCGGGAATGGAGTGATTGCCGCCTCGCCTTGCAAATGGGACAGCAGTTGCGCCAGCGTCTCCACGGGATACACGCGCACGCCATCCACCAGGGCCGCTTCGGGCGCGTCGACCGCCGGCACGTAAACCGAGCTTATTCCCTGGTCCCGCGCCACGGAAACCATCGGCAGGATGCCGGCGGTGTGCCGCAGCCCGCCGTCCAGCGACAGTTCGCCCAGGAATATCGCCGGGTCAGCGGTGGGTGGAGCCTGCCCAGTGCTGAATAATATTCCCACCGCGATGGGCAGGTCGTAGGCCGGCCCGGCCTTCTTCAGATCTGCCGGGGCCAGGTTCACGGTGATGCGTCGCATGGGAAACTCGCAGCCGCTGTTGCGCAGTGCCGCCCGTACCCGCTCTTTGGCCTCTTGCACCGCGGTGTCCGGGAGACCGACGATGTGGAAGGCCGGCAATCCCGGTGATATGTCCGTTTCCGCTTGAATTATCTGGCCGTCCAATCCAATGACGGCGCACGTCTGAGCCGTAGCCAACATACCGAATCCTCCGTGGTTGATATGATCACCGCTCCGCAGGCGGTTCGTCGGCACACTATCATCAGAGAACGTCCGTTCGCCATCGAATGCTGTCAGCAAATTTTCCGAGCGTTCGCGCCTTTGCCATAGCCGCAGCCCTAATCTATACTTGCGGCGATGGACCTGCAATTTGAAATCGGCGACCCGCAGCGACCGCGCGGCCACGCGATCCTGTATTTTCGCGTGGACACCGAGCCGGACCATGTGTACGGCACCTACATCGTCACGCTGCCCATAACCGCCGATCTGACCAAGTACGTACCTCCCTTCCTGGCCGCGCATTTGGGGAGTGCCGGTTCCGGCCCGCTGGCCAACTTCTCGGCCTTCGCCATGCCGCCAATGTCCGAGCTGGTGGAGGGCGGCTACGAGCATCTGGTCCGCCTCGCCAACGTCCGCAACGACGACCTGGTTTACGGTGGCAGCATGTTCTCCTATGACCTGGCTCGCATGATGGAATCGGTGGCCCAGGCAGTGCAGGAGTACGCCGACTCCTGGGTTCGCGCCAGCGGCGAGGAGGGCGTCTCCACCGTTTCCGCTGAGGACGCCGCCATTCCGCTGGGCGGGTCCGCTCCCCTCGCCGGGGCGGTGGATGCAGACGACGGCGACAGCCTGGGCGTCAACGAGGTGCTCTGGAGCTTCATGAGCGAGGGCGACCGTCTGGCCGAGATGGGCCGGCTGCTGGGCCGCCTGCGCTTCGCTCAGGAAGGCAACGATTCCACCGCCATTGCCGACATCATCGCGGAGATGACCGCCCTGGGCCGGCACCTGCCCGATGAATTTGGCATCGGCTCGCTGGTCGACGCTGCCAACGACACCACCCCCAACGGCGTGCAGTTGGCCCAACTGTATCTTGACCGCTGCTACCGGCTCTCATCCGGAGACACGGAGCAGGTGCGCCGCATCGACGAGGCCATCAAGAATCTGCAACGACGAGGGTAACCCGCCCAGGGTCCTTCGGTGCTCTCTTCTCCCCCATTCGGCGAAAGAACGGCTGTCCGCACTGCGGGGGGGCGGTTATGCGGTCCGCAGGGAATCGGTCGTTTTGGGGCATTGCCGCGATTCCCATTCTATGAGTTCCTCTCGGAGCTCTTGCAAAATGCTGCGTGTAGCGTCCATCTTGGCTTTGCTTATGATGGGGTCCTCGTCAGCAATGCTCTCTGCTGCCCCGCTTTCCATGCGCTCGATCAACTGTGAGAATGTTCGCTCTCGCTCTTGAGTTACCCGGTATTGTTCTTCATTTTCAATCATGGGAGAGTCCTCAAGTCAATGGCGATTATCCCTTTGGGAACGGCCTGCTGGTCGGTTTGGAAAAACTCCAGGAAAGTTCTGCCTTGTTCGTCGGCCTCCCAGTCTGCTGGGAAAAGTTCGCCGCCGAAGGCTAGCTTCTGGGCTTGACGGCGGTTGCTGAAGTCCAGCAGTGTTGGGTTGAGCAGTCGAGGGTTTACGTCAGTGGTTTCCCATGCCACGTCGAAATCCCCAGGAAGTTCCTTGCTGGTGGCAAAGCTGCCGTCGAGATATATTCTCTGACAGCCTGATTGTTGCAGGCTTTCCAAGGCGCGCAACAAGCCTTGGAGTAACGTCCTTCGATGTGGGTTGGTTCCCAAGCGTTCGGCAGTTTGCTGCCATGTTGCTTCGTGAATGCCCGGCGGCAGATAGCCGTTGGGCTCGAATAGCGGTAACACGCACTCTGGTCCCCCGCAGGTACCCTGTGGAGATTCTATTTCGCTTATGGGCGAAACGCAACTTGCAGAGGATTTTTACGAGTTTGCGTACCTGCCTTATCGTTCGCCTGAAGGTTACGCCCGCGGGTGGCTCCGCTCGTATTCGGCGCGGACGTGGGAGTCGGTCAGGTGCGTGTACACCTGCGTCGTGGAGATGCTGGAATGTCCCAGAAGCTCCTGCACGTGGCGCAGGGAGGCGCCGTTCTGCAACAGATGGGTGGCGAAGCTGTGCCGCAGCGTGTGCGGGGTGATCTTCGGGTCGACGTTGGCGGCCTTCGCTGCCGTCTTCAGGATGTTCCATACCCATTGCCGGGTGAGCCGCTCGCCGCGCTGGTTCAGGTACAACGCCGTCTCGCCGCGCTTGTCGCCGAGTAGCTCAACTCGCGCGCCGCCGATGTATTCCCGGAGGTTCGACAGGGCATCCGGGTACAGGTAGACGATCCGCTCTTTGGACCCCTTGCCCCAGGTGCGGATGAACCCCTCTTCGAAGTCGATGTCCTGCACGTTCAGCGCCACCAGTTCGCTTACGCGCAGGCCGGTGGCATACAGCAGTTCCAGGATGCTGGCGTCCCGGCGCCCTTCCGGCGTTCCGGTATCGGCTGCTGTGGCCAGCAAACGCCTCACGTCATCTTCGGAGATGTATTTGGGAACCGTTCGTCCCACTCGCGGCGAGCCGAGGTTCTCCGTGGGGTCTTCGGCAATCAGCCCGTTTGCGCTCAGGTAGCCGAAGAACGATCGGACCGCCGCCACCTTGCGGGCGGTGGTGGTGTCCCGGTACTTGCGGTTGTCTCGCAACTCGCTGATGTAGGCGTTGAGGAGGTTGATGTCGACCAGACGCCAGACTTCCTGGTCCTCGGAGTTGAGGCTGTCCGCGACGAACTCCCGGAACTGGTTCAGGTCGTTGCTATAGGCGTCCAGCGTGTTCTGGGAAAAGCCCCGCTCAACGATGAGGTGTTGCAGAAACGAATTTACCGTTTGCCTCATGATCTCCGCCATTGGGCTGGTTTACACTGCCCGGCTCCGCCTTGCTCCCCCGTCTGCCGGGTGGTGTGGCGGGCATCTGGCGCTATTTTTGTACATCCAAACCGCAGACGTCATTCGGCTAACGATGCGGGATTCGGCGAATTCCGATCACACGAGACTGAAAACTCCCACAGATGCCACGGTTACAATCGCCGCGTGTATGATCAGGCTTGCGGCAATTGACGCCAACAACCGACCCCGGCGCATCCCGGCCACCTCCAGGGTCAACGTGGTACCATACACCCCGGCCCATGGCGTGACGATCAATACTCCCCATACGCCCCAACGGTCCAGCGCCCGCAACAGCCGTTGGCTGCGACGTCGCAACATCCACCTGATCGCCCATCGAACCGGCTCGGGACGCATGCGCAGCATCACTCTTAACACCCCGGTCCCCTGCTCTGCCCTGCGAAACAACGCCGATATCACCAGCGCCGGCAGCATGTTGAACACCACGGATACCACGGCAACGAGCACCGGATCCAATCCCAGTCCCACGCCCAGGGGGATGGAGATCAGTTCCTCGCCTATGGGTGACGCGGCGGTCAACGCCACTGCTACGTACTTGGCCCACAAACTCACGGCCTCCCCGATGCCCGGCGCGATCCCTTGCCGGTCCGCCCGGTACGGGCGTCCGCTGGAACGACAAACGAATTGAACATGATCTCTCTGATTTTACTTGCAGTCGCCTTACAGTCGGGAGGTGGATCCGCTGACCTGTCCTTCCTGGCCTACCTGGATATCTGGATCATCGGTGGCTTGGTGATGCTGGCGGTTGTGGTGGTCGTGGGCAAATGGCTCTACGGCAAGCTCCGCCGCCGTCCCGATGACGACCTGTACTATGACGAGAGGTACGACGAATACGACTACGAATGCTGACGCGGCCGCCCGCGCCGGGAACACCGTTCTGTCGAGACAATCGCGAAACTCCGAAAGTTCCCCTCTCCCTTGATGGGAGAGGGTTAGGGTGAGGGTGAAGGCCGCTGCAACCCCCCTCACCTCAACCCTCTCCTGCCATGGGAGAGGGAGTTTTGCAATCGTGTTTTCTGTCTCCCAGCGTTTGACAGGATTCTGGGGATTTTATACCCTCGACAAATAACGTCGACATCAGGAGTGCGCGCATATGGTTACCCGTGGATTTTTCGGACGACGCCGCGAAACACCTCCGCGTCCCATTCCGCCCGGTCAATACTTGGAACGAGGATTCCCGGTGCTGACCGCAGGACCGACCCAACGCGTGCCGACGGACCAGTGGAGTTTTGTCCTGGTAGGCGCCGAGGGCGAGCCCCTGGGTGAGTGGAACTGGGAGCAGTTTCGTTCGCTGCCCGAGACGGAAATCTTTACCGACATCCACTGCGTCACCAAGTGGAGCAAGCTGGACACCACCTGGAAGGGCGTCACCATCGACGATCTCCTGATCGCTGCCGGGGTTACCGATCCGCCGCCCTACCTCATGGCCTTTTCCTACGGGGGCTACACCACCAACCTGCCCACGTGGGACGTGCTTGAGGGGCGGGGCATGGTCGCCTTTGAGTTTGACGGACAACCCATCGCTGCCGAGCACGGTGGACCGGCTCGCCTGGTGGTTCCGCATCTGTACTTCTGGAAATCTGCCAAGTGGCTGCGCGGCATCCGGTTCATGCCCCAGGACCAGCCCGGCTTTTGGGAGCAGTACGGCTACCACATGTACGGGGATCCCTGGAAGGAACAGAGGTACTGGGGTGATTAGTGCAGGACTCAGCGGCAGTGCCTGCCACGCATTGGCAGTCGGCCACCGTGGAGCGGGTGACTGTCGAGACCTACCGCGCCAAGACCTACACCCTGCGACTCTCTGATCCGCGTCCTTTTCGCGCCGGACAGCACTACGACGTCCGTCTCACCGCCCCCGACGGCTACCAGGCGCAGCGCTCCTATTCGATAGCATCGGCCCCCGATGATTTCGGGCGCATCGATCTGACGGTGGAGCTGATACCCGACGGCGAGGTTTCCCCGTACTTCCACGAAGTGGTGGAACCCGGTGATGTCCTGGAGGTGCGCGGTCCCATCGGTGGCCCTTTCACCTGGACGCCGGATCTGGGCGGTCCGCTGTTGCTGCTTGGCGGCGGCTCCGGCATCGTTCCCCTGAAATCCATCCTGATGCACCGGAACCTGGCCGCTCCGGACACGCCGGCCTTGCTGCTTTATTCTGTCCGTGGCCCTGAGGACATAATCTACCGCAAGTTCCTCGACAGCGTGGGTAGGCGCAACCCATCCGTGACTGTTCGGTGCGCACTTACCAGACGGCAGCCGCCCGGCTGGATTGGATACGACCGCCGGGTCGACGCTGACATGGTGCGGGAGTGCATCTACGAACTCATGGCGATGCACGGCGACAACGCGGTGCCGTTGTGCTACGCCTGCGGGCCTACCGGATTCGTGGAGGCCGCAGCCGACGCCCTGCTGTCCGCCGGCATCGAAGAGACTGCCATTCGAACCGAGCGTTTCGGTCCCACTCAGTAGCCGGTGGCCAGTCCGGCGAGCCAGTTGGCCACCGGGAGCAGGGTGGACCACAAGATTCCCGGTCTCAGCACGAAATCCGACGCCACCAACGCCACCAGCAACAGCGGGGCGAACCTTTGGAACCGCTGGTGTCCCTCCGCCGACGAGGCCGGCAGCAGCGCGCCCAGGGCCCGGTAGCCGGCCAGCGGCGCCAGGGGCAGCACCTGGAACGCGGCTTGCAGCAGGTTGTAGATGATCAACAACCCGATCACGTCGGATATGCCGGATCGCAACCCTCCGGTCATCACCAGGTTCAGACTGTCCGGCGAGGGGTAGGTCCATCCCAGCAGGCCCGCCTTTACCGGCGACGCCAGCAGAAACGCGACCGTGACGTTCCCCAGCGGCCCGGCGGCCGCGACCACCACCGACGGCCATCGCCCCTGCCGTCCGGGCGGGCCCGGCAACTGGCGCCCCCAGCCGAACCCGGAGACGGTCGCCAGGATCATCCCGGCGATATCCAGGTGACGCAGGGGATTGCCGAAGAGCCGTCCCTGCGCCCGCGGGGCGGGGTCTCCCAACACCGTAGCCACCAGCGCTTGGAACCACCCGTTGACCCAGATGGCGACGGCGCCGGAGAAGGCGCAGAGCACGGCCAGACGGACGAAGGCCCCGATGTCCTCGGGCAGCAGGTTCGCGGACGATATCAGCATAAGCGGCGGCTATTTTACGCCATCGCCGCCGCAACGCCCGCAGACACCGCCGCGAGTTATGGGATCATTCAGACTTGGATCAGACCTGCTCGGCCCACTGGCCAAACGACACGCCGCCAGTGTACTGCTCGGGCAACAGTTCCCATAGGATGTCCAGCAGCGGCCGTACGTCCTCTAGGGCGTATCGGGCAAGTTCCAGGGTCATAAAAACCTCGTAGAAATTGCCATGGAGACGCTCGGCAGCGGCAAGGCCGCGCGCAATATCTCGTCCTTGCTGGGGCATCTCACCGACCAGCGCAGTGATCGCGTCCCGGATAGCATCGTGATCATAATGCTCCCAGCTGCGCAGGGTTGCGACGGCTTTGGTCAACTGAGCGACGGTTCCCCAGCCTTTTTCGCCGGCCTGGCAGTAGTCGCCCTCGGCCAGATGAGCCGGCCACTTGGACCAATAATCGCGCGCCTGCTCCAAATGCTTGGCAATGCGGGCATCGCGGCGGGCCGGGGTTTCCGGGCGTCGGGTTCGCGGTGGCATAGTTCTGCTACCCCTGTTGCAACACGGACGCCAGGTCAGGGTGCAGACCGCTCTCCTGCTTCTGGATCCCCGCGTACTGCAATCGGGTCAGGTATTGACGCACGTAGTCCGCGCGCAGTCGGTTGACCGCTTCCATTCCCTCTGCCATCGCGGCAACCGACCCCCCGGCGATGATCGCCATCGCTTCCCACAGCACTGGATCCCGCATTTCGCCGGCCATGTCTTTCTCGATGGAGCCAAGAATCCGGCGCAGCGATACGCCGAATTCGACGCCTTTCACCGCCACGGTGAGCTTCAGCATCGCCATGCCGTAGGCCATGTGCCGGGCCTTGTCCTGTAGGCACAGGCCGAACATCTTGCGATCAACGGCATTGGTCGCATAGTGCGCCCCGAACCGGTACAGCAGCATCGTCAGCGTGCCCCGCGCGATGTACAGCGAAACGGAGACCTCGGGCCAGCCGGCCCGGGTTTCCACCATGCGCCGGCTCATCATGCCCACCGACTCGATGCCAAGGGCGCCGCCGTTGCACAGGGCGCGGTGTCGCATCGCCTCGAAGTGCCGCGCCGCGTCGAATTCCTGGGTGGCCAGGAACATCTTGGGCTCGATGAAAGCGTAGTTCATCCGGTGCAGCCACAGGCCGATGGTGTCGATCTCGGCGGTGGCGTGCTGTCCCAGCTCGGTGCACAGCTGGCACCAGGCCAGTTCCAGCGTCTCCGGCTGGTCGGGGATGTCGTCCCACGGGATGTCCTGCATGGCGTTCCAGCGGCGCTGGATGGCTTCCTCGTACAGCCACGCCGCGTTGTCCGACCACAACTCGTCCTTGCGGTTCACCGAGTAGTTGTCCAGGCGGGGCATTCCCGGCGTGGCAAAGGACCCGCGCGGCATGCGGGTCATCTCCCGGCTCTCCTCGGGGATCTCCCCGTACAGGCCCACGTTGATCCCATCGATGGTCAGCCCGTGGGCCGTGGGCGCGGCGCGGGTCCCCCATTGTCTGGTGTCCTTCATCCAGGGGAACCGGTCGGATGGCGACTGAGGGGCCTCGGGTTCGGCGGGCGCCTCCGCGGTCTCGACGCTCTCGGGCTCGGCCGCCGTGTTCTCGGCCACATCCTGTTGGACGCGCTCGGCGGCCGACGACCGGTAGTTTCCGGTGGGATTGCTATCGTCGACGGGATCTCCTGGGTGGCTGCCGTTCTGCGGATCATTCTGCGTGGTCATAATGCCTCACTTGCGTAATGGGCTGGCTGGCTCAATCATACAGCCGCACGGTCGGCCGCACCCTCTTGCTGGTATTTGCGCAGCAGGCGGCCAAAGCACCAATCCGTCCATTCCTCTTTCCTGCCGCCCGTCTTTTCCCAATTGTGGGCGATGGTAGCCCGGTAATGCGCCTCAAGATTGAGCCAGAACTGCGCCGGTATGCCCAAGGCGGCCTCCAGACCGACAGCGACATCGGGAATGATGGCACGTTCTCCACTGATAATCTCTTCCACGGCCTCCACTGGCAAGCTGAGCGACTCGGCGAGTTGATTTAGGGGTATACCGAGGACCTCAATGTTTTCCGCGATGGTTTCACCTGGAGGGATCGCCCAATTGGAAAACAATTCTTGATTGCTAGTTGTCATAATGGTTGCTCACCTCTTCAACGATGACGGTTTGAGCTGTATCATCCATGGTCACGATGAGGCGCCAACGCCCGATCAAGTAGATGGACAATTCGCCGGCGCGGGAACCGTGCAGGGGATGGAGACGAAAGGCAGGAATCCTGTACAAATGGCCCATGCTTTGGGCGCCACGGATTTCGTCAATGCGTTGACCGTATCGCTGACCAACCTCAGGCCCCCAATCTATGATGGCTCGCACACGGTTTTCATAGTTCCGCTGTAACTGCCGGGTACGGAAAATTACTTCCATAGATTACCTGCAATTCACAGCGTACCGGAACCAGCAAACGCCTGCCTATTCCCGATTGATGCAATAGCCACGGCCCGCCGACCTCAGGACGACGGGCCGTCGGCATTCCAGTGCCGATGTGTGGCGAGTTACGCTGCTGCCTGGTAGACCTCCAGCAGCGCCGGGTTCACCCGCCCGCTCTCGATGCGGTCGTCGAAGCCGCAGGACTTCAGCCGCTGGAAGTATTCCTTCACCTGCCGCTGGCGGATGGCGGCCAGGATCTTCTGACCCTCGTCGGCCTTGTCCGCGCCGCCGCCCAGCAGGATGGCCAGCGACTCGGCGGTCAGGTTGGCGCTGCGGGCCGCGGGGTTCTCGCCGCCGTTGCCGGTGGCCTGCCGGTCCTCGGCCTCGTCCAGGTACGCGTGGACCTCTTCCCG